>NZ_CP010407.1:6753809-7055714 GCF_000830005.1 Streptomyces vietnamensis | reverse complement strand
CCGGAGGAGATCCGCGAACGGCTGCGCCACGACACGCTGGCGCTGCGCGACGCACTGCCCCCCGGACTGCTCGTCGGCTCGGCCGGCATCGCCCGGGTGCTGGCCGGCCTCGGCCGGCTGGACGAGGCCGTCGACCTGCTCCGGGACGCCGACGGCCACCCGCTCACCGCCTCCTGCGGCACCCTGGCCGGCGGGCGGGCCGGGGTCGGTCTGGGCTGGCTCGCCCTGCACCGGCTGACCGGGGAGAGCAGTCACCTGGAGCGGGCCGCCGCGGCGGGGGAAGGCCTGCTGCGCACCCCCGACCTGCCGGCCGCCCTCGGCGAGCACGACGCCCGCGGCCTGCTGCACGGCCGCTCGGGGCTCGCCCTCTTCCTGCACCGCCTGGCCCGCGACACCGGCGAGGGCCGCTTCCTGGAGGCGGGCCGCCTGCTGCTCCACCAGGAGCTCGACCGGACCTTTCCGCTGGACGACGGCACCCTGTCCCTCTCGGACAACGCGCAGCTCACCCGTGCCATGCCGTACCTGGCCACGGGCGCGGCCGGTCTCGCGGCGGTGCTCAGCCGCTACGTGGCCACCGCGCCGGACGAGCGCTGCGCCGCGGCGCTGCCGCGGCTGGTCGCCGGCATCCGGGTCTCCTGTGCCACGAAGGAGGCGGGCCTGTACCGGGGGCTGGCCGGACTGAGCTGGTTCCTGACCGGGCACGCCGAGCTCACCGGCACGGACGCCGCCCGCAGGGACGCGGTGCGCGCCGCGACCGGCCTGCTGAAGTACGCAGTCCCGTACCGGCGCGGTGTGCGCTTCCTCGGAGCGGGTTCGCAGCGGTTCACCGCCGACCTGTCCAGTGGCGGGGCCGGTGTCCTGCTGGCCCTGCACCGCCTGCTGGCCGGCCCGCTCCTGACGGACCACCACGCGCGTCCCCGACTCCAGGCAGCCGCCTGACGTCACTTGGACGGGCCCCATGACCCCCTCGGCACGGCGGGGAACGCCTCCGTGCCGAGGTGTGCAGTGACCGACCGACACGACCCGACAGAAAGAGGAGATCACCCATGAGCCAGATCCTCGCGCTCCAGACCCTGGACACCGAGCAGGAGGCCCACGCCCTCGTACCCTGCTTCAGCGTCGCCTGGAGCATCAGCGACATCTTCCCCGACCCGATGTGACAGGCCGGTACCCGCCCGGGCCGGGGCCGGTGGTCCTCCCACCGGCCCCGGCCCGGGCGTTGGACCACACGGCTACGAGCACGCGTCCGAACGCACGAAAGGCCGCCCTCTCATGGATGAGAGAACGGCCTCCGACCTGCGTTTCCGCACAGTCGGGACGACAGGATTTGAACCTGCGACCCCTTGACCCCCAGTCAAGTGCGCTACCAAGCTGCGCCACGTCCCGATACCCGTCTGACCTGGGCTTTCCCCTGGCCGGACGCGCATGAGAACAATACCGCACTTTCCCCGGTGGTCACGCACGCGTTTCCTGGCGCCCGGACGCGGAGGGCGCACCGGGGGTGCGGCGCTCACTCTCCGTGATGCGCCCCCGCGCTCCGGAGTACGCCCGCGCGCCCCGCTCCGGCGGCGTGGAAAGGGGGTCCGGCGGGACGGAGTGCGGTGCCACCTGGGCAGGAAGAGGGGCGGGGGGCTTCGGGAATGCCGCCCTTCTGGGGAGGAAGAGGCTCATGTGGCGACATCCGGGAGATCATCGCCCTATGTCAGCACCTTTGTTGCCGTTGGCGTGTGGCAAAAAGATGACCATGGGGAAGGGACTCGGGATCTGCTAGAGCAGGCCAAGACCAGACGAAACACAGTCAGACCCAATCGTCAACCGCACCTGTTTCGGACAAACTTCATGGCGATATTGATCCGTTCCGTAAAGATCAAGAACCATGAAGCGGTCGGCCTGTTCGGGACGGGACCACTGCCGATGCACCACCTGCTCGGACAACCCGCCGAGCAGGCGTTTCGCAGGGGAGGACTCGGATGGACAGCTACTTCAGCAGCCGACTGCATCATGAGCTCAGGGAAACGGTCCGCGACTTCGCGGAGCGTGAGGTTCGGCCACGGATAGCCGAGATGGAGGCCTCGCGGACGGTCCACCACGAGCTGTCCCGCAAGATCGCCGAGCAGGGCTGGCTGGGCGCGACAATCAGCCAGGAATACGGCGGTATGGGCGCCGGCCACCTGGCCAAGACGATCATCATCGAGGAGCTCTCCCGGGTCAGCGGCGCCATGGGCGCCATGGTGCAGGCCTCCCAGCTGGGCACCGCCAAGATCGTCCACTTCGGCAGCGACGAGCAGCGCAAGACCTGGCTTCCCGAGATCGCCGCCGGCGCCTGCCTGCCGACCATCGCGGTCACCGAGCCCGAGTCCGGCGGCCACGTCCTCGGCATGAGCGCCAGCGCGGTCCGGGACGGCGACGACTACATCCTCAACGGCAGCAAGGTCTACGTCGGCAACAGCCACGTCGGTGATCTGCACGGCGTCGTGGTCAGGACCGGTCCGGGATCGAAGGGACTCACCGCCTTCCTGGTCGAATCCGATCGCCCGGGGTTCAGGACCGGTCCGCAGCAGCCGGCCATGGGCCTCCACGGCTTCAGCTTCGGCGAGCTGATCTTCGAGAACTGCCGGGTGCCGGCCGCCAACCGACTCGGCGACGAGGGCGACGGCCTCGCCGTCGCGTACTCCTCCAGCGTGCTGTACGGCCGGGCCAACCTCACCGCCGTCTCGCTCGGCATCCACCAGGCGATCCTGGAGGAGACCACGCGGTTCGCCTCCGAGCGCATCCGCTACGGCAAGCCGCTCCACGACCTGCCCACGGTCAAGCTGAAGCTGGGGCAGATGCAGTCCCGGCTGATGACCGCCCGGCTGGCCGCGTACCACGCCGTGCACCTGCTCGACCAGGGCCTCTCCTGCGACACCGAGCTGATGAACGCCAAGCTCGTCAACGTCGAGTCGGCGATCGACTCCGGTCGCAACGCGATGGAGATCCACGCCGCCGCCGGCCTCTTCACGGACCGGGCCATCGAGCGGTACCTCCGTGACGCGCACCACATCTTCGCCCCGGCCGGCACCTCCGACATCCAGCTCCTCCGGCTGGCCGAGGTCGCGCTCGGCCAGGACAAGGGCAGCTGGTCGGAGCGGCTGTCCGAGCTGGTCCGCACGCCGGCGCTGGAGTCTGTGTACGCCTGACACCCACCCCCACGGGCCGGGAGCCCCGGTACGGCGGCTGCCGTACCGGGGCTCCCGGGCGTTCATGGGACCCGACGGGTCAGAACATGCCGTCCTCACGGCGGTGGATCTGCTCCACGAGCTCCGCCGCCATCGCCTTGATCGTCTCCAGGCCGGCCCGCCCCCACGGCCGTACGTCGGTGTCGACCACGCAGATGGTGCCGAGGGCGACACCGGTACGGTCTATCAGCGGCGCCCCCATGTAGGAGCGGATGCCGATCTCGTCCACGACCGGGTTCCCCGCGAAGCGCGGGTAGTCGCAGACGTCCTCGAGGACGAGCGCCTTGCGCCGCACCACCACGTGCGGGCAGTAGCCGTGGTCACGGGCCATGAAGCGGCCGACGCCGCCGCCCGCGGCGGCCGCGCCCAGGTCGCTGCCGGAGTGGGTGCCCTCGGGGGTGTGAAGCCCCGCGAAGAACTGCCGGTTCTCGTCGATGAAGTTCACCATGGAGAACGGGGCGCCGGTCACTTCGGCGAGCCGGTGGGCGAAATCGTCGAACGCCGGGTCCGGCCGCTCCCCCAGGCCGAGTTCGCGCAGCCGCTGCACGCGGGCGGGCGCGTCCTTGTCGATGGGGGTCAGCAGGAGATGACCGGTCGGGTCGTAGGTCATGGCGTTGCTCCGTAGCTCGGCACGGTGTCCGGGATGGTGGTGAGCAGATGCTGGACGAGGGTCAGCAGGGTGCGGATGCCGGAGCTGGAGATCCGGGCGTCGCAGAGGACGACCGGCACCTCCGGCTTGAGGTCGAGGGCGGCCCGTACCTCGTCCGGTTCGTAACGGTAGGCGCCGTCGAACTCGTTGACCGCCACGATGAACTGGATCCCGCGCCGTTCGAAGAAGTCCACGGCGGAGAAGCACTCCTGGAGCCTGCGGGTGTCGGCGAGGACGATCGCTCCGAGCGCGCCCTCGGAGAGCTCGTCCCACATGAACCAGAAGCGCTCCTGGCCGGGGGTGCCGAAGAGGTACAGGACGTGGCGGTTGTCGAGCGTGATGCGGCCGAAGTCCATGGCGACGGTGGTCGTCGTCTTGGACTCCACACCCTCCAGGCTGTCGGTGGCCGCGCTGACCGAGGTGAGCAGCTCCTCGGTGCTCAGCGGTTCGATCTCGCTGACCGCGCCCACGAGGGTCGTCTTGCCCACGCCGAATCCGCCCGCCACCAGGATCTTGAGCGCGGTGGGGAACGGGTCGGCCGCGAAACTGTCGTGGCGCTCAGAGCCGTTGTCGTAGGCCATCGAGCACTGCCTCCAGCAAGGAACGGTCGGTTGGATTGGCGTGGAAGCGGGGCGCCCGGGCGGTCAGCGCCCCGCAGTCCACGAGGTCGGAGAGCAGGACCTTGGTGACGACGGCCGGCAGCCGTAAGTGCGCCGCGATCTCGGCGACCGAGGTGGGTCCGTCGCACAGCCCGAGGGCCAGGCTGTGCTCGGGACCCATGTGTGCCTGCGGCATCGAGCCGGTCGCCATCACCAGGGACAGCAGGTCCAGGGCGGTGGTCGGCTTGGTCCGGCCGCCGCTCACGGTGTACGGGCGGATCAGCCGCCCGGCCGCGTCGTCGAGCCAGGGTCCTTCCTGATGGGACGTCACGTCTACTGCCCGAGACCGCCCACCGCGCCGGCGGCCTGCCGGGCGGGGGTGACCAGGTACGGCCGGACGCTCTTGACGAGCATCGCCATCTCGTAGCCGAGGACGGCGGCGTCCGCCTCGCGTCCGGCGAGGACGGCCAGGCACGTGCCGGAGCCCGCGGTGGAGACGAACAGGAGGGTGGAGTCGAGCTCCACGACCACCTGGCGGACCTCGCCGCCGTCGCCGAACCGGGCGCCCGCGCTGCGGCCGAGCGAGTAGAGGCCGGAGGCGAGGGCCGCCATGTGGTCGGCGGCGTCGGGGTCGAGACCGTGGACGGATTTCACGAGACCGTCGGAGGAGAGCAGGACGGCGTTGCGGGTGTACGGGACCCGCTGGACCAGTCCGCTGAGCAGCCAGTCGAGGTCCGAGGAATGGCCGGTCGGCACATTGCTCGCCATGGTGCATCTACTCCTTGTGCGCGTCGCCGGCATGCAGCGATTCATGGGGGGTGGGCTGGGATTCGGCGAGGTTGATGCCGCGCTGGAACGCGGCCATCAGACCCGGGTCGTGCAGGGCGTGCTCCTCGGCCTTGCGGGTCACGGGCTCGTCCCGCAGCTGCGGGACGATGTGCTCCTGTGCGCGCCTCTTGGGGAGCAGGGGCCGGCCGTCGTCCTCGGCACGGGGGGCCGGGGGGAGCGGCGAGAGCAGGGAGTCCGGCGGACCCATGTGCTCGGGGCCGACCGGCTGCGCCGGTACCGCGGGGGCGGGACCGGCGTCTCCGTACCCGTTCGACTGCGTGCTCGTACGGGGGTACGGGTGCGAGCCGGGCGTGGGGGCCTCCTCGTACCGGGCGGCGGCCCGCTCCGGGGAGGGCGAGGGTACGGACGGGGGTACGGGGGCGGTGCCGGACGTCCCGCCGACGCCGGGCGTCCCGTTCGGACCGGCGGTCACGGGCGCCTGCGAGTGGGCCGGGCCGTGGGCCGCGACCGGAGCAGGGGCCTGGACCGGGGCCTGGACCGGCGCAGGCATCGGAGTCGGCGTCGGCATCGGGGCCGACATCGGGACCGCGGGCTTGTCCTGCGGCTGCATCTGCACCTGGCCGGGCGGGATCGCCGAGGAACCGGCGGTCGCGGCGGCCTTGCGCTCGTGCTGGGCGAGGCCCTCGGGGTCGGCGCCGAGGAGGCCCTGCGGGAGGACGAGGACGGCCTGGACGCCGCCGTAGATGTTGGACTGGAGGCGTACGGCGATGCCGTGCCGGCGGGCGAGCGCCGAGACGACGAAGAGTCCGATGCGGCCGTCCTGGAGCAGATGCGCGACGTTGACCTGGTCGGGGTCGGCGAGCAGGGCGTTCATCTTGTTCTGCTCGGTGACGGGCATGCCCAGGCCCCGGTCCTCGACCTCGATCGCGAGGCCCGCCGTGACGTACTGGGCGCGCAGCAGCACCGTGGTGTGCGGCGCGGAGAACAGCGTCGCGTTCTCGACGAGTTCGGCGAGGAGGTGGATGACGTCGGCCACGGCATGGCCCCGGAGCGTACCGTCGATCGGGGGTACGAGCTTCACGCGCGGGTACTGCTCGACCTCGGCGATGGAGGAGCGCAGCACCTCGGTCATGGTGACCGGATTCGACCACTGGCGGCGGGAGATGGCGCCGCCGAGCACGGCGAGGTTCTCGGCGTGGCGGCGGATGCGGGTGGCCAGGTGGTCGACGTGGAACAGGCCCTTGAGCAGCTCCGGGTCCTCGACCTCGTTCTCCAGCTCGTCGAGGAGCTGGATCTCGCGGTGGACCAGGGACTGCAGGCGCCGGGCGAGGTTGACGAAGACCTCGACCTTCTGTTCGTTTCCGACGCTGCTGGAGAGCCGCGACGCCTGCACGACGGCTGCCACGGCGGCCTCGTGGGACCGTGTCAATTCCTGTGAGAGCAGGTCGAATTCGTCGCCCGAGGCGGGGTTGGCCGACTGCGCGGGGCGGGGCGGGGGCCCCTCTCCCCTGCGCAGCTGTTCGACGATCGCCCGGAGTTCGCTCTGGCCGCGGGCGCTGGTGCGGCGCAGGGAGTTGCAGCGGTCGAGGACGGCCTTGGCGGCCCGGTCCGCGCCGAGCGCGGCGGCCGTCACGGAGGCGACGGTGAGGGCGGCGGCGCCGGTGAGCGCGGCCCAGAGCCCGGGGGTGGGGCTGGCTCCCGTGGAGCGGATGGTGAAGAGGACGGCCGCCGCCCCGCCCAGGGCCACCGCGACGGCGGGGAGAACTGAGGTGCGCAGGAGTTGGGGGCGTATGCGGGCTTCCGTGGGAAGCGGCGCGGAGGTCTGTGCCGGGGGGTCGCTGTGGGTACCGGTGGCGGAGCGGGCGCCTGGCCGGCCGTGCCGCCCGCCCTCGCGTCGATCGGGCCGCGAGGCGGGTGCGCGAAGTTGAGACATGAGTGTCCTTGGTACGTGCCCAGGAATCGGCGTACTGCAGGGGGTCTACGGGGGAGGAGTGCTACAGACGGGGGAGGACTGATACAGACGTGCGATGAGCCTACCGGTGATCATCAGCCACACACTGTAGTCGTCAACCGTTCATGTGCGGTGCGCAGTTGACAAACTTACCCGTAGAGCGGGCCGGTCTGGTATTACCCTTCGCGCGACAGGCCGAGAATGATCGGCCGAAAGTCGACGTCGCGGCTCGGAGGGGCTCCGTCCGAGCGGGAACGGAAGAGGGCGGAGACGTCCTCACGCCTCCGCCCTCTGCGGAAATCCCCCTCGACCGGAATCCCCCGGAGGAGGTGCGAACCGTCCGGCCCGCTCGTCCCCAGGGGGTGCGGACGGCCTCCGGCGCACCCCGACCCGCACCCGTTCCGGACCCCCGGCCACCCCTCCGGCCCACGCACCCGCCACCGCGACGCCGCCCGGATCCGTCCGCTCCGGGGTCTCACCCGCAAACGACCGGTGACCGTCGGTAAGAGCGGAAGCTCCCCGGCCGGGCGGCGCCGGTACCGACGAACCCGCACGTTGCAGCGGCATCGGCGACGCGGCCGGCCCTGAACCCGCCGACCGGCCACGACACCGTTCCGCACCGTCGGGATCATGGCGACGGTGGCGGTGGGACGGGCGGCGAGGAACCGGTTCCGGTCAGCCGGGTGGCCCGGCCTCGTGGCGGCGGGCGTGGTGCGTGATCGGCTCATCGCCGCGCTGTCCGGGCGCGGAGTGCCGCGGTGGTCCAGGTGAGCGCGGGGGCCAGGCTCTCGGGTGCCGGCCAGCCGTTGACGACGGCCAGCAGGGACAGGTACCGGTCCCGGCGCGGGTCGTTCATCCGGTCCAGCCGGGCGGCGAGGCGCCGGTGGAGGGCAGGGGTGTCCTGGGAGGCCGGGCCGTCGAGGATGTGCGCGTAGCGGGCCGCGAGTGCGGTGACGATCGGCTCCGCTTCGGCCGAGTCCGGTGCGACACCGGCCTCAAGTGCCGGTGTCACCTGGGCTCGTACGGCTTCGGCGAGGATCCGGGGCAGGCCCGTGGCATCACCCGAGGCCCGGTCGACCGCCAGGTCCCGGGCCATGCCGTGCAGCGTGGAGCGGAAACCCTCGTTCTGGCACAGTTCGGCCAGCTCCACCCATGCCTCGATCTGATCGGGTTCGGGGTCGTCGGGCAGCTCGGGGGTCAACGAGCGGATGACCGCCGCGAACGCGGGGTGATCCCGCAGGCCGTCGAACACGGCACCGAGGAAGTCGTCGATCAGAGACTGCCGTTCGGCTTCCGACAGGCGTGCCAGTTTGTGCATGAGGTCCATCTCCTCGGGGGTCGAGCCGCGCCTGACCACCGCCGTCAGCACGGCGCGGCGCTGCCGCAGGACGCGGATCTGCACGTCCAGTGCCTGGGCGTGCGTCGCCGCGACGTCCGCCAGCGAGACCTCCCGGTCCATGACCTTGCGGATCGTGGCCAGATCGACGCCCAACTCCCGGAGGGTGCGTACGAGTTCGATGCGGGCAAGGGCATCGGGGCCGTACCGGCGGTATCCGGCAGGGGTGCGGTCGGTCGGTGGCACGATCCCGGTGTCCGCGTAGAACCGGACGGCCTTCACCGTCAGACCCGTCCGCCGAGCCAGATCACCGATCGAATAGAGCGTCTCGCCGTTCATGCCCCCACCCTCGCGCCTCCCCTTACGGGAGACTCAAGCCGCCAAGGCGAAGGACCTCACCCGGTCCGGTGCGTCGGGCACCTCTAGAGCGACTTCCTCCCCGCCCTCACCCATGTGGCGAAGTCCTCGATGCCGTCGATGAGCGCCTCGAAGCGGAAGGAGTGGAAGAGGTCGAAGGCGTGGTGCGCGCCGGGGAGTTCGACGTACACCACCGGCGAGGTGGAGACGGATCGCAGGGCGGCGACGAGGGCCTTGGGGTTCTCGGTCTCCACCAGCTCGTCCAGGTCGCCGTGCGCGATGAGGAACGGTGGCGCGTCTGCCCGGACGAGGTTCACCGGCGAGGTCGCGGGGTCCCCGTCGAAGTACGCCCCGAGGTAACCGTTGAGCACGATGACGGCGGTCACGGAGGTGTCCGCCTCCTCGAACCCCGGCTGGTAGGAGGGTTCGTCGGGGGTGAGGGCGGCAAGTGCCGCCATGTGTCCGCCCGCCGAACTCCCCGACACGAACACGGCCGCCCCGGGGGCCGCGCCGTACTCCTCGGCGTGTTCGCGCGCCCAGGCGATGACCTTCTTCGCGTCGATCAGATGCGTCGGGTGCGAGAAGCCGGGCCGCAGGCGGTAGTTGGCACTGATGCAGATCCAGCCCTGGCTCGCGAGCCGGTGGAGCAGGGGCAGCGACTGGGTGTTCTTCCGGCCCCGGTCGTAGTGGCCGCCGTGGAAGTGGATCAGCACGGGGCCGCCCTGGGGGCGCGAGCGGTGGTGGTAGACGTCGAGGAGGTTGCGGCGGCCGCCGTCCCCGTAACGGAGGTTGCCCACCCTCCTGACGTCACCGCGGCGACGGAAGAACGGCCGGAGCAGAATGCGCGCCAGTGGCGGCCGGCGGCGCGTGCCCGTACCGGCGCCGAGCGCCTCGTCCAGCGCGAGCCGAACCACGGACGCCGTCCGCATCCCGCGCCGGGCGACCACCACGAGCCCCGCGGCCGAGGCGAACGCCAGCCCGACGGCCGCCCGGTCGGCGCCCGTGGCGATGTCGCCCTCCGCGAAGGCGAGCGCCGTCGATGCCGCCAGCGCGTAGAGGACGACGAACGGCATCTCGTTGAAGACCAGACCGAGCCGGTAACTGAAGAAGAAGAGCGGCTTCGGCCCGCGGATGCGAACCAGACAGAACACCACGATCAGCGCGGCCATCACCGCGGTCACCAGATAACCCACAGCCATCGGAGTCACTCCCCGTCCGTCCCTGGACCCGAGGCACCCCACTTGTGGTACCTCACCTGTGGTACCACGGATGGGGTACTTTGGACAGGTGAATCAGGAAAGACGGGATCGCCTGGGCGACGCGGCCATCGAGGTACTGTCGGAATCCGGCAGCCGGGGCCTGACGCACCGGGCCGTCGACGCCGCAGCGGATGTGCCCCTGGGCACCACCAAGAACTACTTCCCCACCAGAGACGCGCTGTTGAGGGCGACGACGGAGCGCATCATCGCGCTGTACGAGGCGGTCCCCAGACCCGCACCCGTCGACCGGGCAGGCCTGGCCGCCCTGTTGCGCACGCTCCTGGAGCACGTCAGAGGGCCCGGCCGTGTGCGGGTGCTCGCCCTCCTGGAGCTGCAGTGCGAGGCCGCACGGACTCCGTGGCTGGCCACGTCACTCGACGCCTTCGCGGCCGCCGACTTCGCGTACTTCGAGCACGCCCAGCGCAGCGCGGGCCTGCCCGTCACCCCGCAGCGCGCCGCCACCGTCACCATGGCCCTGCACGCCGCACTCCCCCACCTGGTGGCCGAGAGCCCCGCGACGCAGGCGGCGGCCGGGCTCGACGACCTCGAAGGCTTCGTCGACGACCTCCTGAACACGGTGTACGGGGCACCATGAAACGCAGGCCGGACCGGCGCCGCCTTAGGGTCGGCCCGGCCCTGGCGCGGGGCGTGCGAGCCGCCCCCGGCGCGGTCCGGACAGGGCTGGGACGCGGGATCGATACGAGGAGCCACTTCTCACCCCTTGTTCGTCGCTCGCGGCAGCCGGCCCCGCGGACCGCGGCGGGCACCCACCTTCTGCTTCTGTTTTCGAAGCGTCGGCGATGCTAGCGTTTCGGAAACGAAGCACTGGAGGGGTTGTCGGGCGACGTGGCACAGACACCCAGACCGGGGTGCCCGGTCCGCGGTTCCAGCAGCGGCCGCCCGATCATGGCGGCGCTCGATCTGTTCGGGCGGCGCTGGAGCCTGCGCATCGTCTGGGAGCTGCACCGAGGCCCCATAGGCTTTCGCCCCTTGCAGCAGCGCTGCGACGGCATGTCCTCCAGCGTCCTGCGCCGGCGCCTCGTCGAGCTCACCCAGGCGGGCCTCGTCGCGCAGCAGGACGACAGCAGCTACGCCCTCACCGCTCTCGGCGAGGATGCCTACCGCGCCCTGACTCCTCTCGCCCGCTGGGCCGAGGGCTGGGCCGACGCCCTCGCAGGGCAGACCACCCACCACCAGACGAACTCCGAGAACGAGGTGTGACGTGACGGACGCTCCGGATTTGGCCCTCGCGCAGAAGGTGCTCGCGGCCCAGCCGTTCAGCAACCTGCTCGGCGCCCGCCTCACGGCCTTCGGGGAAGGCGAGGCGACGCTGGAGCTCGACATCCGCGACGACCTGCGCCAGCAGAACGGATTTCTGCACGGCGGCGTGCTCGCCTACGCGGCGGACAACACGCTGACGTTCGCCGCCGGTACCGTCGTCGGCGCGCGGCTGCTCACCGCCGGGTTCACCATCGACTACTTGCGCCCCGCCGACGGCGTGCTGCTGCGGGCCCATGCTCAGGTCATACGGGCGGGCCGCTCCCGTGTCGTGTGCCGCTGCGACCTGTCGGTCGTGGACAGCACAGGGGCGGAGACCCTGTGCGCGGTGGCACAGGGAACCGTCGCGGTCCCCGAGCCCTCACCGGGAACCTGACACCCGGGCGCCGAACCCGCCCGGGTGCCAGAGCCGCCTCAGCAGGGGACGCTCCCGTATCGGCACGACCTCGGTGAGGTCCTCACCGACCGACGTCACCTGTCGCCCGCGAGGTCGAGGTCGTCGTTGCGCGCCTCCGCCGCGACCTCGACGCCCCGGGGGCTGCGCCACGGACGCGCCAACGGACGGGACACCGCCCGCCACCACGACTCCCCCGGCAGCTTCCCGCCGGGCTCGAACGGCTCACCGGGCTTCGGGAACGCCACCGCCTGACCGGCCTCCTCGGCCGCGTCCCTCGTGCCCTCACCGGGTTCGGCCCACGGGTGCGGGGCCAGGTTGAAGGTGCCCCAGTGGATCGGCAGCATCACACCACCCGGACCACCGCCCTGGAGGTCCAGATGGGCCCGCATCCCCTCGGCGGGCGTCATGTGGATGTCGGGCCAGAAATCCGAGTAGGCGCCGATCTGGATCATGGTGGCGTCGAAGGGGCCGTGGGTGGCGCCGATGTCCTTGAAGCCGGAGAAGTAGCCGGTGTCGCCGCTGTGGAAGATCCGGTGGGCCGGTCCCCGCACGACCCAGGACGCCCAGAGCGTGTGCTGCTTGTTGCGCAGGCCGCGGCCGCAGAAGTGCCGGGCCGGAGTGGCCGTGAGCCGCAGCTCGCCGATCTCGGTGGACTCGTTCCAGTCCAGCTCGCGCAGGCGGGAGGCGGGCACGCCCCAGTGCTCCAGGTGTGCGCCGACGCCGAGCGGCACCGCGAAGAGCGTATCCGTGCCTGCCAGGGCCTTGATCGTCGGCAGGTCGAGGTGGTCGTAGTGGTCGTGCGAGATCACGACCACGTCGACCGGGCCGAGCTCGGCCAGCGGCACGGGCACGGGGTGGAGCCGTTTGGGGCCCGCGAAGGGGAACGGCGAGCAGCGGTCGCCCCAGACCGGGTCGAAGAGGACCCGGTGGCCGTCGATCTCCGCGAGGACCCCGGAGTGTCCCATCCAGGTCAGGCGCAGACCGGTGGCCGGGGGCCGCGCCAGGTCGGCGAGGGTGGTGGGGTGGACGGGGATCGCGCCGGTGGGGGCGCGGCGCGCGCGTCCCTCCTTCTCGAAGTAGATCTTGGCGAACTCGATGCTCGACCCGGAGGGGCCGCGTCGTGCCGGTTCGGGGTTCTGGAAGATCCCGTCCGCGAAGTTCGGCGAGCGGCGGATCCGGGCGAGACGCTCGCCCGTGGGTTCCGCGCCGAAGGACTCGGGGCGCAGCGCGCGCAGCCGGGCCCGCGGCGAACGGTCGGAGCCGGTACCGGTCACAGGACCTCCTGATCTCTGGGGGTCGTTCCATTATGGGCGGCCCGAGCCGGAGACCGCCGGGCCGGGCGGGAGTACGCGGGGACCCGGGCGTCCGTACGGTGCCTCGGCACCATGGGCGGGGCGACCGTCCTTCCGGACGTGGGCGTGAACTCGTGCGCCAACGCCTGGTGGTGGCGCACGAGCTGCTGCCGGTGATCGCCGAACGCTACGGCTGGTACCGGACCGGCCACGCGCCGAAACCGCTGACGATCATGCCCTTGTCATGTGCTGTGTAGGCTGCACAGCGTGGCGAGAGTGCGGTTGAGCGTGGCCGAGCGGCGGGACGAACTGCTGAGGGCCGCCGTCGAGCAGATCGAGGCACGCGGCGTCGCGGCCGTCCGGATCTCCGACGTGGCCGCCGCGCTCGGCGTGAGCAACGCGCTCGTGCTCTACCACTTCTCCTCGAAGGAACAGCTGGTCGCCGCGGCCTTCACCCACGCGGCCGAGGGCGACCTCGCCCAGCTGCGCCGGCTGCTCGGACGACGCTCCACGGCCGTGCGACGGCTGCGGGCCGCCGTGCGCTGGTACGCCCCGACCGGCCAGGCCAAGGGCTGGCGGCTGTGGATCGAGGGCTGGGCGGTCTCCCTGCGCGACCCGGAACTGCGCCGGGTCGCCGCCTCCCTCGACCAGGAGTGGAAGGCGGCGCTGACCCGGGTGATCGAGGAGGGGACCGCCGCCGGGGAGTTCCGCTGCGCGGATCCGGCCGGGGCGGCCTGGCGGCTCACCGCCTTCCTCGACGGCCTCGCCGTCCAGACGACGGCCTACACCGGCGCCCTCCCGCGCACCACGATGCTGCGCTGGGCGGACGCGGCTCTCTCCCGGGAGCTGGACCTGCCGGCGGGAGCTCCGGCCGGACCGGCGGGGGCGGAGGACCCGGCAGGGCCGGGGAAGCCGACAGGGCCGGCGGAACCGGCAGGCCCGGGGAAGCCGGCAGGCCCGGAGGAACCGGCAGGCCCGGAGAACCCGGCGAGGCCGGAAGACTCGGCAGGCCCAGGGACCTGACAGGCCCGGAAGACCCGGCAGGACCGGAGGGCCCGACAGAGCCGGAGGGCCCGACAGGGCCGGAGAACCCGGCAGGGCCGGGGGAGTCATGCTCCGAGGACGGAGCCGGGCCGCATCCCGACCGGCGGTCGTAGCCGGTCCGGATGCGGGTCGGCTCCGTGGCCGGTTCTGGCGGGCGGCCGTAGTCGGCCCGGCCGCACGTCCTGTCCCGGCGCCCGGCGCCTTCGGGAACGTCAGATCAGCTCGTAGACCGCCGAGACGGTGACCTGCTCCTCGATCTCGCCGGGCGCCAGCGGGACGCTCGGCTCGTCCGCGGGGACGGCGGGGGCGGCGCCGGGGCCGGGGCGTACGGACTCGCCCTCGCTCAGCGAGACGAGCCGGCCGAGCCGGTGCCCGCTCAGCTGGGCGTGCTGCGAGGCCTTGTCGTACGCGTCCCGGTAGGCGGCCTCGCGGGCCTTCGCCCGCAGCGCCGACGGGTCGGCGACGTCGAAGACGACCCCGTTGATCCGGCCCACGTTCCCGATGGCTTCGTTGACGGCCCCGACGACCTGGCCGGTCCTGTCGATGTCGCGGACCTTCACGGAGAACGACTGCCCCGCCTGATAGCCGGTCACCTTGCTGTCCCCGCTGGTGTTCTGGGTGTAGACGGGGGCCAGCGCGAGGCTGTCGGTGCGGATGTCCCGGTCGGCGATCCCCTGCTTGTGCAGCACGTCGAGCAGCGCCTCGGCCGCGGTGGTCTGTGCCGCCATCGCCTCCTTCGCCGTCGGGCGGGTGGCCTCGACCCCGGCGGACAGGATCGCCAGGTCGGGCGCGGCGGACGCGCGGCCGTTGCCCGTGACGGTGACCGTGGCCGTGTCCGGGGCGGCCTTCAGGGCGGTGGTACGGAGGGCGGTCCGCTCGGGCGCGACGGCCAGGGCGGGGGCCGCGGTGCCGGCGAGGAGGCCGCCGAGCACGGCGGTGGCGGCGAGCAGACGGGAGGTGCGGGCGGCGCTGGGCCGGCGGATCGTCACAGGCGGTCCCTTCGGGTGTGAGTGCCGGGGCTCCGGCGGGCACATCCCAGCACCCGGCGCCGCCGCCTCCCGCGCGCCACTCCTGACCGACGGCGCCCTTCACCTCTCCGCACCAACCGTGCCCCGCCCTGGGCCCTAGGTCTGGACGAGCGGTTCGTACGCCTCGGGCCGGAGCCCGAAGGTCCAGGCGACGCCCTCCCGCGCGGTCCGGGTCGTGGGCGGCACCCTCAGCCAGTACGTGCGGTGGGTGCCGTCCGGCTCGGGCGTGGAGTTGACGACCTCGACCATCACCACGTCCTCGTCGTCGGCGAGTTCGATCCGCCAGAGGACGCCCGTCTCGTCGCGGTGCTGGTGCCGGGCACCGGACGCGGCGAGGTAGCGGTCGTAGCCGTAGTACTCCAGCATCACGCGCCGCAGTTCGGCGTTCTCCTCCTCGCGTATCCGCTCGGGGGTGAGGTGGGCGAGACCGGCGAGGAACTCGGCGGGCACCGGCATGCCCCGCCAGGCGTGGAGGGCGAACCCGTCGGCGAAGGCGAGCGCGGGGCCGTCGCCCCGGTCGAGCCGACCCGCCTCGTCCCGGTGGAGTTCGACCGGGCGCTCGCAGATCACGACGGCGTTCTCGTACGGCCACCACCAGCCGGCGTGCTCGGCGACGGTGGCGAGTCCCGCGAGCCGTACGCCGTGTCCGTCGAAGGCGGCGAGCCAGGCCGCGTCGTGCTGGCCGAGCACGGCGTCGAGGAGGAGCAGCCGCACCTCGGCCGCGTCGGCGCCCGCCGCTTCCGTCACCCCGGCCCGTATCCGGTCCGCGAGGCTCCGCGTCGGGTCCCAGAGCCGGGCACCGGTCGCCTGCCAGTGGGCCGCCCAGCCCGCCGGGCCGAGCGCGTCGTGGAGCCGGCGGCGCTCCTCGGCCCACGGCCGGGTGCGCACCTCGTCCCGTACCGAACGGCCCGCGCCCGTCAGGCCCTGGAGGAGCGTGACGGCCGCGAGCGGCGAGTCCGCCCAGAGGACGCGCTCCGGCGGGGCGAGGCCGGCCGAGCGGTAGGCAGACCGGACTCCGGCCTCGGCGGTGGCGCGATCGGCGGGTCCGGTGGCGGCGGCGACGGCCCGCCACCTGCCCGCCGCGGTGGTGCGGTTCATCTCGGTGTCCCCCATGTCCTTCACTGTCTCTCCGGCGGACATCAGTCCGCGACGATCCGGTACGCCCCGGGCACGTACTCCCGCTGCCGCACCACCCGGTACCAGCCCTTGGGCAGCGGTATCGGCGCGTGCTCCTCGTGCACCACCCGCCCGCCCTCGGGCAGTTCGAGCAGGAGCGGGCCGAAGGGCCCCGGCTCCCGCACGAGCCTGCCCGGGCCGGGGATCGCATGGGCGTGTCCGGTGACCTCGCCGAGGGCGAGGACCAGGCGGCCCCGGGCGTCCCTCGGCTCCCCCGCCGCCTCCTTCACGCGCTCCGGAACGGCCGCCTCCGCGACGGGCGCGATCAGCACGTCTCCCTGCCGGTACATGGCTCTCCCCTCCCCGTCCGGCACAAGCGGCCGAACACGAGAACGACGCTAGAGCCCGGCACTGACAATCGGTCCGGAGACCACCCGGCGAGGGGTGTTGTCGGTGCCGCTTGGTAGAACTCTCTCCATCAGCCGACCCACCTCGCACGTTGTCTGGAGCGCCGTCATGACCGTTGGCACCCACCTGCAGGAATTCCACGGACTGCCCGTGTTCGACTTCCCGGGCCCGGACGCGCAGGTCGAGCTGCCCGCGACGGACACGGTCGCCTGGCGGATCTCCGCCCCGACGTACTCCGACCCCGGCGACGAGCTGTGGGGGCCGCAGTTCGAGCGGTTCCTGAAGACGGTCGACACGGGACGGGTGCGCGCGCTGGTCGTCGGCGGCTGGGACGAGGCCTACGAGAACTCGTCCGCCGACATCGTCACCGCGCTGATCGGCGCCAACGACCGGCTGACGGCCCTGGAGGCGGTGTTCCTCGGCGACATGACGGGCGAGGACTGCGAGATCTCGTGGATCATCCAGTCCGACGTGACGCCGCTCCTCGCCGCCTACCCGGCCCTGACGGAGTTCGGGGTGCGCGGTGGCACGGAGCTGGCCTTCCCGTCGATCCGGCACACCGGTCTGCGGACCCTGGTCGTCCAGACCGGCGGGCTTCCCGCCGACGTGGTGCGCGGCATCGTCGGCAGCGACCTGCCCGCCCTGGAGAAGCTGGAACTCTGGCTCGGCACCGACGAGTACGGCGGCGACAGCACCCCCGACGACCTGGCGCCGCTGCTCGCCGGCACGGCGTTCCCCGCCCTGCGCGACCTGGGCCTGTGCGACAGCGTCATCCAGGACGCCGTGGCCGCCGCCGTCGCGGGCGCGCCCGTCGTCGCCCGGATCGAGCGGCTCGACCTGTCCATGGGCGTGCTCACCGACGAGGGCGCGGCGGCCCTCCTCGACGGGCAGCCGCTGACCCACCTCACCCACCTCGACCTCTCCCACCACTACCTGTCGGAGGCGATGTGCGAGCGCGTCCGCGCCGCGCTCGTCCCGCACGGCGTGACCGTCGACCTCGGTGACGCCCAGGTGGCGGAGGACGACGGCGACGGGGACGTCTGGCGCTACGTCGCGGTCGCCGAATGACCTCCGGCCCGCGCCCCGTGGCCGTCGGGGATTCGCCGGACATCCGACGACCGCGCCCCGTGGCCGTCGGGGATTCGCCGGACATCCGACGGCCGCGCCCCGTGGCCGTCGGGGATTCGCCGGACATCCGACGGCCGCGCCTCGTGGTCGTCGGCGATCCGGCGGGCCGCCGCGTCGCGTTCTTCCAGGACGCGCTGCGGGCCGCCGGGCTGCCCGGGGCGCGGGCGGTGTCCTGGCCGGACGTGCTCGGGGGCCGGGCGCGGTTCGCCGCGGGCGAGACCGTACGTCTGGACTCTCCCGGCGAGGATCCCGAGGCCGACCGGCTGCTGCGCGGGGTCGACGATCCGGCCCGGGTCGAGGGCACCGGCCGCTGGTACGAAGGGTTCACCGCGGCCGTGTCCGGTCTCGCCCGCTCCGTCGCGGAGGCGGGCGCCGTCCTCGTCGACGACCCCGCCGAGCTCGCGGTCCTGTTCGACAAGAGGCTGAGCCACGGCCGGCTGAGGGCGGCCGGGGTCCCGGTGCCCGAGTCGCCGACCTCGGGACCCGACGCCCCGGCGGTGCGCGGCTGGGCGGACGTCAGGGCGCTGACCGCCGAGAGCGGCATGCGCCGGGTCTTCGTGAAGCTCGCGCACGGCTCCTCCGCCTCGGGGGTGCTCGCGCTGGAGACGAACGGCGCGGGCCGGGTCCAGGCCACCACCTCGGTGGAGCGCGCAGCCGACGGGCGGCTCTTCAACTCCCTGCGGGTACGGCGCTACACGAGCGAGCGCGAGGTCGCCGCGATCGTGGACGCCCTCGCCCCCGACGGCCTGCACGTCGAGCGCTGGCTGCCGAAGGCCACCCAGGACGGCCGGGCCGCCGATCTGCGGGTGGTCGTGATCGACGGGCGCGCCACCCACGCCGTGCTCCGCACCAGCCGCTCCCCCATGACCAATCTGCACCTGGGCGGCGCCCGGGGCGACCTGGACGCCGCACGGGCGGCGATCGCCGCGGCCGGAAGCCGCTGGGCGGACGCCCTCGGGGTGTGCGAGCGGGCCGCCGCCGCCTTCCCCGGCACCCGCTGCGTGGGCGTCGACCTGTTGCCCGCGAGCGGCTGGCGCCGCTTCGCCGTGGGCGAGGTGAACGCCTTCGGCGATCTGCTGCCCGGGCTCACGGGCCTGCCCGGCAGCGGTGCCGAGGGGCTCGACACGTACGGTGCGCAGGTGGCCGCGCAGTTCGGGAGCGGCCAGGGCGCAGCCCGTACCCACGACACCACCCGCGCCATCCGTACAACCGGCACCACCGGCATCACCCGCCCGACCGGCACCACCGGCACCACCCGCACCACCACAGGAACGAGCACCACGTGAACCAGCCCGACATGAACGCCATCGTCGGCAGCCACGACCTGCTCCTGGTCACCCTCGACACCCTCCGGTACGACGTGGCGGCCGAGCTCGCGGCCGAGGGCCGCATCCCGAACCTGGCCCGTCACCTCCCCGGCGGCGTCTGGGAGCGGCGGCACGCGCCCGGGAGCTTCACGTACGCCTCCCACCAGGCGATCTTCGCCGGCTTCCTGCCGACCCCCGCCTCGCAGGGGCCTCATCCCCGGCTGTTCGCGGCCCGTTTCGCGGGCAGCGAGTCGACCGCCGACGGCACCTGGGTCCACGACACCCCCGACTTCGTCTCCGCCCTCGCGCACGAGGGCTACCGGACGGTCTGCGTCGGCGGGGTCGGCTTCTTCAACAAGCAGCCGCCGCTCGGCTCCGTGCTCCCCGGTCTGTTCCAGGAGAGCCACTGGGAGCCGGCCTTCGGCGTCGCCTCCCCGTCCTCCTTCGAGTCCCAGGTCGCATGTGCCGAGGAGGTCGTCGCCGGGCTCCGCCCGGAGGAGCGGCTCTTCCTCTTCGTCAACGTGTCCGCGCTGCACCAGCCCAACTGGTTCCACCTGCCGGGGGCGACCCGTGAGGCCGGCGACTCCCGGGAGACCCACGCGGCAGCCCTGGAGTACGTCGACCGGCACATCGGGCGGCTCTTCGCCGCGATGAGCAGCCGCCGCCCCTGTTTCGCGATCGTCTGCTCCGACCACGGCACGGCGTACGGGGAGGACGGCTTCACCGGTCACCGGCTCGGCCACGACGTCGTGTGGACCGTGCCGTACGCGCAGTTCGTCCTCCCGGAACTGCCAGGACTACCGGAACCGCCGGAACTGCCGGAACTGCCCGAACTCCCGGGCCCCGAAGGCGAGGTCGCGGCATGACCCCCACCCCCCGCCCGTACCGGAGCTACGTCTACGCCTACCCGCACAAGACGGCGTACCGCGCGCTCCCCGAGCGTCCGGAGCTGGCCGCGCTCTGGGCCGGGGAGCCGAAGGACGCGCTCTCCTTGTACGCGCACATACCGTTCTGCGAGGTCCGCTGCGGCTTCTGCAACCTCTTCACCCGGATCGGCGCCCCGGACGAGCTGACCACCCGCTACCTCGACGCCCTCGACCGCCAAGCCGCCGCCGTCCGCGAGGCCCTCGGGGACGCGGCGCCGGTGCGGTTCGCCACCGCCGCGTTCGGCGGCGGGACGCCCACGTTCCTCACCGCCGCCGAGCTGGAGCGGCTCTGCGACATCGCCGAGAAGCGGATGGGCGTGGACCTGCGGGCGGTGCCGCTCTCCGTGGAGACCTCTCCGGCGACCGCGACCGCCGACCGGCTCGCCGTCCTCGCCGAGCGGGGCGCGACCCGGCTCAGCATCGGCGTGCAGAGCTTCGTGGAGGCCGAGGCGAGGGCGGCGGTCCGGCCGCAGCACCGCGCGGACGTCGAGGCGGCGCTCGGCCGGATCCGGGACACGGGGGTTCCGGTCCTCAACATCGACCTGATCTACGGCATCGACGGGCAGACGGAGCGGTCCTGGCGGGTCTCGCTCGACGCCGCGCTCGCCTGGCGGCCCGAGGAGCTGTACCTCTATCCGCTGTACGTGCGCCCGCTCACCGGTCTCGGCCGGCTCCAGGACCCGGCGGCCGCCGACCGGGAGTGGGACGAGCGGCGGCTGCGCCTCTACCGGTACGGCCGGGATCACCTCCTCGCGCACGGCTACGAGCAGGTGTCGATGCGGATGTTCCGCCGTACGGACGCCGGTCCCGCCGGGCCGGACGACTACGCCTGCCAGACGGACGGCATGATCGGCCTGGGCTGCGGGGCCCGCTCGTACACCTCGGCCCTGCACTACTCCTTCGACTACGCCGTCGACATGCGGGAGATCCGCTCGATCATCGACGCGTACACGGAGACGGAGGACTTCTCGCGCGCCGAGGTGGGCCGGGCGGTGGACGGGGACGAGGCCCGTCGCCGTCACCTCCTCCAGTCGCTGCTCCAGGCCGAGGGCATGCCGGTCGCCGAGTACGAGGAGCGGTTCGGGTCCTCGCCGTTCGCGGACTTCGGCCCGGAGCTCGCCCGGTTCGAGGAGTACGGGTGGCTGGCCGCGGACGCCCCGGCGGGGCTGCTGCGGCTTTCGCCCGAGGGGCTCGCGCATTCGGACGGGCTCGGCCCCGAGCTCTTCTCCCCCGCCGTACGGGCCGCGATGGCCGCGTACGAGGCGAGGTAGGCGGCGACCGTGGACCTCACCGTGCTCTACCGGGGCCCTCTCTCCTCCTGCGACTTCGACTGCCCGTACTGTCCCTTCGCCAAGCGCCGGGACAGCCGGGAGCAGCTGCGCGCGGACCGGGCCGCGCTCGAACGGTTCACCGGCTGGGCCGCCGCGCAGACCGGGGACCGGCTGCGGATCCTGTTCACCCCGTGGGGCGAGGGCCTGGTGCGCTCCTGGTACCGGCGGGCGCTTGTCGAGCTGTCGCGGCTGCCGCACGTGGAGCGGGTGGCGATCCAGACCAATCTGAGCTGCCGGACGGAGTGGCTGGCCGAGGCGGACCCGGAGAGCGTGGCGCTCTGGTGCACGTACCACCCGGGGCAGACACCGTACGAGCGGTTCCTCGGGAAGTGCCGGGAGCTCGCCCGTCAGAACGTCCGGTACAGCGTCGGCGTGGTCGGCCTTCCCGAGCACCGGGAGGACGCCCGCCGGCTGCGGGCCGCGCTGCCGCCGCACGTCTACCTCTGGGTGAACGCGGCCGAGGGGCACACGTACACCGACGCGGAGGCAGAGGGCTGGACGGAGCTCGACCCGCTCTTCCCGTACAGCCGGCATCCGCACCGCTCGGCGGGGCTGCCCTGCCGCACCGGGGAGTCGGTGATCTCGGTGGACGGCGAGGGGACGGTGCGGCGCTGCCACTTCGTCAGGGCCGAGCTCGGGAACCTGTACGACGGCTCGTACCGTGCCGCCCTGCGTCCCCGCGCCTGCCCCCTCGCCGTCTGCGACTGCCACATCGGCTACGTCCACCTGGAGACGCTGCCGCTGTACGACGTGTTCGCCGGCGGGGTCCTGGAGCGGATCCCCGCCGCCGTGCCGCCTGCTACAGGGGCATGAGGTCGGGGCGCTTGGCCTCGACGTGGTCGCCCGAGCTCTCGCCGCGCAGCCGGCGCCCGATCCAGGGCACCAGGTACTCCCGGGCCCAGTGGATGTCGTCGCGGCGCACTTCGAGCGTGCCGCGCGGCGGCTCCGGCGGCCAGGGCTGGTCCGGGTCGGCGGGCACCGGCATGCCGAGGACCTGGGCGGCGCGCAGGGCGACGCGGGTGTGGCCCTCGGGCGAGAGGTGCAGCCGGTCGTCGTCCCAGGCGCGCCGGTCCTGCACGGACTTCAGCGACCACAGGTCGAGGACCGGGCAGCCGTAGCGGTCCGCGATGGCCCGGACGTGCCCGTTGTAGGTGGCGATCTTGCCGCGCAGGTGCTTGAGGAGCGTCACGTCGCGGGTGTCGAAGCCGGTGGTCACCATGACGGTGCCGACGGCGGAGGTGAGGTCGGCGACGGCGCGCTCGAAGCGCTCGGCCACGTCGTCCGGGTCCGTCCCGGGGCGGATGATGTCGTTGCCGCCCGCGCAGAAGGTCACCAGGTCGGGGGCGAGTTCCTTCGCCCGGGGGACCTGTTCCGCCACGATCTGGTCGAGGAGGCGCCCGCGTACGGCCAGGTTGGCGTAGCGGAAGTCGTCGTGCTCCGGCAGCTGGTCGGCGAGCAGGACCGCGAAGCGGTCCGCCCAGCCGACGTACGTCCCGTCGGGCCCGGGGTCTCCGACGCCCTCGGTGAAGCTGTCACCGATCGCCGTGTACGACCCGAATGCGTTCTTGTCTGTTGATCTCGAATCGTCTGCCACGGGAGCACATTTTTCCCCTTCGGGTGTGACCTACGCGACCGTAAGGAGGGGTTGACGCCTGGTGACATATGCCACCGATAAAGATTCCGCCAAGCCGGAATACGCCGGAAGTCCGGCACTCGCGTGCCGGACTTCCGGATGACGAAGGCGTACTGACGTGGCGTCAGATGCTCACGCCGTGCGACCGCAGCGCGGCCAGCGGGTCGATGTCGGAGCCGTACTCCGGCCCGGTGCGCATCTCGAAGTGCAGGTGCGGACCGGTGACGTTGCCGGTCGCGCCGGAGAGGCCGATCTGCTCGCCGCCGGTGACGGTCTGGCCGGCGGAGACGGAGATCGAGGACAGGTGGGCGTACTGCGAGAAGGTGCCGTCGGCGTGCTGGATGACGACCTGGTTGCCGTACGCGCCGCCGTCGCCGGCGGAGTAGACGGTGCCGGGGCCGACCGCGTGGACGGGGGTGCCGGTGGAGGCGATGAAGTCGACACCGGTGTGGTAGCCGGAGGACCACATGGAGCCGGCCTGGTGGTACGGGGTCGACATGCCGGCGCCGGCGATCGGGGCGACCCAGCCGGAGGAGGAGGTCGTACCGGCCGACGAGGAGGACGCCGAGGAGGAGGTGGTCGCGGCGGCCGGGGCCGGGGCCGGGGCCGAGGCGCGCTCGCTGCTGCGGGAGGCGCGGGGGGCCTCGTCGCCGTTCTTGCCGGAGTTCCACGTGCTCTTGTGCGCGGCCTTGGCGGTGCCCTTCGCGCCGAGGGTGAGCTTCATGCCGGGCATGATCAGCGAGGGGTTGTCGCCGATGACCTGGCGGTTGTCCTGGTAGAGCTTGTGCCAGCCGCCGGCGACGTGGTGCTCGGCGGCGATCTTCGACAGGTAGTCGCCGCGGACGACGGAGTACGTCTTCGGCGCGGCCTTCTGCTGGGCGGCGGGCGCGGCCTTCACCTGGGCGACGGCGTGGGCGGGAGCGGCGGCCGGGGCGGCCTGCTCGGCGGCGTGGGCGCCGGTGGCTCCGAGGAGCGGGAGGGCGACGACGGCGCCACCGGTACCGGCGGCGGCGAGGCCACGGGTCAGACGGTTGGACTTGGCACGGCGGTGCTTACCCTTTGCGGGCATGGCGAATTCCTCTCCGGCGCCTGCGAGGTGAGCTGTCGGGTTCGGACTGGAGATGTCCGGCCGCGTTCTCACGCGACTTAACCCCGAGCCGTCCTTCTTCGAAGGGATCGGCGTACTTACCTGGGTCCCCCGCTCCTGCCTCGTACGGGTGGGTTCGAATTCCGGTCGGTGGCAGGATTCGGCGGTCCGTCCGGATTGAGCGCGACGCTAGACGAGTGGGGTCGGCGCGAACAAGCCACGGTTTTCAAGTGATCTGGGATTCAGTGATATCCGGCCGGAATTCCGGTCACCCTCCGTGGATGACGGCCCCTCGATCTCCTTTTCCCGGGGGGTATTTGGAAAAGACGATCAGGCACGGTCCGTCACGGTTATGACGCTGCTCACGCGCCGATCCCCATCTCCCCTGCAACCGGGGCGGGTTATACGGAATCCCCCAATACGGACAGATCACCCATTCCCGTCCGAGGGGGTGCGTGCCCGGCCTCCCACCCGAGATGATTGCCCCAGGAACCGATCGACAGAACAGGAGCAGCCGTGACGCAGCAGCTGCCGCAGGTCCCGCCCGCCGAAGCCGCCGAGCCCGAGCTGACCGAGGTCCGCAACTTCCGGGACGTGGGCGGCCTGCCGACGACGGACGGGCGCGCCGTCCGCCCCGGCCGCCTCTTCCGCAGCGGCCATCTCGCCCACGCGACGGAGGACGACGCCGCCTTCCTCGCCTCGCTCGGCCTGCACACCGTCTTCGACTTCCGCAACGAGTCGGACCGGAGGATCGAGGGCCCGGACGTCGAGCTGCCCGGCGTACGGAACGTGAACATACCCCTCAACGACCCGGCCGACGGCAAGGAGTTCTGGAAGCTGGTGCGCGACGGCGAGATCGCGCAGCTGCGGGAGGTCCTCGGCGACGGCAAGGCGGCCGCCCGGATGTCCGACTCGTACCGGAAGAACGTGCTGGAGCGGACCGAGGAGCACGGCCGGCTCCTCCACTCCATGGCGGAGGAGAGCATCCCGGCCCTGCTGCACTGCGCGGCCGGCAAGGACCGGGCCGGGGTCGCCATCGCGATCACCCTGCTCGCGGTCGGGGTCGAGCGGGAGGCGATCGAGGCCGACTACGTGAAGTCGAACGCCCCGCACCGCCGCTACAAGGTGCGCCGCAGCTCCACCTCCCCGGACGCGATGTCGCCCGAGGTGATGGAGCTGCTCAGTCCGCTCTTCGACGCGCGGGTGGAGTACCTGCGGGCCGCGTTCGAGACGATCGAGACGACCTGGGGCTCGGTGGACGCCTACTTCACCGAGGGCCTGAAGCTGGCCCCGGAGACCCGCGAGCGGCTGCGGGAGCGGCTGGTCACCGACGCCTGAGGCCTACTGGTTCTGCCCGCCCAGCATGAAGAGCAGGTAGAGGAAGCCGGCGAAGAGGTGGCCGGCGATCAGATAGGCGAAGAGGCGGAGCACGAGCCCCTTGGGGAACTTGCCTTCACCGCGCTCTTCGCCGGTGACCGCTACGGACTTCTCGGACATGTCGGTCCTTTCCTGAAGAATCTTCATGGAACGTCAGCGCCGGTGCGGGGTCCCGTCACCGAGGCACAGCTCGGCGACGGGGCTCTGCATCAGGGTGTGGACGAAGAGCAGCTCGGCCCCGCCGGGCGTGGCGGCGCCGATCCGGTGCGGGGTCAGCGAGTCGAAGTGCGCGCTGTCCCCGGGATCGAGGACGTGGACGGCCTCGCCGAGCGCGAGCCGCACCCGGCCCTCCAGGACGTGGATCCACTCTTCGCCGGGGTGGACGCGCACGATGTCGGCCCGGGTGGCGTACGGCACGTGGACCCGCAGGCACTGGAGGGCGCGCCCGGCGCCGCCCGCCTGGCGGTAGATCCAGCCGTCGGCCTCGACGGGTTCGGAGCGGTCGGCCCGGACGACGGGGTCGCGCTCGGGCGGCGCCTCGCCGAGGAGCTCGGAGACCGTCGTACCGTAGATACGGGACAGGGCGAGCAGCATCGGCAGCGAGGGCTGCCGGTTCCCGGTCTCCAGGCGCGAGAGGTGGGCCGGCGAGAGGCCGGCCCGCTGGGCGGCGGCCTCCAGGGTGAGTCCCCGGCGGCGGCGCAGGGCCCGCAGCTGCGGGGCGACGTCGGGCAGGACGCCGGGGATGGCGGGGTCCGGGGAGGTGCCCCCGGGGACGTGGTCCATGCGTCCATTCCGCCAGGATCGTGCCTCTGAGGCAAGTTTCTTGCCTCAGAGGCAAACCCCCGTCGGGAATCCGTGTCGAAATCCGGTCAGCGCTGCGCGACCGCCTGCTTGACCAGCGTCTTTCCGAAGTCCCACATCAGTCCGCCGCCGCCGTGGGCGTCGTCCATGACCGCGGTGAAGGCGGTGACGAACCGGTCCACGTCCGCCTCGTCGATGATCAGCGGCGGGATCAGCTTGATCACCTCCAGGTGGTCCCCGGAGACCTGGGTGAGGATCCTGTGCCGCTGGAGCAGCGGAACCACGACCATCTGGGCGAAGAGGCCCTTGCGGGCCGCCTGGAGCATCGTCCAGCGCCCGCGCAGTCCGAGCGAGGACGGCCGCCCGAACTCGATCCCGATCATCAGGCCGCGCCCGCGGATCTCGTGGAGCAGCTCGTACCGGGGCACGAGCTCCTTCAGACGGCCGGAGAGCAGGTCGCCGATCCGCCGGGCGTGGGCGACGGTGCCCTCGTCCTCCATGACCGAGAGGACGGCGAGCCCGGCGGCCATGGCCTGCGCGTTCGACCCGAAGCTCGCCGAGTGGACCAGGACCCGGTCCATCGACGAGTAGACCTTCTTGAAGATCCAGTCCTTGCCGAGGGTGGCGCCGACCGGCACGTAGCCGCCGGAGAGCGCCTTGGCGACGCAGACCAGGTCCGGCTCGACGCCCTCCTCGTGCTGGTGGGCGTAGAAGTCGCCGGTCCTGCCGAGGCCGGTCTGCACCTCGTCCGCGATGAGCAGCGCGCCGTGCCGGTGGAGGAGGTCCTGGGCGGCCCGGAGGAAGCCCGGCGGTGCCTCGTGGACGCCCTTGCCCTGGATGGGCTCGACGACGAAGGCGGCCACGTCGCCCTTGCGCAGCTCCCGCTCCAGGGCGCCGAGGTCGCCGAGGGCGATCGCGGTGTCCGGCAGGAGCGGGTCGAAGCCCTCCCGGAAGCCCTGCTCGCCGTTGACGGAGAGGGAGCCGGTGGTGAGCCCGTGGAAGGCGTGGTGGCAGTAGAGGATCCTCGGCCGCCCGGTGGCGTACCGGGCGAACTTGAGGGCGGTCTCCACGGCCTCGGTGCCGCTGTTGCCGAAGAAGACCCGGTCGAGGTACGGGCTGTGGGCGAGCAGCTTCTCGGCGAGGAGTCCCGGCAGCGGCTGGCAGTCGAAGCGGGTGAGGTCGGCGAGCTGGGCGTCCAGGACGTCGTGGAGGGCCTTGCGGACGACGGGGTGGTGCCGCCCGAGGCCCATCACGCCGAAGCCGGCGAGCATGTCGAGGTGGTCGACGCCGTCGGCGTCCCAGAAGTGGGCGCCCTCGGCCCGCTCGTAGACCTTGTCGAAGCCGATGGTGTGCAGCATGCGCGGCAGCTGGTGGTTGAGGTACTTGGCGTGCAGCTCGTACCGCTCCGCGCCGCGCTCGGAGAGCAGCGCCCGCAGGTCGAACCCGCCGGTCATGACGGGGTGTTCCCGGAGACCGTCTCCCGGATCGCGCGCAGGGACTCCTTGAGGGAGCCCATGGTGGCGAGGACGGCGGTGGGCTCGTAGCCGCAGTGCGCCATGCAGTTGGCGCAGCGCGGGTCCTTGCCGCGGCCGTACTTGTCCCAGTCGGTGTCCTCGACGAGTTCGCGGTACGTGGGGACGTATCCGTCGCTCATCAGATAGCAGGGTCGCTGCCAGCCGAAGAGCGAGTAGTTGGGAATGGCCCAGGCGGTGCAGGGGAAGTCCGCCTTTCCTTCCAGGAAGTCCAGGAAGAGCGGTGAGTGGTTGAGCCGCCAGCGGCGCCGGTTCCCGCCGGCGAAGGCCTTCTTGAAGAGTTCTCGGGTCTGCTCGACGCCGAGGAAGTGCTCCTGGTCGGGGGCCTTCTCGTAGGCGTACGCGGGCGAGATCATCATTTCGTCGACCTGGAGGTCGTCGTTGAGGAAATTGAGCACCTCGATGATGGTCTGCGGGGTGTCGGTGTTGAAGAAGGTCGAATTGGTGGTGACCCGGAAGCCGCGCCGCTTGGCCTCCTTGATCGCCGCCACCGCCTCGTCGAACACGCCCTCCTTGGCGACGGACTCGTCGTGCCGCTCGCGCAGCCCGTCGATGTGGACGGCGAAGGCGAAGTACGGGGAAGGGGTGAACTTCTCCAGCTTCTTGCGCAGCAGCAGGGCGTTGGTGCAGAGGAAGACGTACTTGCGGCGGGCCACCAACTGGCGCACGATCTCGTCGATCTGAGGGTGCATCAGGGGCTCGCCGCCCGCGATGGACACCATGGGGGCGCCGGACTCCAGGACCGCGCCGACCGCCTGGGCGACCGGCATGCGCTGCTTGAGGACGCCCGCCGGGTGCTGGATCTTTCCGCAGCCCTCGCACTTGAGGTTGCAGGCGTAGAGCGGCTCCAGCTCGACGATCAGCGGGAACTTGTCCCGCTTGCGGAGCTTCTGTTCGAAGAGGTAGGTCCCGACCCGGATGGACTGACGGAGCGGCATGGCCATAACTCGTTCACCTCCTGGGGAGCAGCAAAGAACGGTGCCATTCGAAGAAAGCGGGAAGGACGGCACGAAGTACACGGAAGGCTGATATTCCCCCGCGTACCGTGCCGATCCGGACCAGTTCATGTTCCGGAGCGTCCACGACCACCCGGACGGCCGCAACCGGACGCGCGTCCGGGCCGTCCCCGAACGCTCCGGCGGCCCGGGCGGTACGGAGCGTGGCGGCGGACTCCATGTCGACGGCGATCGCGCCGCCGGCACCCAGCGCGGCCCGCTCGGGGCCGCGCACCACGTGGTCGGAGCCGATCAGCGGCCCGGTGTGCACCGCACGCCCGGGCACCGCCCTGACCAGGGCCTTCACCAGAAGGTCGGTCCCGGCGCAGAGGGTCGTGCCGTCGGGGGCGCGGGTCTCGTCGGCGACGACCAGGTCCCCCGGGTGCATGCCCGGGGCGAGGCCCGCGCAGAAGCCCGAGGCGATCACCGCGGCGTCGCGCCACTGCTCCTCGCCGAGCATCCGGGACACCGCCCGATGCGCCCGTTCGGGCCCCATGCCGGTGCGCAGCACGGTGACCGGGCCCGGCGCGCCGCCCCGGTCCCCGCTGCGCAGGGCGAACTGCTCGATGCCGAGCGCGCAGGCGATCAGCAGCGGCGGGCCGGCGCCCGGGCCGGGCTCGCGGCCCATCAGTCCTCCTTGCGCGGCGAGGGCTCGCCGTACACGTAGCGCCCGAGCGCCGTGAGCGGGAACACCTGCCGGTAGAGGTGGTAGTTGATGGAGAAGTCCCAGGGGAAGCCGGTGCCGGTGAACTGCGGCTCGTCCCAGGAGCCGTCCTCCCGCTGGGTCCCGGCCAGCCAGGCGATGCCCCGCCGGACGGGCTCGGAGTCGCGTTCGCCGGCGGCGAGGAGGGCGATCAGGGCCCACGCGGTCTGGGAGGCGGTGGAGGTGCCGTGGCCGATCCACTGCTCCTCGCGGTACGAGCGGAGGTCCTCGCCCCAGCCGCCGTCCTCGTTCTGCACGGAGCCGAGCCAGTCGACGGCCCGGCGGATCGCCGGGTGGGAGGCGGGCAGTCCGGCGGCGGCGAGCGCGGGGAGCACCGAGCCCGTGCCGTACACGTGGTTGACGCCCCAGCGGCCGAACCAGGCTCCGTGGGGCTCCTGTTCGGCGAGCAGCCACTCGATGCCCCGGCGGGCGCGCGGATCCTGGACCATGCCCTCGTACCCGAGCATCTCCACGACGTGGGCGGTGACGTCGGCGGAGGGCGGGTCGATCACCTCGCCGAAGTCGCAGAACGGCAGCTTGTTGGGGAAGATGCTGGTGTTGTCGGCGTCGAAGGCTCCCCAGGCGCCGTTCTTCGACTGCATGCCGAGGGTCCAGCGGGCGCCCCGGGCGATGGCGGCCTCCACCCGGGCGGGGTCGGGGTGCTTCACCCGGCGCAGGGCGAGCAGGACCTCGGCGGTGTCGTCGATGTCGGGGTAGTTGTCGTTGTGGAACTCGAACGCCCAGCCGCTGGGCGGGAGTCCGGGCCGACGCACCGCCCAGTCCCCGGTGCGGGTGATCTCCTCGTCGAGCATCCAGTCCACGGCCTTCACCAGCGCCGGGTGGTCGGGGCGGAGTCCGGCGTCGGCGAGCGCGATGGTGGCGAGGCAGGTGTCCCAGACGGGCGACTGGCAGGCCTCGATCATCCGCGAGCCGTCCTCGCGCCAGACGGCGAACCGGTCGAGGGACTCCAGGCCGGCCCGCATGACCGGGTGCTTCAGGTCGTAGCCGAGGAGGTGGAGGGCGATGACCGAGTAGACGGCGGGGGGCTGGATGCCGCCCCAGCAGCCGTCGTTCTCCTGGCGCTCGACGATCCACCGGGCGGCGATGTTCATGGCGGTGGTGCGCACCCCGCGCGGGGCGAAGCGGTGGTAGACGTGCAGCGCCTTGTCGAGCCGCTGGAAGATCCCGTCCCAGCCCGTGGCCGGGGCGAGCGGCCGGGGCGGGTTCGGTCGCGCCGGATCGGTGTGCAGCTCGTCGAGTGGGAAGGGCGCGGGCCTCACCGGGCGCTTCGCGGAGACCACGGTGAGCGGCACGATCGTCTGCCGGGCCCAGCAGCCGAAGTCGTAGATGTTGAGCGGGAACCACTTCGGCAGGAAGAGCAGTTCCGGCGGCAGCTCGGGCAGGTCCTCCCAGCGCCACCAGCCGAAGAGGGCCAGCCAGATCCGGGTGAAGACCCGGGCGGCGGCGATCCCGCCGCGGGCGCGGACCCAGGCGGAGGCGCGGGCCATGTGAGGGGCCTCGGGCGGGTCTCCGGCGAGCCGCAGGGCCACATAGGCCTCGACGGTGGCGGAGAGCTCGCCGGGTCCGCCGTGGAAGGTGGCCCAGGCGCCGTCCTCGCGCTGCTCGCGGCGGATGTGGAGGGCGGCGGCGCGGGTGGTGTCGGCGTCGAGGATGCCCAGGAACTGGCGGAGGAGCAGGTCCTCGGCGTCCATGGTGACGTTGGTCTCCAGGTCGCCCTTCCACCAGCCCGCCGGGTCCTGCCGGGCGAGCAGGTGCTCGACGGCCCGTTCGGCGGCCCGCGCGGCGGTGCCGTCGAGGCCGGACGCGAAGGCGTCGGTGTCGTTCGTCTTGCTGGCCGCGGCTGCCCGGGGGCCCACGGCCCCGGCGCTTCCGTCGGTCGTCGCTGTCATGGCTTCCCCTTTGCGCAGTCGGTTCCTTCTGCTTCTGCGGGTCTGCCGTCGGCCGGCGCCGGATGGCACCGGCCGGCGACTGCGAACTCATATCAGGGTGATGGTGATCATCTCTTCCGTACGACCACGAAGTCGGCCAGTGCGGCGAACTGGTCCCGCACCCGGGCGGGCATGTCCACCTCGTTCAGGGCCGCGATCGCGACGGCGTGCTGGCGGCGGGCCTCCTGGGAGGTCCACTCGCGGCCCCCGGCCTCCTCGATGAGGGCCGCGCGGGTGGCGAACTCCTCCTCGGAGAAGGTGTCGAAGTCGGTGGACTTGGCGTCCGCGGCGAGGAGTGCGCCGAGCCGCTCGGAGGCCGGGCCGCCCGCGGCGAGGGCGGCGACGACCGGGAGGGACTTCTTGCGCTGGCGCAGGTCGCTCCAGGTCTGCTTGCCGGTGGCCTCCGGGTCGCCCCAGATGCCGAGCAGGTCGTCGACGGCCTGGAAGGCGAGGCCCAGGTGGTAGCCGTACTCCTCCAGCTTGTCGGCGGTCCGGTCGTCGCAGCCCGCGAGGACGGCGCCGATGGAGGCGGCGCAGGCGAGCAGGGCGCCGGTCTTGTTGCCCTCCATCTCCAGGCACTCCTCGACGGTGACCCGCTCGCGGTGCTCGTAGGAGATGTCCTGCGCCTGCCCGTCGATGAGCTTGCGGTTGGCGGTGGTGAGGCGGCGGGTGGCGCGGCCGGCCTCGACGGTGCCGAGTTCCAGCAGCATCTCGTTGGCGAGGGCGGAGAGCGCGTCGCCGACCAGGATGGCCTGGGCGGGGCCGTGCACCTTCCACACCGTGTCGCGGTGGCGGCGCTGCTCGTCGCCGTCCATCAGGTCGTCGTGCAGCAGCGAGAAGTTGTGCACGAGCTCCACGGCGACGGCGCCGGGGATCCCGACCTCGGGCGCGGCGCCCGCGGCCTCGGCCGACATCAGGGCGAGGGCCGGTCGTACGGCCTTGCCGCTGTCGGCGTCCGTCGGGTTGCCGTGGGCGTCGATCCAGCCGAAGTGGTAGGCGGCCACGGTGTCCATGGGCGGCGCGAGGCGGTCGACGGCCGCCCGCAGTACGGGGGTGGACAGGGTCCGCCCCCGCTCCAGCAGTGCGGACACGTCCGCGGTGTCGACGGCCGGATTTCCCGGCTGCACTGTCGGCACGGTCTCTCCTCTTGTTCCGGTACTCACACTCATACCGCCTCCTGCAGCGGATGGTCATGGCGGCGGCCGAGGGCGGAGAGCGCGGCGCCCGCGGCGCTGAATCCGCTGCGGACGGCACCCTCCATGGTCGCGGGCCAGCCGGTGGCGGTCCAGGCCCCGGCCAGGTAAAGACCCGGGGCCCTGGTGCGGGCGCCGGGCCGGAGCCGGCCGACGCCCGGGGCGGGGGCGAACGTGGCCGTCCGCTCCCTGGTGACGAAGAAGTCGCGGACCCCGGCGCCGCGGGCGGCGGGCAGCAGCCGCTCCAGCTCGGGGAGGTACTTGGCGCGCAGGGCGGCGACGGGTTCGTCGATCTCGTCCTGGGCCGCGGACTGCGAGACGGCGAGGTACTGTCCGCCGCCGGTGAGTCCCGAGGAGTCGGTGCGGTCGAAGACCCACTGCACCGGGGAGCCGAGCGCGGTGAAGAACGGCCGCTTCAGCACCTTGCGGTCGTAGACGACGTGCAGGTTGAGGATGGGCGCGGTGGCGATGTCGAGGAGCCGGTCGGGGTCGTCGAGGGCGCCTTCGGGCAGCAGGCCGTGGGTCTCGTGCTGCGGGACGGCGAGGACGACGGCGTCGGCCTCGATCCGCTCCCCCGGTACGTCGACGGCCCAACGCCCGTCGTCGGTACGGGAGATCCGCTCGGCCTTGGTGCGGAGCAGGGTGCGGACGCCGAGGGCGTCGAGCTCCTTCGCGGCCCGGGTGTCGTGGAGTTCGCCGAGCGGGACGTGGGCCCAGCCGATGTCGGCGGCGCCGGGCTCGGAGAGGAGGCCGGTCTTGAAGACCATCGCGGCGAGCCCCATGGAGGCCTGCGGGGCGGGGGCGTTGAGGGTGGGGATGCCGACGAGGTCCCAGAGGGCCTCGACGGCCCGCGGGGACTGTCCGTGCCGGCCGAGCCAGGTGGCGAAGTCGATGCCGTCGAGCGCCGGGTCGGCGGGGTCGAGCTTCTTCAGGGCGAGCGCCGCCCGGCCGACGGAGGCGCGCTCGGCGAGGGAGAGGTGCGGGTAGGTCGCGAGGCTGCGCGCGAGGTGCAGCGGTACGGGCAGGCCGTCGCGGCGGATCCGGCCGAGCCGGGGGCCGCGGGGGTGCGCGACGTCGAGGACGGGGACGTCGAGGCGGTCCTGGAGGGGCGCGAGGCGGGCGCCGTCGACCCGGTCGAGGAACCAGCGGTAGGCGGTGCAGCAGCGCAGGTAGACGTGCTGGCCGTTGTCGACGGTCAGGTCCCCGCGGCGGAAGGAGAAGGCGAGACCGCCGAGCCGGGGCCGCCCTTCGAGCAGGGTGACGCGGACGCCGCTCTCGGCGAGCCGGAGCGCGGTGGTGATCCCGGCGAGCCCGCCGCCGACGACGACGGCGGCGTGCTGCGCGTCACCACCGGTCCGGGTGCCGGTCCCGATGGCCGCACCGGCGCCCGCGCCCGGACCGGAGCCGGTCCCGGCACCCGTGCCGGAGCCGGTCTCGGTGCCTGTGCCGGAGCCGGTCTCGGTGCCTGTGCCGGAGCCGGTCCCGGTGCCTGTGCCCGTACTCGGACCGGTGTCGGCGCCCGTGCCGGCGCTCGCGCCCGGGACGGTGCGGGAGACCGGTCCGGCTCCGGCGGACGCGCCTGTGTCGGAGAGCGGTCCGGCTCCGACGGACGCACCCGTGTCGGAGAGCGACCCGGCGTCGGCGGACGTGCCCGTGTCGGAGAGCGGCCCGGCGTCGGCGGACGGTGTGCCCGGGCCCGTACGGGCGACCGACCCGGCGTCACCGGGTGTGCCCGGTCGGGTGTTCCGCTCGGTTCCTTCGGGGTTCACGCGGCCTCCGTTCGGGTCGTCGCGGTCGGATTCGGGTGCACCTCGGGCAGGGACGCCGGGGCGGCGCCGGAGGTTGCCCGGGAGGGGGACGGGCGCATCAGGCACGCCCCCTGGCGGTGCGCCGGGCGATGTGGCGGGTGTCGAGGCCGGAGAGGCCGCGCACCGCGACGTACGCCTTCTCGCGGCCCGGCAGCGAGACGCGGCCGCGCAGGACGGCCTCGGGGTCGCGCTCGATCCGGTCGAGGAGGCGCCGGTAGATGCCGGCCATGGCGGCGACGCAGGCGCCGCTGCGCCGGTCGAGCATGGGCAGGAGCCGGTAGCCCTCGGCGAACAGGGCGCGGGCGCGCCGCACTTCGAAGTGGACGAGCCCGGCGAAGTCGGCGCCGGGCGCCGGGGCGTCGCCGCCGAAGCCGTCCGAGCAGCCGAACTTGGCGAGGTCGTCGGCGGGCAGGTAGGTGCGCCCGTTCCCGGCGTCCTCGCGTACGTCCCTGAGGATGTTGGTGAGTTGGAGCGCGAGGCCCAGGGTGTCGGCGTACTCGGGGGCCCGGTCGGCGCCCTGCGCTCCGGGCTGGGTGCCGAAGACGCCGAGGGAGAGCCGGCCGATCGCGCCGGCGACGCAGCGGCAGTAGACCTTGAGGTCGTCCCAGGTCTCGTAGGTGGCGCCGCGCACGTCCATGAGGACGCCGTCGATGAGCTCGTCGAGGCCGCCGAGCGGGATCGGGAAGCGGCGGGCCGAGTCGGCGAGGGCGACGGCGACGGGGTCGGTGTCGTCCTCCTCGACGAGGCCCTTGCGGATGCGGTCGAGGATGTCCCGGGTGGCTTCGAGCCGTTCCCGCTTGTCCTCGGGCGCGAGCGTGCCGTCGCCGATGTCGTCGACGCGCCGCGAGAAGGCGTACAGCGCGGACATCGCCTGCCGCTTCTCGGCCGGGAGCAGCCGGATCCCGTAGGCGAAGTTGCGGGCCTGCTGTCCGGTGACCGCCTCGCAGTAGCTGTAGGCGGCCTGGACCGGCGCGGACGGCTGGTGCTGTGCCTCCACGGTGGCGCTCACCCCTCTCTCCGCGCCCGGAGCAGTACCGCTCCCGCCTGGCGCATCAGGCTCGGCTTGGTGGACTTGGGCGGGCCGGCCAGCACGTCGTATCCGGCGTCGGTGACGGCGTCGAGCGCGGCGAGTCCCCCGGCGGTGAATCCGGCGAGGAGGAGGCGGAGCCGTCCGTGGACGCTGCCGACGAGCGGGGCGCCCGCGTGCAGGAGGGTGCGGGCCCGCTCGGCCTCGAAGGCGATCAGGGCCCGCACGGAGGCGCCGGCGGTGGGCGCGGCGAGGTCGCGCTCGGTGACGTGGAAGCGCGTGAGGTCCTCGGCGGGCAGGTAGATCCGGTCGCGGGCGAGGTCCTCGGCGACGTCCTGGAGGTGCTCGACGATCTGGAGGGCGGTGCAGATCTCGTCGGAGCGCCGGATCCGCTCGGGGGTGTCGGTGCCGGTGATCGCGAGGACGAGCCGGCCGACGGGGTTGGCGGAGAGCTCGCAGTACGCGAGGAGGTCCTCGTACGTCTTGTAGCGGCGGACCAGCTGGTCCTGCCGGTTGGCGGCGATCAGGCCGAGGAAGGGCTCCGGGGTGAGCCCGCACCGGCGGACGGTCGGCTGGAGGGCGCGGAGGAGGGGGTGGTGCGGGGTGGAGTCGAAGACCCGGCGGAGGTCGGTCTCCAGGGCGTCGAGGAGTACGAGCCGGTCGTCCGCGGCCGCGGGGTCGACGCCGAGGTGGCGGGCGTCGGCGCCGCCGGGGGCGAGGTCGCCGTCGCCGATGTCGTCGACGAGCCGGGCGAAGCCGTAGACGGCCATGAGGTCGTCGCGCCAGGCGCGGGGCAGGAAGAAGGGGGCCACGGGGAAGTTCTCGTCCGCGGCCTTGCCGAGTGTGGCACGTGAGGCGGCGTCGGTGCGCGCCTGCCGGGTCTCCGTCACTGGGCGCTTCCTGACGGAGGGACGGCGACACCCTCGTGGAGCTGGAGATTCTGCGTCATGGCCGTCACGACTCCCGTTCTACACTGCCGATCCAATCCATCCTATTTCGGACACGCCGCCGACCCCTGCCCGCAGGGCCGCCGCGCGGAAGCCCGAGGGCCGCGGGGTATCGCCCTACTTGCCGCGAAACAGACCGGTCCAGCTTACGTTGTACGACGACCTTCGCCATTCCGGGGTGGCAGGCATCGTGGGCCCCACCCGTACGAGGCGTCAACCCGCCCTCACTGCAAGGGAGTTCGGACTCAGTCGACGCCCGCGCCGGAGACCACCATGGCGAGGGTCGCCTCGACGACGACGCTCCTGCCCTGCGGGGAGAGACGACGAAGGGGCCCGTCGACCAGGAGAAGTGACAGTCCGTGCACGGCCGACCACGCGGCGGCGCCGGTGGCGGGGCGGCCGCCCGGCCGCGCGGTGCCGAGCGTCGTGAGTGCTTCGAGCGCCTCCCTGAGCAGGGTGAACGCGCGGATCTCGGGTTCGCCGGACGGCCGCTCCGGCGCGGGCTCGCCGGCCGCGTGGGGGCGGGGCACGCAGAACGCGGCCCGGTAGAGGCCGGGCTGCTCCACGGCGAAGCCGACGTACCCCCGGCAGAGGGCGGTGACCCGGCGCTCGGCCGCGAGGACGGGGTCGTCGGCGCCGGGCTCGCGGGCGGCGGCACGTTCCATGGCGGCGGCGAGTTCCCGCCGGGCGTGGGCCCGGACGGTGCGGAGGAGTTCGCCGCGCCCGTCGAAGTGCCGGTAGGCGGCGGTGGGTGAGACGCCGACCCGGCGGGCGGCCTCGCGCAGGACGACCCGCTCGGGTCCTCCTTCGGTGGCGAGGTCGACGGCCGCGCAGACCAGCGCGTTGCGCAGATCGCCGTGGTGGTAGGTCTTTCCCGCCGAGGTCGCTGCCATGGGCTCATCCTGCCCGAAGTTAACCGCATGAACATTCCAGGTGGGGCTCGCGACGCGCGGAAACCGGAAGAGCCCCTACCGGATGAATCCGGCAGGGGCTCCCAGGGGCACGGACCTCAGCGCGCGGTCTCGCGCTCGTACGCCTTGAGGACCTCGTCCGTGGGGCCGTCCATCAGGAGCTGCCCCTTCTCCAGCCAGAGCACCCGGTCGCAGGTGTCCCGGATGGACTTGTTGCTGTGGCTCACCAGGAAGACCGTGCCGGCCTCCTTGCGGAGCTCGCGGATGCGCTCCTCGGAGCGGATCTGGAACTTGCGGTCACCGGTCGCCAGCGCCTCGTCGATGAGGAGGACGTCGTGGTTCTTGGCCGCCGCGATGGCGAAGCGGAGCCGGGCGCCCATGCCGGAGGAGTACGTCCGCATGGGCAGGCTGATGAAGTCGCCCTTCTCGTTGATGCCGGAGAAGTCGACGATGTCCTCGTAGCGGGACTTCACCTCCTCGCGGCTCATGCCCATGGCGAGGCCGCCCAGGATCACGTTGCGCTCGCCGGTGAGGTCGTTCATGAGGGCCGCGTTGACGCCCAGGAGCGAGGGCTGCCCGTCGGTGTAGACCTTGCCGCTCTCGGTGGGGAGCAGACCGGCGATGGCGCGGAGCAGCGTGGACTTGCCGGAGCCGTTGGTTCCGATGAGGCCGATGGCCTCGCCCCGGTAGGCGGTGAAGGTGACGCCGCGGACGGCGTGGACCTTGCGGACGCCCCGGCTGACCTCGGCCTTGCCCCGGCCGACGATCCGGCTGAGCGCCGCCGTGGCGCTGCCCTTGCCGCCGCCACCGGTGTTGACCCGGTAGACGATGTGGACGTCGTCGCAGATGACGGTGGGGACGCGGTCCCGATTCGTGTCAGCCACGCCCGTACCTCTCCTCGGCCTTCCAGAAGTAGACGAAACCACCGATGCCGAACACCAGCGCCCAGATCCCGGCGGTCATCCAGACGTGGTCCGGCAGGTTGTGCGCGCTGTAGCCGTGGATCATGGCGTAGCGCATCAGGTCCATGTACACGGCCGCCGGGTTGTACATGAGGATGTCGGAGATCCAGGCCGGCTTGTCGGCGAGCATGGTCTGGATCGAGAACATCACGCCGGACGCGTACATCCAGGTCCGCATGATGAAGGGCATCAGCTGCGCGAGGTCGGGCGTCTTGGCGCCCATCCTGGCCACGATGAGCGCGAGCCCCGTGTTGAACACGAACTGCAGGAACAGCGCCGGGATCACCAGCAGCCACCGGAGGGAGGGGTAGCTGCCGAAGAAGAGCGCGATCGCCACCAGCACGATCATCGAGTACAGCAGCTGCTGGAGCTGCTGGAGCGAGAAGGAGATCGGGAGGGTGGCGCGGGGGAAGTGCAGGGCCCGGACGAGTCCGAGGTTGCCCGAGATCGCCCGTACGCCCGCCATGACCGAGCTCTGGGTGAAGGTGAACACGAAGATGCCGGTGACGAGGAACGGGATGTAGACGTCCTTGCTCATCCCCTGCCCGGCGCCCAGGATCAGCCCGAAGATCAGGTAGTAGACCAGGGCGTTGAGCAGCGGGGTCGCCACCTGCCAGACCTGGCCCAGCTTGGCCTGGCTGTACTGGGCGGCCAGCTTCGCGGAGGAGAAGGCCAGGATGAAGTGGCGCCGGCTCCACAGGTCGCGGACGTACTCGAACAGACCGGGCCGGGCGCCGCTGACGGCCAGGCCGTACTTCGCGGCGAGGGCGGCCGGCTCCAGGCCCTCGTCGACGGAGGACGGAGGCGCGCTCGTCGCGACCGCCCCGCCCAGGTGTGTGTCACTCACAGTCGAAACTTTCGTGTTCAAGATGCGCGGCACGTGGAGTACCACGATGTCAGACGACCGGGGGGCGACCCAGCCGGGTCAGGCGCCACACCGTACGCCACCTCATGGGGCGGCGCGGTCCGCAGGGGGTCGTCCAGCCCGCGCGGAATCCGCCGACCCACGCCTTCAGTGCGGAGGGCGAGGGCCGCCGGGCCACGGTGAGCAGGAGCCAGACGCCGAGGTAGACCGGCACCAGGGGCGCGGGCAGATTGCGACGTGCCAGCCACACTCGGTTGCGGGCCACGTTGAAGTGGTACGAGGCGTGCCGGGAGGGGGCCGTGGTGGGGTGCAGCAGCACCATGTCGGAACGGTAGTCGATCATCCAGTCGGCGTCGAGCGCGCGCCAGGCGAGGTCGGTCTCCTCGTGCGCGTAGAAGAACTCGTCCGGCAGACCGCCGACTTCGGCGAAGACCTTGGTGCGGACGGCGTTGGCGCCGCCGAGGAAGGTGGTGACCCGCGAGGAGCGCATCGGGTCGGCCGAGCGGAGCCTCGGCACGTGCCGGCGCTGGGTGGTCCCGGTCTCCGGGTCGGCGATCCGGAAGCTGATGATGCCGAGGCGCGGGTCGGCGGTGAAGGCCTGCCGGACCAGCTCCGCGGTGTCCGTGTGGGCGAGCAGCCCGTCGTCGTCGAGGAAGAGCAGGACGTCGACGTCGGTGCCGCCGGGGCCGAAGGCCTCGATGCCGACGTTCCGGCCGCCGGGGATGCCGAGGTTCTCGGGCAGGTCGACGGTCCGTACCCAGTCGGGCACCCCGGTGACCGGGGTGCCCTGACCGACGACGACGACCTCGATCGGGTCGCCCTCCTGCTTCGCGACCGAGTCGATCAGCGCGCGCAGGTCGTCGGGGCGGTTGCCCATCGTGATGATGACGGCACCCACCCTGAGCGGCGTGCTCACGGCCGGCCTCACTTCAGCCTGCTGGAGACCATGATCGACACCAGGTGCAGCACGGTCTGGAGCAGCGCGATGCCGGCGAGGACGGCGACACCGAGCCGGGAGAAGAAGAGGTCCCCCCGGACCTGGTCCGCGATCGCCAGGACCACGATGAGCAGCGAGGCCTCGATGCCGAGGACGAGCCGGTGGAACTTGAGCGCGGCGGCGGCCCGGCGGGCCAGCGCCATGCCGGAGGAGCGCGGCTCGGACGCCGCCTCCTTGACCGGCGGCAGTCCGCCCTGGTGGCGGGCGACACCGACGAGGTCGGTCTCGGCCTTGATCAGGATGGCGCCGAGGGCGGCGAGCGTGCCCAGGAAGGCCCACAGCCAGTCGATCCGGCCCGTGCCCCACAGGTCGGCGGCGCGCAGGCCGAAGCCGACGAGCACCGCCGCGTCGCACAGATAGGCGCCGACGCGGTCCAGGTACACCCCGCCGAGCGAGAACTGCTTCTTCCAGCGGGCCACCTCGCCGTCGACGCAGTCGAGCAGCAGGTAGAGCTGGACCATGAGCGCGCCGAGCAGCGCCCCCGGGATCCCGGGCACCAGCAGGGCCGGTGCGGCGAGGACGCCCGCGAGCGTCATGACGTACGTGAGCTGGTTCGGCGTGACCTTGGTGCCGACGAGCTGCCGGGTGATCCTGAGCGAGATCTCCCGCATGTACAGGCGGCCGCCCCAGTGCTCACCGCTGCGCCGGTCCTTCACGCCCGGGGGGTGGACGACCGGGCGGAGCTCCGCCACCGAGGGCTTCCGCGCGGGACGGGCCTCAGCTACCGATGGATTTGGCATAGTCGGCGTACGCGTCCCTGATCTCGTCGTCGGACAGGTCGAGGTGTTCGAGGATGGTGAAGCGGCCCGGCCGGGTCTGCGGGGCGAAGGACACCGCCTGGACGAACTCGTCCACGGTGAAGCCCATCTCCTCCGGCAGCACGGGCAGCCCGTGCCGGCGCAGGGTCTCGACCATCTGCGCGGACCCCTCGTGGGCGCCGCGCAGGTGCATGGCGAAGGCCGCGCCGAGGCCGCACTGCTCGCCGTGGCTGGCGGCGCGGGTCGGGAAGAGCAGGTCGAAGGCGTGGCTGATCTCGTGGCAGGCGCCCGAGGAGGGGCGGCTGTCCCCGCTGATCGACATGGCGATGCCGGACATCACCAGGCCCTCGGAGAGGCTGACGAGGAAGTCGTCGTCGCCGACTCCGCCGGGGTGGCGGAGCACCGCTTCGCCGGCGCTGCGGGCCATGGCGGCCGCGAGGCCGTCGATGGGCTCGCCGGTCTCGCGGTGCGAGAGCTCCCAGTCCGCGATGGCGGAGAGGTTGGAGATCGCGTCGCCGATGCCGGAGCGGACGTAGCGGATCGGCGCGTCCCTGATCACGTCGAGGTCGATGACCAGCGCGATCGGGGTGGGCACGCCGTAGGAGCCGCGGCCGTTGTCGTTGTCGAGCGTGGAGATCGGCGAGCAGATCCCGTCGTGCGACAGGTTGGTGGCGATGGCCACCAACGGCAGCCCGACCCGGGCCGCCGCGTACTTCGTCACGTCGATGATCTTGCCGCCGCCGAGGGCGACCACGGCGTCGTACCGCTTGCCGCGCATGGCGTCGGCGAGCTTCACGGCCTCGTCGATCGTGCCGCCCGAGACCGGGTACCAGTCGGCACCCGGCAGCTCGGGGGCGAAGTGGTCACGCAGCTTGAGGCCCGAGCCGCCGCTGATGGCGACGGCGATCTTGCCGTTGCTGGAGATCCGCTGGTCCGCGAGGAGCGCGGACAGGTCGTCCAGCGCTCCCCGGCGGATGTCGACGACGACCGGCGAGGGGATCAGCCGAGTCAGTACTGGCACGCGATCTCACGGCCCTTCGCGAGGTCGTCGTGGTTGTCGATCTCGACCCACTTGACGTCGCCGATGGGGGCCACGTCGACGGTGAAGCCGCGGTTGACGAGCTCCTGGTAGCCGTCCTCGTAGTAGAGGTCGGGGTCGCGCTCGAAGGTCGCCTTGAGGGCGTCGGCGAGCTCCTCGGCGGCCTCGGCCTCGATGAGGGTGACGCCGATGTACTCGCCGGTGGCGGTGGCGGGGTCCATGAGCTTGGTGATGCGCTGGACGCCCTTGCCCTCGGCGGTGATGACCTTCATCTCCTCGTCGGCGAGGTTCTTCACCGTGTCGAGGGCGAGGATGATCTTCTGGCCGTTGCCGCGGGCGGCGAGCAGGGTCTTCTCGACGGAGACCGGGTGGACGGTGTCGCCGTTGGCGAGGATCACACCGCGCTTGAGGACCTCACGGGCGCACCACAGGGAGTAGGCGTTGTTCCACTCCTCGGCCTTGTCGTTGTCGACGAGGGTGATCTGCAGGTTGTACTTGGCCTCCAGGGCCTCCTTGCGGGCGTAGACGGCCTCCTTGCGGTAGCCGACGACGATCGCGACCTCGGTGAGACCGATCTCGGCGAAGTTCTTGAGGGTGCCGTCGAGGATGGTCAGCTCGTTCTCGGTGCCCTCGCCGGACACGGGCACGAGGGCCTTCGGAAGCGTCTCGGTGTAGGGGCGCAGACGCCGTCCGGCACCGGCTGCCAGTACGAGGCCGATCATGCTGTTTCTCCTTCGTCGTGAACGGCGGGTGCTCCGGCGGAGACCCAGAAGCGGATGGACTCCACGAGCACCACGAGGGCGACGGCGACCGCGAGCGCGGTCAGTGCCAGGGTGAAGTCGTCGCCGCGGTCCGCCAGGAGGGCGGCGAGGACGGTCACCAGGAGCGTGCGCCCCTCGTGTCCGCCGGTGACGCGCACCAGCCAGGCGGGCGGCGCGCCGGTGCCGCCGCGGATGCGGTACACCGTGTCGTAGTGATGGTAGGCGACGGCCGCGACCAGCCCGAATGCGGCCGGGAGCGCCTGGGGGGCGTCGGAGCGGGCGGCGAGCACGAGGACGGTGGTGTACTCGGCGGCGCGGAAGAGCGGGGGGACGAGCCAGTCGAGGGCGCCCTTCAGGGGGCGGGCGACGGCGGCGCCGGCGAACATCACGTACAGGCACGCGGCGACGACGGTCCCGGCGTCCCCGAAGGGACGCCCGAGGACGGCGGAGATGAGCACGCCGGCGGCGACGAACGCGAGGACGAACGCCGGGGACATCGCGAGCCCGGCGCGGCCGAAGATCCGGCCCGCGAGCCCCGCGAGGGGTCCCGAGTCCGCCAGGTCCGCCAGCGCCTGCGCGGCCCGGTCCGTGCGCTTGGCCTTGCGGGTCAGGGAGCGCAGGACACGGCCGGCCGTGGTGTAGCAGGCGCCGAAGGCGCAGCCGATGATCAGGGCCCAGAAGACGATCCGGGGGCTGGTGGCCGCGGTGAGGACGGCGATCATCGCCCAGCGCTCGCCGATCGGCAGGATGATCATGCGACGGGCCCAGACCGTCCAGCCGACGCTGTCCAGCTTGCTGGAGAGGGCGGCGGTCGGGCTGGTGTTGGCCGTGGCGTCGTGGTTGGCCTCGTTGAAGGAGAAGTCCACGACGTGCCGGCAGGTCATGAGGACCATCGCGCCGAGCGCGAGGGCCCAGACGTCGTCGCCGTCGCGGGCGGCGCCGAGGGCGAGGCCCGCGTAGAAGGCGTACTCCTTGGCCCGGTCGAAGGTGGCGTCGAGCCAGGCGCCCATCGTCGAGTACTTCAGCGCGTAGCGGGCGAGCTGCCCGTCCGTGCAGTCGAGGACGAAGGAGACCAGGAGCAGGACGCCGGCGGCGATGTAGCCGCCGCGCTCGCCGGTCGCCGCGCAGCCGGCCGCGATCAGCGCGGTGAGCAGCGAGGCGGTGGTGACCTGGTTGGGGGTGAGTCCGCGGCGCGCGCACCAGCGGGCGATGTAGCGCGAGTACGGGCTGATGAAGAAGGTGGTGAAGAAGCCGTCGTGCGCCTTGACGGCCGAGCGCAGGCGCACGGCCTCGTCGTCGACGGCGTCCACGGCGACGCGGGCCGCGTGGCGGGCCTCGGCGTCGGTGGGCACGGTGGCGACGAGGGTGCCGAGCTGGGGCCGGTGCACGGAGACGCCGTCGGCGTCGAGGGCGTCGGCGAGCGCGTCGGTGAGGACGCCCGCGTCGGTGACCGTGCCGGTACCGGCGGCCCCGGGGGGCGCGGAGACCGTGCCCAGGGCACGGGCGAGCGCGGGGCGGGCCTCCGGCTGCGCGGTGAGCGCGCCGGGGGCGGCGGCCGCGGGGAAGCGGGGGTCGGTCAGGGTGAGGCGCAGCGCGTGCAGGTGACCGACGAACCGGGGGTCGACGAGCGCGACGCGCTCGCCCGCCGGGACGGCGGCGAGGAGGGCACCGGCCTCCTCGGCGCCGGAGGCGATCCGGACGTCGAAGCCGAGCGACCGCAGATCACCGTCGAGCGAGGATCCGGGTGCCGGCGGGCCGGTGAGGATGGCGGTCGACAGACGAACTCACTCCTTGGAGCTGACGGAGGGGCCGGCGGGGCCATGGCGGCCCCGGGCGCGGCGGTGTGGCCCGGCACCGGGCGGCGACACGTCGGCTGAGGCTATCGGATGAACGGAACACGAGTTCACCGAGGCTTCGCCGAGCGGACTCCCCCGGTACCGTCCGTGTCCGTCCGGGTGCGCCGCGTCCCGCGGAGATCATCATGGGCGATCGGCGACCCGCCCCACAAACCCCGTTCGGGGAGACAGCCGGCCCCACCCCCTCGTACGGCCATTGCCGCAGGTCAGAGCATATGACAACGGTGTTCAGTACCGTGTTGCACATACCCCCTACCCGTAGTTCACTTGCGAATCGGGGCACACAGACGACACGACCGGGAGGCCTTGTCATGGGGGCTGGACACGACCACGGGCACAGCCACGGCGGCCCGCCGCCGACGGGGACGGCGGCCGCCGCGTACAAGAACCGACTGCGGATCGCGCTCGGCATCACGCTCTCCGTGATGGTGATCGAGATCATCGGCGGTCTGGTCGCCGACTCGCTGGCCCTGATCGCGGACGCGGCGCACATGGCGACCGACGGCGTCGGCCTCGCGATGGCGCTCCTCGCGATCCACTTCGCGAACCGGCCGCCCTCGGGGAACCGCACCTTCGGGTACGCCCGGGCCGAGATCCTCGCGGCGCTCGCGAACTGTCTGCTGCTGCTCGTCGTCGGCGGGTACGTGCTGTACGAGGCGATCCAGCGGTTCGTCGAGCCGGCCGAGACCAAGGGCGGTCTGACGATCGCGTTCGCGGTGATCGGCCTGGTGGCCAACGTGATCTCGCTGTCGCTGCTGATGCGGGGACAGAAGGAGAGCCTCAACGTGCGCGGGGCGTACCTGGAGGTGCTCGCGGACGCGCTCGGTTCGGTCACCGTGATCGTCGCGGCCGGGATCATCCTGGCGACGGGCTGGCAGTACGCCGACCCGATCGCCTCGATCGTGATCGGCCTGATGATCGTGCCGCGTACGGTCAAGCTGCTGCGCGAGACCCTGGACGTGCTCCTGGAGGCGGCCCCCAAGGGCGTCGACATGGCGGAGGTGCGGGCGCACATCCTGGCCCTGCCAGGCGTCGAGGACGTCCACGACCTGCACGCCTGGACGATCACCTCGGGCATGCCGGTGCTCTCCGCGCACGTGGTCGTCGACCAGGACGCGCTGGACTCGGTCGGGCACGAGAAGATGCTGCACGACCTCCAGGGCTGCCTGGGCTCGCACTTCGACGTGGAGCACTGCACCTTCCAGCTGGAGCCGGTCGGGCACGCGGAGCACGAGGCGAAACTCTGCCTCTGAGCGGCCGCCGGCTGTTAGTCTCGTCGGACGAACGCGTGTGGAGAGGAGCTGAGGTTGATGACCGTCGCGATGGAGGCTGCCCAGTGCGGCAGCGCCCGGTCGTCCCTCAGCCTCCGGGTCTCCGGCTGACCTGATCCCGGTCTTCCCACCGGTACGTCACGTCGTCGGCCGGGACCCCTTCCCCAAAGGGTTTCCACGTTGTCCGACAACGCTCTGCACGACTCCTTCTTCGCCCTGCACCACGGTCTGCCGCGGCAGGGCCCCGGCTCCGACACCACCACCCGTCGGCTCCTCGCGCTCGCGGGACCGCTTCCGGAGCGTCCGCGCGTGCTCGACCTGGGCTGCGGCCCCGGCCGCTCCGCGCTGCTCCTGGCCGCCGAGGCGAACGCCGAGGTGACCGCCGTCGACACCCACGAACCGTTCCTCGCGGAGCTGCGGGAGACCGCCGCCGCCCGCGGGCTCGACGGTTCGGTCCGCACCCTGAACGCCGACATGGGCGCGCTGCCCCTCCCCGACGGCTCCTTCGATCTGGTCTGGGCCGAGAGCTCGGTCTTCGTCCTCGGCTTCGACCGGGCCCTCGCCGAGTGGCGCAGGCTCCTCGCGCCCGGGGGCACGCTGGTGCTCACCGAGTGCGTCTGGACCACCGAGGAGCCGGGCCCCGCGGCCCGCGCCTTCTGGGAGGACCACTACACCCTCCGTACCGTCGCCGGGAACGCGGCGGCGGCCGTCGAGGCCGGCTACCACGTCCTGGGGACCGTCCCGCAGCCCGAGGGCGACTGGGACGAGTACTACGTGCCGCTCGCCGCGCACGCCGACGCGGCGGACACCACCGTGCCCGGCATGGCGGAGGCGGTGGCCGGGGCCCGCGCCGAGATCGCGCTGCGGCGCGAGCACGGCTCCGAGTACGGGTACGCGGGCTTCGTCCTGCGGCCGGCCGATCCACGCTGGCGCACCCGCCCGGAGACCGACGCGGACGTCGCGGAGATCCGGCGGGTCGTGTCGACGGCCTTCGGGTCGGAGGCCGCCCCCTCGGAGACGGAGGCCGATCTGGTCGAGGCGCTCCGTCTCGACGACGCCTGGCTGCCGGGTCTGTCGTACGTGGCGGAGGCCCCGGACGGCACGGTCGCGGCGCACGCGCTGATCACCCGCTGCCTGGTGGACGGCGCCCCGGCCGCCGCGCTCGCTCCGGTCTCGGTGGCTCCCGCGCACCAGCGGACGGGGGCCGGGCAGGCCGTCGTCCGGGCGGTGCTCGACGCGGCCCGGCTGCGCGGCGAGCCGCTCGTGCTCGTCCTGGGCCATCCGGAGTACTACCCGCGGTTCGGGTTCGTACGTGCGTCCGCGTATGGGATCCGGCCAGGTTTCGAGGTCCCGGACGAGGCGATGATGGCGCTCGTCCTGGACGGTTCCGTACCCGTTCCGCCGGGCACGCTCGTCTATCCGGCGCCTTTCGGGGTGTAGTGCCCGATTGACGGCCCTCCACTCCCACCGCACCGGGGCGTACTCCGGTGCGGTGGGAGCGGACACGTCCGGCCGCCGAAGTACGGACAAGCCGGTTTTGTACGGCAGACTGTGGTGGCCCCACCGGGCCGAGGACCGATGCGAAGGATGGGTATGCCGATCACACCAGCCATCACGGCTCAGATCTCGCCGGAGACCGCGTCGAACGGTGTCAAGCCGTCCGGAGACCCGGCGCCGATCATGCTCGAACTGGTCGACGAGGAGGGGAGGACCATCGGCACGGCCGAGAAGCTCTCCGCCCACCAGGCGCCGGGGCAGCTGCACCGCGCCTTCTCCGTCTTCCTCTTCGACGAGTCGGGTCGGCTGCTGCTCCAGCGGCGAGCGCTCGGCAAGTACCACTCCCCCGGCGTCTGGTCGAACACCTGCTGCGGCCACCCCTACCCGGGCGAGGCGCCGTTCGCCGCGGCGGCCCGGCGCACCTTCGAGGAACTGGGCGTCTCGCCGACGCTGCTCGCGGAGGCCGGCACCGTCCGCTACAACCACCCGGACCCGGCCTCGGGCCTGGTGGAGCAGGAGTTCAACCACCTCTTCGTCGGTCTGGTGCAGGCCGACCCGCGGCCGGACCCGGAGGAGATCGAGTCCACCGCCTTCGTGACCCCCGACGAGCTCGCCGAGCGGCATGCCGCCGCGCCCTTCTCCGCCTGGTTCATGACGGTCCTGGACGCGGCGCGTCCGGCGATCAGGGAGCTGACGGGCCCGTCCGGGGGCTGGTGACCGCCGGCGCCGGAGGCGCGCCTCCCGGCCCCGGTGCCATCGGGGCCGGGGTGTCCGGCGAGCTGCCCGTCCCGGCGCACATCGTCGGACGGGGACGGGCCCCGAGGACCGCGCCCGACGCATCTCGTCGGACCGATCCCGAGGACCGCGCCCGACGCACCTCGTCGGACCGGCCCCGAGGAGCACGCCCGACGCATCTCGTCGGACCGATCCCGAGGACCGCGCCCGACGCGCTTCGTCAGACGGTCCCCAGGGGCAGCGCCGCCCAGATGATCTTCCCGCCGCTCGCGGTGTGCTCGACGTCGCAGGCGCCGCCGGCCTCCTGGGCGATCTCGCGGACCAGGAGGAGCCCGCGGCCGCCGGTCTGACCCCAGTCGGCCTCCAGGGCTTTGGGGCGGTACGGGTGGTTGTCCTCGACGGACACCCTGACCCACTCGGGGCCGATCGCGACCTCCACCGCTATCTCCGGGGAGAGCAGCGCCGCGTGCCGTACGGCGTTGGTCACCAGCTCGGAGACGATCAGCAGCAGGCCGTCCATGATCTCCTCACGGACGGGGACGCCCTGGCGGACCAGCAGGTCGCGTACGGCGTGCCGGGCCTGCGGGACGGAGACGTCGACCGCTGCAGCGGTGAAGCGCCAGACTCCTTCGTAGGACGGTTGCCGGGCGGGGACACCTCCGTGGGTCTCCACGATCCCGTTCCCACCCTCGTGCTCGATTCTCGCCACGGATCGAGTCTTGGCAATACACGAGGTCCGACCGGGCTACTGACCAGAAGTCGACACGTATCGGCCACCTTCTGATCGGCTGAGTATGCCAACGTCAGTTGTTCGACTGATCCTGTCCGTTTTCTGAAGGGGGCGGGCCCGCAGCCGGCGCCGACGGGGTCACCATACTGACGATCCGCCTGCCGCCCACCCCGATCGCGACCAGACCGAGCCCGTCGAAGAGCAGCGCGAGCGAGAAGAAGACGCCGAGGACGTACAGGCTGCTGTGCGGCCAGTCGAACAGGACCAGCAGGCCGAGCAGCAGCCCGAAGGCCCCCTGGAACAGCGTCCAGCCGAACTGCGGCCCCCTCACCACCACACTGCCGACCAACCGGAACAGCCCGCCGGTGAGGAACAGCAGGGCGGCGAACAGCGTCAGCGCCTCCGCCGAGGCCTCCGGGTGACGGATGACCACGACACCGGCCGCGATGTTCAGGGCGGCCACCACCGCGGCGAGCCAGAAGTAGCCGGTGCCGCGCGACTGGATCGCCTGCAGCAGGCCCACGACCCCGCCGATGAGCAGCAGCCAGCCGAAGAGGAGCATCGAGGTCAGCGTCGCGGCAGCCGTGTAGATCAGGCCGACGACACCGCCGATCACCAGCAGGACGCCGAGCGCGGCCAGCCCGCTGAAGTCGCGGCGGAGCCTCTTCCCCTTGCGCGTCATCTCCCGGACCGGGTCCGGGCCGGCAGCTGCGCCGTGGGCCTCCTCGGCCATCCGATGCCTCCTCGGAGCGGCCCCTTCCTGATCGTACGTTCGGGCCCGGCGGATAGCATCCGCCCCATGGAGCCGCAGCTGAAGGAAAGCGTCACGGACGGGATCGCCACCGTCGTCATCGCCAACCCCGCCAAGCGCAACGCCATGAGCGCCGGAATGTGGCGCGCCCTGCCGGGCGTCCTGGAACGGCTCGCCGCCGACGCGTCCGTCCGGGTCCTGGTCCTCACCGGCGAGGGCGACACCTTCTGCGCCGGGGCGGACATCTCGACGCTGCGGGAGCCCGGCGACGAGCAGCAGACGCTCGCGGTACGCGCCGAGGAGGCGCTCGCGGCCTTCCCCAAGCCGAGCATCGCCGCCGTCCGGGGCTTCTGCGTCGGGGGCGGCAGCCAGCTCGCCGCCGCCTGCGACCTGCGCTTCGCCGAGGAGGGCGCCCGCTTCGGGATCACCCCCTCGAAGCTCGGCATCGTCTACCCGTCCTCCTCGACCCGTCGGCTCACCGCCCTCGTCGGGCCCTCGACCGCCAAGTACCTGCTGTTCTCCGGCGAGTTGATGGACGCCGAGCGGGCCCTGCGGACCGGGTTCGTGGACGAGCTGCACCCGACGGGCGCGCTGGACAAGCGGGTGGCCGAGTTCGCCCGGCTGCTCGCCTCCCGCTCGCTGCTCACCCAGGCGGCGGCCAAGGAGTTCGCCGACGGGCGGCTCGACCGGGACGCCCACTGGGCGGAGCAGGCACGCGGCAGCGGCGACACCGCCGAGGGTGTCGCCGCCTTCCTGGAGCGCCGCGCGCCCCGCTTCACGTACGGGCTCTGAGTCAGCTCTGCGGGAGCGACTCGACGGGCCGTCCGCGCCAGTGCGCGACGATCGCGGCCGGGGCCTTCTCCGGGGAGCCCGCGTCGTACGGCGGCTGCGGGTCGTACTCGGTGAGCAGCTGGATCGTCTGGGCGGTCTCGTCCCCGGCGATCCGGCCGAGCAGGTGCAGCGCCATGTCGATGCCGGAGGAGACGCCGGCGGCCGTGACGTACTTGCCGTCGAAGACGACCCGCTCGCCGGTGGGTTCGACGCCGAGCGCCCGCAGTTCGTCGAAGGCGAGCCAGTGGGTGGTCGCCCGGCGGTCCTTCAGCAGGCCCGCCGAGGCGAGGATCAGCGAGCCGGTGCAGACGGAGGTGGTCCAGGTGCTGGTGGCGTCGGCGGTACGGAGCCAGTCGAGGATCTCCGGGTCGTCCATGGCCACCCGCGCGTCGGGGCCGCCGGGGACCAGGACGATGTCCGGGCGCGGCACTTCGGCGAGGCTCCGGTCGGCGACGAGCGCGAGGCTGCCCTGGTCGTTGCGGACCGGACCGGCCTCCTTGGCCACGAACACGGTCTCGGCCCCGGGGAGGCGGGCGAGGAGCTCGTACGCCCCGACGGCGTCGAGGGTGGTGAAGCGGTCGTAGAGCAGGACGGCGATCTGCACGGTACTTCCTTTCAGTTGACTCGGTCGATGGGCGAGTGGAAGCGGCGGCGGTACTCCGCCGGGCCGGTCCCCAGGACTTTCAGGAAGGCGCGGCGCATGGCCTCGGGCGTGCCGTACCCGGAGGCGCGGGCGACCTCCTCGACGCCGCGCGAGGACTCCTCCAGGAGGCGGCGGGCGTGTTCGAGCCGGACCCGGTCGACATAGCGGCCTGGCGGGGTGCCGGTCTCGGCGTGGAAGGCGCGGGCGAAGTGGCGGGGCGAGAGCCGGGCGCGGGCGGCGAGGGAGTCGACGGAGAGGTCCGCCTCGGGGTGCTCGGTGATCCAGGCCTGGAGGTCCCGCAGCGGCTCCCGGCGGGCGGTCTGGGCGGACAGCTGGGCGCTGAACTGGGCCTGGTTGCCGGGGCGGCGCAGGAAGACGACGAGGTGGCGGGCGACGGTGAGGGCGACGTCCCGGCCGAGGTCCTCCTCGACGAGGGCGAGGGCCAGGTCGATGCCCGCGGTGACGCCCGCGGAGGTGGAAAGGCGTCCGTCCCGCACGAAGATCGGGTCCGGGTCCACGTCGACCTCGGGGTGGCATCGGGCGAGGTGGTCGCAGGCGTTCCAGTGGGTCGTGGCCCGGTGTCCGTCGAGGAGCCCGGCCTCGGCGAGGAGCAGGGCCCCGGTGCAGACGGAGACCAGGCGTCCGGCCTCGGGGGCGTGGACGCGCAGCCAGTCGATCAGGGCCGGGTCGGGGGTGCGGGTGCCCTCGCCGCCGGGGACGACGAGGGTGTGCGGGGGCCCGTCGGCGACGGCGTCGTCGAGGGCGGTGTCGGGGAGCAGGCGCAGTCCGCTGCGCGTACGGACCGGGCCGCCGTCCAGGGAGGCCGTGCGGATCGGGTACGCGGACGGGTCCCCGGCGGCACGTCCGGCACCGGCGAACACCTCGACGGGGCCGGTGACGTCGAGGCTCTGGACGTCGTCGAAGAGGACGACGAGGACGGGTCGCTGGGGCATGGCTCCATCCTCGGCGGGGCCGCACCGCGTCCGCAACGACGGGGAACCCACCTTTTCTGCCGTGCCGACGGCTCGCACGGTCCGACTGTTCCCGTCGTACCGACCAGTCGGTAACGTTCGGTCCCATGACGACTGCTCTTCCCCCGCGCGCGGGCCGCCGCTGCCACAACGCCCTCAACCCGATCCACTCCACGCTGTACTTCTCGCCCGACCTGGACCGCGAGTTCGGCGCCCTCGGATTCACCGACCCGAGCGCGATGCGGCTCGCCGCGCGGAGCTCGGCGCTCGGCGCGGTCGGCGCGGGCACGGTCGCCGCGACCTTCTACAACTACAGCCACGACTTCCTCGCGCGGCACCTCCCGGCCGTCTGGGAGACCGCCTCCCCCGCCGAGGTCCTCGACGCGCGGCTGCGGACCGCCGACACGACCCTGCGCCGGCTGCTCGGCGACGAGGCCCTCGCCTCCGCGGAGATGGCCGAGGCGGCGGAGCTCGCCCTGCGCGCCACCGAGGCCTGCACCCGGCACGCCCGGCCGCTCTACTCGGCCAACGCCGACCTGCCGGTGCCCGAGCAGCCCCACCTCGCGTACTGGTACGCCGCCACCCTGCTCCGCGAGCACCGGGGCGACGGTCACCTCGCGGCGCTGCTCTCCGCGGGGCTCGACCCCGTCGAGGCCCTCGCCTCGCACACCGCCACCGGCAAGGGCATGGCCCCGCGCTGGGTCCTCGGCACGCGCGGCTGGCGACGCGCCGACTGGGACGCGGCCACGGAGCGGCTGCGCGAGCGCGGGCTCCTCGACGCCGACGGCGAGCTGACGGAGTCGGGCACGGCCCTGCGCGCCGAGCTGGAGGACCACACCGACCGACTGGACTCCGCTCCGTACGAGCACCTCGGCGCGGCCGGGGTCGAGCGCCTCACCGAGCTGGCGCGCGGCTTCCTGATGACGGCGGCCGGCGCGGGCGCCTTCCCGGCGGACCTGGTCGGCAAGGGCTGAACAGGCCCCGGGGACGCGCGCGGGACGGGTCGGTTACCGCGTACGGGTGACCGACCCGGCAGAATGCACTCGCAAGCTTGAGGCACGAGAAGGCGAGTCGGGACACCGTGACGACGTCCATCGAAGCAAGGATCGCCGAGGAGCTCGGCGTACGCGAGCGACAGGTGAAGGCAGCCGTCGAGCTCCTCGACGGCGGTTCGACCGTGCCGTTCATCGCGCGCTACCGCAAGGAAGCGACCGAGATGCTCGACGACGCGCAGCTGCGCACCCTGGAGGAGCGGCTGCGCTATCTGCGCGAGCTGGAGGACCGCCGGTCGGCGATCCTCGACTCGGTCCGCGAGCAGGGCAAGCTGACGGACGCGCTGGAGGCGAGCATCCGGGCCGCCGACACCAAGGCGCGCCTGGAGGACATCTACCTGCCGTTCAAGCCGAAGCGCCGGACGAAGGCCCAGATCGCCCGCGAGGCCGGTCTGGAGCCGCTGGCCGAGGGCCTGCTCGCCGATCCGTCCGTCGAGCCGGCGGCCGCCGCCGCGGCCTTCGTGGACGCCGACAAGGGCGTCGCGGACGCCGCCGCTGCCCTGGAGGGCGCGCGGGCGATCCTCGCCGAGAAGTTCTCCGAGGACGCCGACCTCATCGGCGAGCTGCGCGAGCGCATGTGGGGCCGCGGACGCCTGGTGGCGAAGGTGCGCGAGGGGCAGGAGGAGGCGGGAGCGAAGTTCGCCGACTACTTCGACTTCGCCGAGCCCTTCACGGCGCTGCCCTCGCACCGGGTGCTCGCCATGCTGCGCGGCGAGAAGGAGGACGCCCTCAGCCTGGAGCTCGAACCGGAGGAGCCGACCGAGGGGCCTTCCTCGTACGAGGGGATCGTCGCGGGTCGCTTCGGCGTCGCCGACCGGGGCCGCCCCGGGGACAAGTGGCTCCAGGACACGGTCCGTTGGGCCTGGCGGACGCGCATCCTGGTGCACCTGGGGATCGACCTGCGGCTGCGGCTGCGGACGGCCGCCGAGGACGAGGCTGTCCGGGTCTTCGCGGCGAACCTGCGGGACCTGCTGCTCGCCGCGCCGGCCGGCACCCGGGCGACGCTCGGGCTCGACCCCGGTTTCCGCACGGGCGTGAAGGTCGCCGTCGTCGACGCGACCGGCAAGGTCGTCGCCACCGACACGATCTACCCGCACGTCCCCGCCAACAAGTGGGACCAGGCGCTCGAGAAGCTGGCACGGCTCGCGAAGGAGCACGCGGTCGAGCTGATCGCGATCGGCAACGGCACGGCCTCCCGCGAGACCGACAAGCTGGCGGCCGAACTCCTCGCCAAGCACCCCGAGTTGAAGCTGACGAAGGTGATGGTCTCGGAAGCGGGCGCCTCGGTCTACTCGGCCTCCGCCTTCGCCTCGCAGGAACTCCCGGACCTGGACGTGTCGTTGCGCGGCGCCGTCTCCATCGCCCGGCGGCTCCAGGACCCGCTCGCGGAGCTGGTGAAGATCGACCCGAAGTCCATCGGCGTCGGCCAGTACCAGCACGACCTGGCCGAGGTGAAGCTCTCGCGCTCCCTCGACGCGGTGGTCGAGGACTGTGTGAACGGTGTCGGCGTGGACGTCAACACCGCCTCCGCGCCGCTGCTTTCGCGGGTCTCGGGCATCAGCTCCGGTCTCGCGGAGAACATCGTCGCGCACCGGGACGCCAACGGCCCCTTCCGCTCCCGCAAGGCGCTCAAGGACGTGGCGCGGCTCGGTCCGAAGGCGTACGAGCAGTGCGCGGGCTTCCTGCGCATCCGCGGCGGCGACGACCCGCTGGACGCCTCCTCGGTGCACCCGGAGGCGTACCCGGTGGTGCGCCGGATGGTGAAGGCGACGGGCGGCGAGGTCGCGGCGCTGATCGGCGACACGGGCACGCTGCGCTCGCTGCGGGCCGACGACTTCGTCGACGAGACCTTCGGTCTGCCGACGGTGACGGACATCCTGCGCGAGCTGGAGAAGCCGGGCCGCGACCCGCGTCCGGCGTTCCGTACGGCCACCTTCAAGGAGGGCGTCGAGAAGATCGGCGACCTGGCGTCCGGGATGGTCCTGGAGGGCGTCGTCACCAACGTGGCCGCGTTCGGCGCGTTCGTGGACATCGGCGTGCACCAGGACGGTCTGGTCCACGTGTCGGCGATGTCGAAGACCTTCGTCAAGGACCCGCGCGACGTGGTGAAGCCCGGTGACGTGGTCAAGGTGAAGGTCCTGGACGTGGACGTCCCGCGCAAGCGGATCTCGCTGACGCTGCGGCTGGACGACGAGCCGGGCGCCGACGGCCAGGGCGGTGCGCCCAAGCGCGACCGGGGCGACCGGGGCGAGCGCTCCGGCCGGCCGCCGCAGCAGCGTCAGGGCGGTGGCGGCCGCCGGTCCGAGGGCGGGAACCGGAACGACCGCGGGGACCGGGGCGGCAACCGGAACGACCGGGGCGGCCGGGACCGTTCGGCGGCGCCCGCGCCCGCGAACAGCGCGATGGCGGACGCCCTGCGCAAGGCCGGCCTGCTCGGCGAGGGCGGCGCCAAGCGCCGATAGAACGCGCAGGTCGGAGGCGGTTTCCGACCGTACTGCCGGAGTCGTCCCCGTACACACCGATCGACGTGTGCGGGGACGACTCGCGTCCACCGGCCGTAGAACCAGGTCGTCCGTTTTTTCCATTGACGCGCGCAGGACAAGGAACCAAGATCATCTCCGGCCTCCGCGGAAGGCCGTCAGACGTTCCTTCTCCCGGAGGTATCACCCTCAGATGAAGCGCATGATCGCGAAGATGGCGGGAGTCTCCGCCGCCGCGATGACCATGGCCCTGGTCCCGCTCGCCGGCACCTCGTACGCCGCCGGCTGCTCCGGCGCCGGCTGCGACAACCTCGGCCCCGTCTCGCAGGCCTGCGACAAGGACGCCGTCACCAAGGCGTCCGTCTCCGACGGCATCGACAAGGCCGAGCTGCGCTGGTCGGCCGCGTGTCAGGCCGCCTGGGTCCGCGTCACCGACCCCTACGGCCCCGACAACTGGTGGGACCACTACGGCTACATCGAGAAGCACAACGGCTACGCCGGCCCGCTCGTCCGCAGTCTCTCGGTGACGATCCCGGACCCGGGTTCGGACTGGTCCAACATGCTCGGCGGCAGCGGCTACTACTACCGCGTGTGCCTCAAGGACAGCGGCACCGGCGCCGTCGACTGCAGCCCCTACTGGTAGACCCTGCCCCCCGCGTCCGCATGAACGAGGCCACAGCCCCCACCGGGCTGTGGCCTCTTCGCGTGCGACCGCCCTGCTTACGGGAGGAAGCGCAGCGCCCAGTCGGCGCGGTTGGCGACGGACAGGTCGTCGTCCTCCGTCATCGGCTGGAGGAGACGGCGGGCCGCCTTCGGGTCCGCCTGGACCAGCTCGACGATCTCGGTGGCCAGGCCGTCCTGGTCGTCCCCGAGGTCGACGGCGGAGGCACGGATCAGGGCCGGGAGGACGTCCGGGCCGCCGAGGGCGGCGAGGACGCCGCCGAGGAGCTCCCGCGCGTAGAAGTTCCGCTCGGCGATGACGCGGTCCAGCTCCGCCTGGAGGCGCGGCAGGAGACCGGCGTCGCCCGAGGCCGCGATCTCGTCGGCGAGGTCGATCGTCTCGTCCACGTCGGCGTCCAGATCGTCCAGCATCTCGGTCAGCCGGGTCAGTAGGTCGGTCATGGTGCCTCCTGGAATGCGCCCTCCACGAGGACGGGAACGACTGCCGAGGTGTCGATCTCGGCGGCCACGGCCACGTCCTGCGGAAAGCCGTACTCGTACAGTTCACGGCCCGAGTCGCAGCCGTGCAAGACGGCGACCGGGTCCTCGGTCGCGTCCCACAGCGTGGCCGCCGCGGTCGCCTCCGGGGTCAGGGTGTGCGTCCGCACGAAAGCGGAGAGCACCGCTCCCGCGCCCAGCAGGTCCTCCAGGGCCGGGCGCAGCGAGCCGTCGGGCCACCGCTCGCCCGAGGCGATGACGGCGAGCGGGCGGTCCGCCGTGCCGTAGCCCCGGTCGGCGAGCCGGCGGGCGACGGCCGAGTGGTTGCGCAGGGAGGCGGCGACGACGCGCGCGCCGCCCGAGGCGGCCTCGGCCGCGATGGTGGAGCCGTTCGGGGACGGCAGGACCAGGCGCGGCGGCCTCGGGGCCGCGCGCAGGGCGGCCGGGGAGAGCGTCCAGGGGTGCGCCGGGGTGGCCTCGCTCCGGCCGACGGCGAGGACGGCGTCCTTCTCCCGCGCGTACGCGGCGGCCGTGGCGTCCCTCCAGCGGTACGGGAGGACGGCGGTGCCGCCCTCGACGGCGACGCCGACGGCCGTGGTGAAGGACAGCACGTCGACCACGACCACGCAGGCGGCCGCCGGGGCGAGGGCCCGCGCCTCGACGGGCCCCCAGCCGAAGGAGACCGTCACCGCGGACCGCGTACGGACGCGTCCGTGCTCACAGCTCGGTCACCTTGCCGTCGGCGACCTCGATGCGGCGGGTGGTGCGGACCGCGTCGAGCATGCGCCGGTCGTGGGTGACGAGCAGCAGCGTGCCGGTGTACGAGTCGAGGGCGGACTCCAGCTGCTCGATGGCCGGCAGGTCCAGGTGGTTGGTCGGCTCGTCGAGGACGAGGAGGTTCACGCCCCGGCCCTGGAGCAGGGCGAGCGCGGCGCGCGTCCGCTCGCCCGGGGAGAGCGTGGTGGCGGGCCGCAGCACGTGGACGGCCTTCAGGCCGAACTTGGCGAGCAGCGTGCGGACCTCGGCGGGCTCGGTGTCGGGCACGGCCGCGCAGAACGCCTCCAGGAGCGTCTCCGTGCCGTGGAACAGCTTCCGGGCCTGGTCGACCTCGCCGACGACGACGCCCGAGCCGAGGACCGCGTCGCCGGAGTCCAGCGGGAGACGGCCGAGGAGGGCGGCGAGCAGGGTCGACTTCCCGGCGCCGTTGGCCCCGGTGACGGCGACCCGGTCGGCCCAGTCGATCTGGAGGGTGACGGGGCCGAAGGAGAAGTCGCCGCGGCGCACCTCGGCCTCGCGCAGGGTCGCGACGACCGAGCCCGAGCGGGGCGCGGCGGCGATCTCCATGCGCAGCTCCCACTCCTTGCGGGGCTCCTCGACGACGTCGAGGCGCTCGATCATGCGCTGGGTCTGCCGGGCCTTCGCGGCCTGCTTCTCGCTGGCCTCGCTGCGGGCGTTGCGGCCAAGCTTGTCGCTGTCGGTGGCCTTGCGGCGGGCGTTCTTGACGCCCTGCGTCATCCAGGACCGCTGCATGTGGCCGCGCGCCTCCAGGGCGGCCTTCTTGCCGGCGTACTCCTCGTACTCCTCGCGCGCGTGCCGCCGGGCGGTGTCCCGCTCCTCCAGGTACGCCTCGTAACCGCCGCCGTACAGGGTGATCTGCTGCTGGGCGAGGTCGAGTTCGAGGACCTTGGTGACGGTGCGGGTGAGGAACTCGCGGTCGTGGCTGACGACGACCGTACCGGCGCGCAGCCCCTTCACGAAGGCCTCCAGGCGCTCCAGGCCTTCGAGGTCGAGGTCGTTGGTGGGCTCGTCGAGCAGGAAGACGTCGTAGCGGGAGAGGAGCAGCGAGGCGAGGCCTGCACGGGCGGCCTGGCCGCCGGAGAGGGCGGTCATCGGCTGGTCGAGGCCGACGGTGAGGCCGAGGGAGTCGGCGACCTCCTCGGCGCGCTCGTCGAGGTCGGCGCCGCCGAGGTTCAGCCAGCGTTCCAGGGTGGTCGCGTACGCGTCGTCGGCGCCGGGCGTGCCGTCGACGAGCCCCTGGGTGGCCTCGTCCATGGCGGCCTGGGCGGCGGCGACGCCGGTGCGGCGGGCGAGGAACTCCCGCACGGTCTCCCCCGCGCGCCGCTCGGGCTCCTGCGGGAGGTGGCCGACGGCGGCGGTCGGCGGGGAGAGCCGCAGCTCGCCCTCCTCCGGGGTGTCGAGCCCGGCGAGCAGCCGCAGCAGGGTCGACTTGCCGGCGCCGTTGACGCCGACGAGGCCGATGACGTCGCCGGGGGCGACGACGAGGTCGAGCCCGGCGAAGAGGGTGCGTTCGCCGTGGCCGGCGGCGAGGTCCTTGGCGACGAGGGTTGCAGTCATCAGGGAACGAATCCTAGGCGACGCGGCGACACGCCGAGGATTCGAGGAGCCGGAGCAGTACGGAGCGGTAGCTCGCGCCGTGGAAGCGGTACGGGCCGACGCCGGGGTAGCCCTCGCGTACGAGGTCGACGGCGGGGCCGGTCTGCCAGGCGAAGTCGCGCCAGACGACGTCCCCGCCCTCGCGTGCGACGACGGCGGTGACCGCGCCGCAGCCGGGGTCCTCGCAGTCGGGGCAGGAGTGGATCACCTGGCGGGTGCCGTCGGCGAGGAGCAGGCGGTGGGCGTGCTCGGGGCGGACGGTGGGCGGGAGGTCCGCCGCGAGGGGCGAGACGGTGTCGTGTCCGTCGGTCTCGTCGAGCCGGTGGAGCAGCGGCCTGCCGTCGACGAGGAAGTCGTGGTGGGGGCGGTCGCCGCCGGACGGGGCGGCGGGGACGAGGTCGAGGGTCGTGTACGGAACCGGCATGACTCCAGTGTTTCCGCCTTCCGTGGCCGCACCGTCCCGGAAATGTCATGGTCCCGGTACGGTCCCGGGCATGAAGAACGACGTGATCGTGGTGGGGGGCGGGGTCGTCGGCCTGGCGACGGCGACGCGGCTGGCGGAGCGCGGGCGTCGGGTACGGATCTGGTCCCGGGACGACCCGCAGGCGACGACCTCGGCGGTGGCGGGCGCCCTGTGGTGGCCGTACCGGATCGAACCGGCTGCCGAGGTCGGCGCCTGGGCGCTGAACTCCCTGCGGGTGTACGAGGAGCTGGCCGTCGATCCGGAGCGGACCGGGGTCGCGTTCGTGGCCGGGGTCCACGCGGACACGGCCCTCGACGGTCTCGGCCCGTGGGCCAAGGAGGTCGAGGGGCTGCGGCAGTTGCCGCCGGAGGAGGTTCCGGGGCCGTACCGCACGGGGCTCGCGGCGCGCCTGCCGCTGATCGACATGCCGGTCCATCTGACCTTCCTGCGGAGCCGTTTCGAGTCCATGGGCGGGATCTTCGAGCGGCACGGGATAAGCGACTTCGAGGAGGCGACGACGCAGGCGCGGGTGGTGGTCGACTGCACGGGGCTCGCGGCGCGGGAGCTCGTACCGGATCCCGGGCTGCGGCCGGTGCGGGGGCAGTTGGTCCTGGTGGAGAACCCGGGGATCGAGGAGTGGTTCACGGCGGCGGACGAGTCGGCGGGCGAGACCACGTACTACTTCCCGCACGAGGACCGGCTGGTGCTCGGCGGGACGGCGGAGGAGGGCGACGAGCGGCTCGCGCCGGATCCGGAGACGGCGGCGGCGATCGTGGCGCGGTGCGCGCGGGTGCGGCCGGAGATCGCGGGCGCCCGGGTCCTCGGCCATCGGGTGGGCCTGCGGCCCGCGCGGGCCGGCGGGGTGCGGATCGAGGCGGTGACGCCGCCGGGCGGCGGACGGCTCGTCCACAACTACGGGCACGGCGGCGCGGGGGTGACGGTCGCCTGGGGCTGTGCGGATGCGGCGGCGGAGCTGGCGACGGCGATGCTCTGACGACCGCGGGGCAGGACCGGGACGCCTGCGGGGCGGTTGCCGTCCTTTCGGATGGCAACCGCCCCGCGCGACGTACCGCTTCCTACTTCCAGAGCGGCGGCCTGCTGTTGTTGTCCGCGTCGGCGCACTGCTTGGCCCGGTGCTCCAGGGCGTCGGCATGGGCGAGGGCCTTGCGGGCCTCGGCCGGGGCACCGTCCCTCTTGAGTCGGGCGGCGCGGTCGCGCTCCTTGCGGGCGTCCGCCCGCAGCTTGGTGACGTTGCAGGTGACGGTCTTGGCGGCGGCCGGCTCGGCGGTCGCCGTCTGTCCGAGCAGCACGCCCCCGGCGAGCAGCGTCGTGGCGAGCAGGGCCGTCAGGGTACGGCGTGCGGGCTTGGTGTGGCGCATGGTGGTTCTCCAACTCCAGGGCTTCGTGGGCCCGTTCGAGGCATGGTCAGTACCAGCAGGTAACTTTACCTCGGCAAACATCGGAATCACGCCGCGCCGGACCGGGGGCACCCGATCGTCAACACTCCTCCACAGGACTCCCACTGACGAGGTGATAGGTCGCCCGCGCGTCCAGGAGCAGCGGGACGAGGGCGCGCTGGGACTGGCGCAGCGGCACGAAGACACCCGCGCCCTCCGCCCTCACGGTCACGCCGTGCAGGGCGAGTTCGTCGCCCACCTCGGCGTACTGAGCGGCGTCCAGGCGGTAGCCGCAGGGCGGGTCGATGAGGATCTCCGCCGGCTCGGCCGGATCGTTGTCGGCGCCGCCGAGGTAGACCGGACCCCGGTCGGCGAGGCCGGCGCCGCGGGCGAGGGCGGTGGCCGCCGTGAGCGGCCCGCGCCGCTCGTCGAGGTAGGCGAAGGCCCCCTTCAGGGCGGCGTGCTGGGTGGCGACGCGACGCCGGTGGTTGAGGGCCGGGTCGTCCTTCTCGGCCTGGTCGAAGGCGTTCACACGGGTCTCGACGAGCAGTCCGACGGAGTGCTTGATGCCGGCCGTGTTGCGCAGGATCCGCTCCTGGCCGTCACCGGCGACCTGCTTGACCGGCTCCCCCGTGAGCGGGTCGGTCCAGATGCCGTAGATGCCGCTGCTGTACCCGGCGAGCCCGGCGGCGGGCCGGACGTAGGACTCCGAGAGCCTCCGGGACTCGTCGTGGACGTGCGGGTCGGCGTCGAGGCTGCGGGGCCAGAGGGCGAGCAGGTCCTTGTCGTAGTAGCGGGGGGTGGCGCCGTACTCGTGGAGGTCGTAGACGAGTGCGGGCTTCCGGTCGCGGATGACGGCGGCGATCGCGCGCGCCTCGGCGGTCCGCAGGGCGAGGTGGTCGCGGTTGACGTCGACGCCGTCGCCGTTGCCGCGGGTGTCGGCCTCCCGGCCGTCGGGGTTCGCGGTGGGGACGACGAGGAGGGTGGTGCGGGCGAGGAAGCGCAGGGTCTCCTTGTCCCGGGCGTACGCGAGGTCGCGCACCGTGCTCAGACAGGCCTCCCGGCCGGCCGGCTCGTCGCCGTGCTGGCTGCAGACGAGCAGGACGGTCGTGCTGCCCGCGCCGAGGGTGGCGAGCCGCAGCGGGCGGCCCTGACCGGTGACGCCGATCTCGCGCAGCGCCACCCGGTCGCTCCCCCGCTGGACGGCCGCGAGGAACTCCCCCTCCTCGGCCTCGGTGGTCCACCGGGCGCCCCGGCTCTCCTCGAAGCCGGTGCGCGGGAGGGCCTGCGCGGGCGCGCTGTCCGCCGCCTTGGCGGGGACGGTGACGAGCGGCAGGGCGAGGGCGGCGGCGCCCACCACGAGGGCGAGCGCCCGCCGGGAACTCCGCTGACGGGCAAGGGGGTTCATCGGTCCTCCCCGGGCAGGCGCGGTCCGGTGACGGCGGCCGGCGGGACGGGGCCGGTCAGGGACGGGACATGGGTGGGCGGGGGCAGGGCCGGGGCCGGTCCCGTCGTCGCCCGGTCGAACGCCCCGGCGCCCCCGACGAGGGGCAGCTTCGCCCAAGTGCGGGCGAGGTCGAGGGTGAGGGTCGGGGTGGTCGACGGAGAGTCGAGGAGGTCCTTGTCGGTGCCTCCGACGATCAGGGCGAGCCGGTGGCCGGCCGGGACGACGTGGTCGGTCGGGGCGAGGTTCAGGGTCAGGGTGTACGCCCTGCCGGGGATCAGCGGGTGCTCCTCGCGCGGGTCGGCCCAGGTGCCGAGGTCGGCCCAGCCCCGGCTGACGACGTTGTACGTGACGTCCGTCGTGCGGGCGGCGGTCTCCTTGAAGCAGGCGCTGTCGCCCGCCGTGCTCGCGCCCCAGCAGCTGCGGTCGGTGAGGGTGGTGATGCCCTCGCCGGCGGCCCCGTAGTCCCGGATCGTGTCGGGTCCGAGGTCGACGAGGACGGCGGAGAGGTGCGCGGTGGAGGTGGTGGGGGTCGCGGTGACCGTCACCTTCGAGGAGCCGGAGATCCGCAGGTCCCGGGAGAGCGGGCGGGTGACGAACCCGGCCTTCTCAGGGGTGGCGTCGTCGATCCGGGCCGCCCAGTCCAGCTCGCCCAGGGCCGGGTCGTCGGTGAAGGTCGCGGTGGAGCCGGGGGCGGCGGAGGCGCGGCCGAGGACACCGGGTCCTGCGGCGGCTCCGGGGGCGGGGCGCAGGGTGGTGGTCGCGGTGGCGCGCGCCGGCCACTGCCGGTCGGTGGTCCAGACGTCCGGGGCGCGCTCGACGTCGGCGACGGGCTCGCGGTCGACGCCGTTGTCGTAGCCGAGGAGGTAGTGGTCGAACCAGCGGTGCAGGGTGCGGACCCAGTCGGCGCGCCGGAAGTCGAAGGGGTCGACGTGGCCGGTCTGGGAGAGCCAGATCTTCCGCTCGACGCCGTGGGCGGCGAGCGCGTCCCACCACTGGCCGAAGTGACCGGCGCGGACGTTGAGGTCCTGCTGCCCGTGGACGACGAAGACGCTGGCCCTGACCTTGCCGGCGTCCTTCACGTAGTCGCGCTCGGTCCAGGCCGGGGTCCAGTCGCCGCTGTAAGGGGTGCTCGCGGTGATCCGGTCCTGGACGGCGCCGCAGCGGCCCTGTGCCTCGGGGCTGTTCACGTACTCGGAGAGCCAGCTCGGGTTGGAGTTGTAGAGCGGGGCGCCCTGCGAGTGGTAGTAGTCGTACCAGGAGGAGATGGCGGCGATCGGAACGATCGTTTTCAGCCCTTCGACGCCGGTGGCGGCGACGCCGTTGGCGATGGTGCCGTCCCAGCTCTTGCCGATCATGCCGACGTTCCCGGTGGACCAGCCGGTGGCGCGGGCCGGGGTCGCGCCGGTGCGGGAGGTGTAGCCGCGGGCGCGGCCGTTCAGCCAGTCGACGACGGCCTTCGCGGACTGGACGTCGGAGCGGCCGCCGACGTCGTCGCAGCCGTCGGAGCGGTTGGTGCCGGCGAGGTCGACGGCGACGAAGGCGTAGCCGCGCGGGACGAAGTAGTTGTCGTAGAAGAGCGGGAGCTGGACGGGGTTCCCGTCGGCGTCGTAGGTCTTCTTCTGACTCTCGTTGCCGCGTCCGCAGCAGGCGTAGTACGGGCTGGCGTCCATGATGACCGGGATCTTCCGGCCGGCCGCCGCGGGCTCGCGGGGGCGCACGATGTCGACGGCGACCCGGTCGGTGCGTCCGTCGCCGTCGCCGTCGAGGCCGGTGTCCACCCAGACGGACTCGCGGACGGCGTCAGCGTACGAGTGGACCGGGCGGGACTCGCGCGCGAAGGGCGCGGCGGGCGAGGCCGGTTCCGGCTGGGCGCCGGCGGGGGTGACGAGGCTTGCGAACAGGGCGGCCGTGGCCGCGGACACGAGGGTTCCGTACGTCAGTCGGGCTCCGCGGGTTCTCCGCTTTCGCATCGGCATGCGCCGGAACGTACCCCGGTCAACTCCCGCGCAAAAGAGTGCTGGAGGCATTCGGGTGCGATTCGGGTGGCGGACGGTACATGTCGGCCGAATGGCGATCGTGTGACAGGGGGTCCTCTGGACGTGACGGTGCGTCGGGGGCTGAATAAGGTCCGAACTAAGGACCGACGACCACCCGTGCGTCTTACGTTTCTTATGACTTGGGGAGCACCTGTGCACCGCAGACTCATCGTTCCGAGCGCCCTCGCGGCCTCCCTGCTGCTGGCGATCCCGGCATCGGCCGCCTCCTTCACCCCGGGCGCCCCGGGCATCGGCGACTCCTACTACCCCGCCAGCGGCAACGGCGGCTACGACGTCTCGCACTACGACCTGCGCCTGAAGTACCAGCCGACGACGGACCTCCTGGAGGGCACGGCGACGATCCTCGCCACCGCCAAGCAGGACCTGTCCCGCTTCAACCTGGACCTCGGTCTGAAGGTCAGTGAGATCCGGGTGAACGGCCGCCTGGCGAAGTTCACCACCTCGGGCGACCACGAGCTGGAGGTCACCCCGGCGAGCCCGCTGGCGAAGAACACGCCGGTCACGGTCGTCGTCCGCTACGCGGGCAAGCCCTCCGAGTTCAAGATCGACGGCTGGTCGGCCTGGGCCCGCACCCCGGACGGCGGTGTCGCCGCGCAGGAGCCGGACTCGGCCGTCTGGTGGTTCCCGTCCAACGACCACCCGCTGGACAAGGCCACCTTCGACGTGTCGGTCCTGGTGCCGGACGGCGTCCAGGCCATCAGCAACGGCGTGCTGCAGTCGCAGTCCTCGCGGCTCGGCTGGACCCGGTTCAACTGGCGCTCCAACAAGCCGCAGGCGACGTACCTGGCGACGCTCGCCGTCGGCAAGTTCGACATCACGACGGACAAGACGGCGAACGGGCTGCCCGTCCTCAACGCGTACAGCAAGGACCTCGGCGACAACGCGGGCTCGGCGCGCGCCTCGATCGAGCGCACGACCGAGGTGGCGGAGTGGCTGGAGTCGGTCTTCGGGCCGTACCCCTTCAACTCCCTCGGCGGCTACGTGCCCAATGTGACCAGCGGTTTCGCCCTGGAGACGCAGACCCGCCCGTTCTACAGCCCGCGGCAGTTCGCCAACGGCGCGAACGTGTCGGTGGTCGTCCACGAGCTGGCGCACCAGTGGTACGGCGACAGCGTGTCCGTCAAGGACTGGAAGGACATCTGGGTCAACGAGGGCTTCGCCCGCTACAGCCAGTGGCTGTGGTCGGAGAAGGAGGGCGAGGGCACGGCCCAGGAACTGGCGGACTACGCGTACGCCACGCGGGCGGCCGACGACCCGTTCTGGACGGTGAAGCCGGGTGACCCGGGCGCCGACAACCAGTTCCACATCGCCGTCTACGACCGGGGCGCGCTGGCGCTCCAGGCGCTGCGCAACGAGGTGGGCGACGAGACGTTCTTCGCGATCCTGAAGGGCTGGCCGCAGGAGAACGCCTACGGCAACGCGCACGTCTCGGACTTCGTGACGTACGCGGAGCGGGTCTCCGGCAAGCCGCTGGCCGGCCTCTTCGACACCTGGCTGTACCAGCCGTCGAAGCCGGCCGCCTCCGCGGCGACCGCGGCCGGTCTGTCCGCGCCCGCCGCGGCACCGTCGGGCCGTACCGCCGCGAAGCCGGCGAAGCCCGCGCAGCCGAAGTCGTGGAAGAAGATCGCGGAGACGAACACGATCCACGAGAACGAGGCGCCCGGGCACTGATCCGGCACGCGTGCCCCCCGTCCACCCCCGTGTGGGCAATCGTCCCGCTGGGGCGGGACGGGTGGGCACACGGGACGGCGCCCATAGCGGCGCCTCCGCGTCCCGCGCCTGGACCCGCACCACCAGGGCGCCGTCACCTTCGGTGCGGGTTCAAGCTCGGGAGCCTCTGGCGCCGGCAAGGGCGCCGTCCGTTGTGCCCACCCGTCCCGCCCCGCGGGACGATTGCCCACAACGGGGGCGGGGGCACTGCCCCGGCGGGCGCGGCCCACAACGGGGTGGGCGCCGTCCGGGTGGGTGGGCACCGCCCCGGCGGATCGCAGGCCCACAACGGGCGGGGGCGCGGGCCCTACTGCTTGGCGCGGCGGGCGGTCTCGCGGGCCTTCCTGGCCAGGGGGAGGTAGCGCAGGCGCTCGGGGAGGGCGGGGACCACGGCCCGGACGGTCCGGGCGAAGCGGCGCAGGGCGCGCTCCTGCGCGTCCGTCCACTCCAGGCCGATGGCCTCCCGGGCGTCCGGCGGCATCAGGCCGACGGTGAGGAAGGCGCGCAGCCGCAGGAAGGGGCGGCGCAGGACGGGCCAGAGGAGGCGGAGGGCGAGCCGGAGCGGCAGCGGACCCCGGTCCGGGGCGGGCAGCGGCAGGTCGGTGTCGAGCAGCTCCCGTACGACGGTGGTGGCCTCGATCTCCTCGGCGAGGACCTTCCGGTAGTACGGCCAGAACGCCTCGATCGTCTGCGGCATGTCCCGGTCGTGGATGCCGAGGATCCGGCCGACCTGGAGCCACTCGGCGTACAGCTGCCGTTCCTGCGCCTCGGTGAGGGGGCGGGCGAGGAGGCGGAGCCCGTGCTGATAGATGGGGAAGCCGGTCGCGTGCACCCAGGAGTAGTAGGCCGGGGTGAGGGCGTGGTAGCGGCGGCCGTGGGCGTCGGTGCCCTGGATCGTCTTGTGCAGCTCCCGGAGGCGGCGGCCTTCCCGCGCGGCCTCCTCGCCGCCGTAGATCCACAGCTGGAGCGAGCGCAGGGAGCGCTCGCCGCGGCCCCAGGGGTCGGTGCGGAAGACGGAGTGGTCGTCGACGCCGGCGCCGATCGCGGGGTGGGCGACCTGCAGGGTGAGGGCGGCGGGCAGCATCAGGAGCGCCCGGACGTCCCCCGCGACGCTCCACAGCACTCCGCCGACGGGCGGCGGCAGGGGCTCGTGACCGGCCGGGGCCCGGTCGAGCGGCTTCACACGGTCCATGGCCATGGCCTTCTCCTCATGTGTCCAGGCTGCCACGCACGACGAAGGGGCCGTCGCCGGGGTGCTGCGACCCGGGCGACGGCCCCTTGCAAGAAGTACGAGGTCAGGCGCGGTCGGCGCCGACCGGCTCGCCGACGATGCGGGCGGCGAGGGCGTGGGCCCAGGCGTCGACGTCGGCGGTGAGCTCGCGCTCGGCGGCGGCGCGCTCCTCGGCGATCTTGGCGTGACCGGCGGCGAGGATCGCGTCGCGCTCGGCCTGGCCCTCGGCGCGGGCGGCGGCGATGGCGGCCGAGCCCTCCTCGGTGGCGGCGGAGCGGATGCGGGCGGCCTCGTGGCGGGCCTCGGCGAGCTCCGCCTCGTACTGCTCGCGGATCGCGGTGGCCTCGGAGCGCAGGTCGTCGGCGCGCTCGGTGCCGCCCTCGATGGCGTCGTCGCGCTCGTCGAGGGTGCGCTTGATCTTGGGAAGGATGCCCTTCGCCAGGATGAGGAAGGTGAGCCCGAACAGCACCGCGCCGAGGATGAGCTCGGCCCAGACGGGGTTGAGCGGACCGAGGTCGGTCTTGAAGACAGTGGAGTTCGCGAGGGTCATGCGCGCATTCTACCTGCTCCAAAACACGACAAATCAGACACCGGAACGAGAGTTGGCGTGATCTTGCGAGCTCGGCCAGATTCCCGGCATCCAAAGGCTACCGGAAGGTAACCCTGGCTGATTGTATGTGCGGCGCCAGCCCAACCCCCCACGTACTCACGGGAGTTCACGTGTCGTTCGCCGCGCTCCGCCGCGCCCCCGGCGCCGCCCTTTCGCTCGCGCTCGCCGCCGCCACCCTGGTGACGGCCGCCCCGGCCGCGTCCGCCGCCACCACCGCCGAGGCCCCGCGCCTGAAGGTGCTGACGTACAACACGTTCCTGATGTCCAAGACTCTGTACCCGAACTGGGGCCAGGACCACCGGGCCAAGGCGATCCCCGCCGCCCCCTTCTTCCAGGGGCAGGACGTCGTCGTGCTCCAGGAGGCCTTCGACAACTCCGCCTCGGACGCCCTCAAGGCGAACGCGGCCGCGCAGTACCCGTACCAGACCCCCGTCGTGGGCCGCAGCAAGACCGGCTGGGACGCCACCGGCGGGTCCTACTCCTCGACCACGCCCGAGGACGGCGGGGTGACGATCCTCAGCAAGTGGCCGATCGTCCGCAAGGAGCAGTACGTCTACAAGGACGCCTGCGGCGCCGACTGGTACGCGAACAAGGGCTTCGCCTACGTCGTCCTGAACGTGAACGGCAGCCTCGTCCACGTCCTCGGCACGCACGCGAACTCGACCGACCCGGGCTGCTCGGCGGGCGAGGCCGCGCAGAAGCGCAGCCTCCAGTTCAAGGCGATCGACGCGTTCCTCGACGCCAAGAACATCCCGGCGAACGAGCAGGTCATCGTCGCCGGTGACATGAACGTCGACTCGCACACCCCCGAGTACGGCACGATGCTCGCCGACGCGGGTCTGGTGGGGGCCGACGCCCGCACCGGCCACCCGTACTCCTTCGACACCCAGCTGAACTCGATCGCGAACTACCGCTACCCGACCGACCCGCGCGAGGACCTCGACTACGTCCTCTACCGGTCCGGGAACGCCCGGCCCGCCGGCTGGACCAACAACGTGGTCCTGGAGCAGAGCGCGCCGTGGACGGTCTCCAGCTGGGGCACGTCGTACACCTACACCAACCTCTCCGACCACTACCCCGTCACCGCGTACTGACCGGACCGCCCCCTCAGTAGGGGTACGTACCGAAGACGCCGTAGAGCCAGACACCGAGCACCGCGGCGACGCAGAGCAGGACGAACCAGGAACCCGGGCTGGTGTGCCGCTCCCTGCGGGGGCGGCGGCCGGGGCGGGCGGCACGAGCCGCCCGCCCCGGCCTTTCCCGCTTCTCCGGCCTGCCCGCCCGGGAGGGTCCCGACCCCGGTCCGGGCTCGGCGGCCGCGGCGACGTCGGCGAGCAGCCGGCGGCAGACGGCGGCGAGCTCCGCCGTCCCGGCCGTCAGGTCGACGACCACCTCCGTACGGGCCGGGGCGGTCGTCCCCCCGTCCAGGATCCGCCCGGCCCGCAGCAGGGCCCGGTCCTTGCCCCCGGTCGGGGCGAGACTGATCCAGCGGCGCACGTGCTCGCCCCGGATCACCACCCCGCCGCCCCGCTCCCGGTAGACGGTGTGCTCCCGCCACAGGATTCCGGCCAACTCCTCGGCCGTCTCCCTGAGTTGCACGTACATCTCTCTCCCCTGTGTTCCTGTGCCCCCGATGCGAACAGCCGTCGACTCTAGCCCGCCCGGCCGAACACCCTTACGACACCCCGCCCCCGCGCCCGTCATCCGCCGAAGTCGTACACGGTGACCGGTATCCCCCGCGCCGTCAGCCGCTCCCGGACCAAGGGCTCCACTCGGCCCCAGGTGCCCCCGGCGAGTCCGCAGCCGATCCGGGGCATGTGGACCGAGGCCCCCAGCTCGACGGCCTTGTCCGCCAGCAGGCCGAGAGCCGTGTCGATCGCCTCGTACCGCACGGGGACCCCACTGCTCCGGCCGGTGCGGATGCCCCGCTGACCCACCAGGTTCGCCACCCAGAGGTACGGCGAGACCTGCACGAACTGGGCCGCGCCGAGCCCGAAGTCGTTCCCCGCCCGCTCCCGGTGCCAGCGGCGGAAGGCCGCCTCGGGCTCCGGCCAGCGGCGCGAGACGGCGAGCACGAAGCCCTTGCCCCAGCCGCCCAGGTCGTTGCAGACGTGGGCGATGATCCGGACGCCCTTCCCCCGGGGTGCGGTGGCGTCCCCGCGTACGTATTCGATCACGGTCATGCGGTCACCGTACGAGGCGGCACCGACAGTTGGGCATGTCAACTGAGGTTGACATGCCTCCAGATGTCAACCTACATTGACAGCATGACCGATGCGACCGATCTCGCCGCACGGGCCGGCGACCGCGACCCCCGGGTCGGGCTGCGGGCCGTCTCCGCCCTGCGGCGCCTCCTTGAACAGCTGGAGGCCGTCCAGGTGCGCAGCGCGCGCAACCAGGGATGGTCGTGGCAGGAGATCGCGACCGAGCTGGGTGTCAGCCGGCAGGCCGTCCACAAGAAGTACGGGAGGCAGTGATGTTCGAACGGTTCACGAAGGCGGCGCGCGCCACGGTGAAGGAGGCGGCCGCGCACGCGGAGCGGGACGGCGCGGCCGTCGTCACCCCGGAGCACCTCCTCCTGGCCCTGCTCGACCGCGAGGACACCCGCGCGGCGGCGGTGCTCGGGCGGCTGTGCCCGCCGGAGCGCCGCCCGTCCCTGCTCGCCGCGCTCTCCGACGCGCGGCGCCGGGCCGGACTGTCCCGGGCGGACGCGGAGGCCCTGGCCGACCTCGGCATCGACGTCGGCGCGATCGTCGAGCGCGTCGAGGAGACCCACGGCGCGGGCGCGCTGGCCGGTGACCGCAAGGACGCCGGGTGGTGGTCGGGCCGCCTCACCTTCTCCCGCGAGGCGAAGACCGTCCTGGAGAAGTCGCTCCGCGTGGCCGTGGCCCGCAAGGACCGCGAGATCGGCGACGAGCACCTCCTCCTGGCCCTCACCGTCCTCGGCGGCGTCGTCGCGGAGGCGCTGGCCGACCACGGCGTCACCTTCGCCTCCGTCGACACGGGCCTGTCCTCCCCCACGCCCCTCTGATCCCCGGCCCGCCGGACGCCCGGCGGGCCGCCGACCGGTGGGACGAGCCCTTCAGGGGCTTTTACAGTCGTGGTGAGACAGCAATACTGTTGAACATGGAGCAGCTGAGCGACGTGCAGGAGCCCGTCTACACCGTGGACGAGCTGGCCGCGCGGGCCGGGGTCACGGTGCGGACCGTGCGGTTCTACGGGACCCGGGGGCTGCTGCCGCCGCCCGTCATCGGCGCCCGCCGGGTGGGGCGCTACGGGCAGGGCCATCTGTCGCGGCTCGCGCTGATCGAGGAGCTCCAGCGGCAGGGCATGACGCTGGCGGCGATCGAGCGGTATCTGGAGCAGCTGCCGGACGACCTCAGCGCACAGGATCTGGCCGTCCACCGGGCCCTGGTGGCCTCGTGGGCTCCCGAGTCAGCCGAGACGATCACCCGGCGCGATCTCGAGCGGCGTGCCGGGCGGGAGCTGACCGAGCGGGACGTGGACCGGCTGGCCGCGATGGGCGTGCTCGACCGGACCGAGGAAGCCGACACGTACCGGCTCGACGGGGCGCTGCTGCGGCTCGGGGTCGAGCTGCTCGACGTGCCCATCGAGCACGAGACGATCCTCGCCTCCCGGACCGTGCTCCTGGAGCACGCGCGCGCGGCCGCCCAGGAGCTCTCCCGGCTCTTCCGGGACGAGGTGTGGAGTCCGTACCGGGAGAGCGGGGAGGACCCGGACCACCTGAGCGCGATGAAGTCGCTCTCGGCGCACATGCAGCCGATGGTGGTCCAGGCCCTCCTCACCGCTTTTCAGCGCTCGCTGAGCGAGGAGCTGAGGACCGCTTTCAGGAGTCGGTGAAGGTCTCGCCGCGCTCGGCCTTCTCCACCAGGAGGGCCGGCGGGGCGAACCGCTCGCCGTACGTCTCCGCCAGTTCCCGGGTGCGCGCCACGAAGCCGGGCAGCCCTCCCTCGTAGCCGTTGACGTACTGGAGGATGCCGCCGGTCCAGGCCGGGAAGCCGATGCCCATGATGGAGCCGATGTTGGCGTCGGCGACCGAGGTCAGGACGCCCTCCTCCAGGAGCCGGACGGTGTCAAGGGCCTCGGAGAACAGCATCCGCTCCTGCATGTCGCGGAACGGGATCTCGTACCCCGGCTTGGTGAAGTGCTCGCGCAGGCCCGGCCACAGCTTGCCGCGCTTGCCGTCCTCGCCGTACTCGTAGAAGCCCGCGCCGCCGCTGCGGCCGGGGCGGCCGAACTCGTCGACCATGCGGTCGATGACGGCCTCGCCCGGGTGGGTGACCCAGGTGCCGCCCTCCTCCTCGACCGCCTTCTTCGTCTCGTTGCGGATCTTGCGCGGCAGCGTGAGGGTCAGCTCGTCCATGAGGGAGAGGACCTTCGCCGGGTAGCCGGCCTGGGCGGCGGCCTGCTCGATCGAGGCGGGCTCGATGCCCTCGCCGACCATGGCGACGCCCTCGTTGATGAAGTGGCCGATCACCCGCGAGGTGAAGAAGCCGCGCGAGTCGTTGACGACGATCGGCGTCTTGTTGATCTGGCGGACCAGGTCGAAGGCGCGGGCCAGGGCCTCGTCGCCGGTGCGCTCGCCCTTGATGATCTCGACGAGCGGCATCTTGTCGACGGGCGAGAAGAAGTGCAGGCCGATGAAGTCGGTCTGGCGCTCGACGCCCTCGGCGAGGACCGAGATCGGGAGGGTGGAGGTGTTGGAGCAGAGCAGGGCGTCAGGGGCGACGACGTGCTGGATCTCCTGGAAGACCTTGTGCTTGAGCGCCGTGTCCTCGAAGACCGCCTCGATGACCGCGTCGCAGCCGGCCAGGTCCGCCACCTCGGCGGTGGGCGTGATGCGGGCGAGGAGGGCGTCGGCCTTCTCCTGCGTGGTGCGGCCCCGGGAGACGGCCTTGGCGCAGAGCTTCTCGGAGTACGCCTTGCCCTTCGCGGCCGACTCGGCGGAGACGTCCTTGAGGACGACCTCGATGCCGGCGCGGGCGCAGGAGTACGCGATGCCGGCGCCCATCATGCCCGCGCCGAGCACGGCGACCTTGCGGACCTGACGCTTCTCCACGTCCTTCGGGCGGCTCGCGCCCGAGTTCACCGCCTGGAGGTCGAAGAAGAACGCCTGGATCATGTTCTTCGCGGTCTGGCCGATGACCAGCTCGGTGAAGTAGCGGGACTCGATGGTGATCGCGGTCTCGAAGTCGACCTGGGAGCCCTCGACGGCGGCGGCCATGATGGCCTTCGGGGCCGGGTAGGGCGCGCCGTTCAGCTGCTTGCGCAGGTTGGCCGGGAAGGCCGGCAGGTTCGCGGCGAACTTCGGGTTCGACGGGGTGCCGCCGGGGATGCGGTGGCCGGGGACGTCCCAGGGCTGGTGGGACTCCGGGTGCGCGTCGATGAAGGCGATGGCCTTGGCCATCATCTCCTCGGGGGTGGCGGCGATCTCGTGGACGAGGCCGTTGTCCAGGGCGCGCTTCGGGGCGTACTGGGTGCCCTGGAGCAGCACCTTGAGGAGGGCGTCGGTGATGCCCATGAGGCGTACGGTGCGGGCGACGCCGCCACCGCCCGGCAGCAGGCCGAGGGTGACCTCGGGCAGGCCGATCTTGGAGCCGGGGGCGTCGAGGGCGACGCGGTGGTGGGAGGCGAGCGCGATCTCGTAGCCGCCGCCGAGCGCGGCGCCGTTGATGGCGGCGACGACGGGCTTGCCGAGGGTCTCGATGCGGCGCAGCGCGTTCTTGATCTCGATGGCGCTGTCGAAGATGTCCTGGGCGTGCTCGGGGCCCGCCTTGATCATGTCCTTGAGGTCGCCGCCCGCGAAGAAGGTCTTCTTCGCGGAGGTGTAGATGATGCCGCGGATGGAGTCCTTCTCGGCCTCCACGCGGTCGGCGATCGCCTTGATCGAGGCCCGGAAGGCCTGGTTCATGGTGTTGGCGGACTGGTTGGGGTCGTCGAGGACGAGGGTGACGATCCCGGTCTCGTCCTGCTCCCAGCGGATGGTGGTGCTCTCGGTCATCGGGTTCTCTCCGTAAGGGTTCGGACGGGACGGTCAGACGCGCTCGACGACGGTGGCGATGCCCATGCCGCCGCCCACGCAGAGGGTGGCGAGGCCGTAGCGCTTGTCCTGGCGCTCCAGCTCGTCGACGAGGGTGCCGAGGATCATGCCGCCGGTGGCGCCGAGCGGGTGGCCGAGCGCGATGGCGCCGCCGTTGACGTTGACCTTGTCCAGGGAGAGGCCCATGTCCTTGACGAAGCGGAGGACGACGGCCGCGAAGGCCTCGTTGATCTCGACGAGGTCGATGTCGTCGATGGTGAGGCCGGCCTTGGCGAGGGCCTTGCGGGTGGCCGGGGCCGGGCCGGTGAGCATGATGGTCGGCTCGGAACCGGAGACGGCGGCCGAGACGATCCGGGCGCGCGGCGTGAGCCCGTACCGCTCGCCGACCTCCTTGGAGCCGACGGCCAGGAGCGAGGCGCCGTCGACGATGCCGGAGGAGTTGCCGGCGTGGTGGACGTGGTCGATCTCCTCGACCCAGTGGTACTTCTGCAGGGCGACCGCGTCGAAGCCGCCGAGTTCGCCGATGTCGGCGAAGGAGGGCTTGAGGCGGGCGAGGGTGTCGGCGGTGGTGCCGGGGCGGATGAACTCGTCGTGGTCGAGGACGGTGAGCCCGGCGCGGTCCTTGACGGGGACGATCGAGCGGGCGAAGCGGCCGTCCTTGACGGCGGCGGCGGCGCGCTCCTGGGAGAGGGCGGCGTACTCGTCGACGTCGCGGCGGGAGAAGCCCTCGATGGTGGCGATGAGGTCGGCGCCGATGCCCTGGGGGACGAAGTTGGTCTCCAGGTTGGTCATCGGGTCGGCGAACCAGGCGCCGCCGTCGGAGGCCATCGGGACGCGGGACATGGACTCGACGCCGCCGGCGAGGACGAGGTCCTCCCAGCCGGAGCGGACCTTCATCGCGGCCATGTTGACCGCTTCGAGGCCGGAGGCGCAGAAGCGGTTCTCCTGGACGCCGGCGACGGTGTCGGGCAGGCCGGCGGCGATGGCGGCGATCCGGGCGATGTCGGAGCCCTGGTCGCCGACCGGGCCGACGACGCCGAGGACGATGTCGTCGATGGCGGCCGGGTCGAGCCCGGGGTTGCGGGCCTGGATCTCCCGGATGAGGCCGACGACCAGGTCGATGGGCTTGGTGCCGTGCAGGGAGCCGTTGGCCTTGCCGCGTCCGCGCGGGGTGCGGATCGCGTCGTACACGTACGCTTCGGTGCTCACGGGAAGCCTTTCGCGGTGAGGGTTCTTCGAGGGGTGCGGGACGGGGTCAGCCGAGGAGGGAGCGGCCGATGATCTCCTTCATGATCTCCGTCGTACCGCCGTAGATGGTCTGGATCCGGCCGTCGGTAAAGGCGCGGGCGACCGGGAATTCGCTCATGTAGCCGTATCCGCCGTGCAGTTGCAGGCACCGGTCGGCGACGCGCTTCTGGAGCTCGGTCGCCCACCACTTGGCCATGGAGGCGTTGACGGGGTCGAGCCCGAGGCCGGTCGGGGCGCCCTCCTCGACGTGCTGTGCGATACATCGGTCCACGAAGGTGCGGGTGACGGCGCACTCGGTGGCCATCTCCGCGATCTCGAAGCGCACGTGCTGGAGCTTGGCGAGCGGCCGGCCGAAGGCCTCGCGCTCCTTCACGTAGCGGGTGGTGAGCTCCAGGAGGTGCTCGGCGCCGGCGATGCCCGCGACGGCGATGGCGAGGCGCTCCTGGGCGAGGTTGGTCATGAGGTGGACGAAGGCGCCGTTGAGCTCGCCGAGCAGGTTCTCCTTGGGGACGCGGACGTCCTTGAAGAACAGTTCGGCGGTGTCCTGGGACTTCTGGCCGATCTTGTCGAGGTTCCGGCCGCGCTCGAAGCCCTCCATGCCGCGCTCGACGACGAGGAGGGAGAGGCCGTGGGCGCCGCCCTCGGGCGTCGTCTTCGCGACGACGATCACCAGGTCGGCGAGGATGCCGTTGGAGATGAAGGTCTTGGAGCCGTTGAGGATCCAGTGGTCGCCGCGGTCCTCGGCGGTGGTGCGGATGCCCTGGAGGTCGGAACCGGCGCCGGGCTCGGTCATCGCGATGGCGGTGACGATCTCGCCGGAGCAGAAGCCGGGCAGCCAGCGGCGGCGCTGCTCGTCGGTGGCGAGCTTGGTGAGGTAGGGGCCGATGATGTCGTTGTGCAGGCCGATGGCGAGTCCGGGGGCGGCCGCCTTGGTGAACTCCTCGGCGAGGACGGAGGCGTACCGGAAGTCGGGGTTGCCGCCGCCGCCGTGCTCCTCCTCGACGGCGAGGCCGAGGAGGCCCTGCCGGCCGGCGGCGAGCCAGGCCTCGCGGGAGACGATGCCGTCCTTCTCCCACTGCTCGTAGTGGGGCAGCACCTCCTTCTCCAGGAAGGTGCGCACGACTGCGCGGAAGGCCTCGTGGTCCTCGGTGTAGAGCTGACGCTTCATGCTTCGGGCTCCTGAGTTTTCAGGGTGGGTACGGCCCAGTCGCGGGCGACCTCGGCGGTGTCGGCACCGGGCAGGGCGGGGCCCGTGCGGAGGGTGCCGGGGGTGACGGAGAAGCGGGGCGCGGGGGCGGGCTGGGCGATCCCGTCCCGCTCGGTGAAGGTGGCGCGGGCGGCCAGGTGCGGGTGGCCGGGTGCCTCGCGGAGGGAGAGCACGGGGGCGACGCAGGCGTCGCTGCCGTCGAAGACGGCGGTCCACTCCTCGCGGGTACGGCTCCGGAAGCGGTCGGCGACGGCCTTGCGCAGCTCGGGCCAGCGGGCGAAGTCACGGCGGGCTGGGGCGACCTCCTCGACGCCGAGGAGGCGGACGAACTCCGCGTAGAACTGCTCCTCCAGGGCGCCGACCGCCATGTGGCCGCCGTCGGAGGTCTCGTACACGCCGTAGAACGGGCAGCCGCCGTCGAGCAGGTTGACGCCCCGGCGGTCCTGCCAGCCGCCGGCCGCGAGCATGCCGTGGATCATGGTGGTGAGGTGCGCGGTGCCGTCGACGATGGCGGCGTCGACGACCTGGCCCTCGCCGTGCGTCCGGGCGTGCTGGAGGGCGGCGAGGACGCCGATGACGAGGTAGAGGGAGCCGCCCGCGTAGTCGCCGACGAGGTTGGCGGGGATGGTGGGCGGGCCGTCCGGGTCGGGGCCGATCATGCCGAGGGCGCCGGTGATCGCGATGTACCCGATGTCGTGTCCGGCGGTCGGGGCGAGCGGTCCGTCCTGGCCCCAACCGGTCATCCGGCCGTAGACGAGGCGCGGGTTGCGGGCGAGGCAGGCCTCGGGGCCGACGCCGAGGCGTTCGGCGACGCCGGGCCGGTAGCCCTCGACGAGGATGTCGGCCCGCTCGACGAGGTCGAGCACGGTGGCGGGGCCGTCCTCGGCCTTGAGGTCGACGAGGACGGAGCGCTTGTTGCGGTTGGTGAGGTCGCGGGCGGGGTCGATGCCGAGGCCGGCGCCGCCGGGGCGGTCGACGCGGACGACGTCGGCGCCGAGGTCGGCGAGGAGCATGGCGGCGAAGGGGCCGGGGCCGATCCCGGCGAGTTCGACCACGCGCACCCCCGTGAGGGGGCCGTTGCGGGCGGTGTGCGTCGTGCTCATCGAGCCCCCAGGAGTGTGTGACACCAATGATGTAACACCGGAGATGCTAGGAACGTGTTCCACTCGGCACAAGCCCCCAAGCCGAGCAAGCGCTTGGAAATTCCGGAGGCCGGGGCACGGGCGGGGGCCTGCCCGGGGTCCGCTATCCTCCGCCGACGACAACCGCGCGCGGCGGCGCGGTACGGCCGAGACGAGGGGCTTGATGGAGACAGGGGCGGGCGTGGGGCGCGAGACCGGAGCCAGACCGTACGACGTGGTCCTCTTCGGGGCGACCGGCTTCGTGGGCGAGCTCACCGCGGAGTATCTGGCCGAACACGCCCCGGCGGAGTGCCGCTGGGCGCTCGCCGGGCGCAGCCTCGGCAAGCTGGAGGCGCTGCGGGACCGGCTCGCCGCCGGGCGGCCGCACCTCGCCGCCCTGCCGCTGGTCGTCGCGGACTCGGCCGACCCCGGCTCGCTGCGCGAACTCGCCGAGTCCGCACGGGTGGTGGCGACCACGGTCGGCCCGTACGTCTGGCACGGCGAGGGTCTGGTCGCGGCCTGCGCGGAGGCGGGCACGGACTATCTGGACCTGACGGGCGAGGCCGAGTTCGTGGACCTCATGTTCGTACGGCACGACGCGCGGGCCCGGGAGACCGGCGCCCGGATCGTGCACGCCTGCGGCTTCGACTCCGTCCCGCACGACCTGGGCGTGTACTTCACCGTCCGGCAGCTGCCGGAGGACGTGCCCCTGCGGGTCGACGGCTTCGTCCGGGCCGGGGCCGCGTTCTCCGGAGGGACCTTCGCCTCGGCGCTGACCGCGTTCGGCCGGGGCCGGGAGATACTGCGGGCGGCGCACGAACGGCGCCTGCACGAACCGCGGTTGGTGGGACGCAGGGCCCGCGCGCCGCTCGGCGGGCCCCGGTTCAGCCGGGAGACGGGCACCTGGGCGCTGCCGCTGCCGACGCTCGACCCGCAGGTGGTGACCCGCTCGGCGGCCGCCCTCGAACGGTACGGGCCGGACTTCCGCTACCGGCACTACGCCTCCGTGAAGACCCTCCCGATGGCCGTCGGAGGCACCGCCGTCATCGGCGCGAGCGTCGCCGCCGCCCAACTCCCGCCCGTCCGCTCCTGGCTGATGGGGCGTTACGGATCGGGCGAGGGCCCGTCGGCCGAGCGGCGCGCCCGCAGCTGGTTCTCGGTCCGGTTCGTCGGCGAGGGCGGTGGGCGGCGGGTCTTCACCGAGGTGTCGGGCGGCGACCCGGGCTACGACGAGACGGCGAAGATGCTCGCCGAGTCGGCCCTCTGCCTCGCCTTCGACCCCCTGCCGAAGACCGCCGGCCAGGTGACGACGGCGGCGGCGATGGGCGACGCCCTGACCGCCCGCCTCCAGGCGGCCGGCATCCGCTTCCGGGTGGCGCACCGGGGATAGGACTACTCCGCGCGGCCGGGCCGGATCACGGCGGTGCCCGCGTCCAGGTCGACGCCCGTACGGGGCGGGGCGCCGTCCTGGACGTCGTGGCGGATCAGCCGCTCCTCCTCGCGCTGCTCGATCTGGACGCGCTTGTTCGCGTTCAGGAAGGCGAGCAGTTCGTCGGTGGCGGTGACCCCGGCACCGGTCGGCGTGTCCTTGGCGCGTGCGGCGAGGAGGCGCCGCACCCACTTCGGCCGGCCCGTCCGCAGGACCACGTGCCGGGCCGCGCCGAGGAGGAACGGCACCATGACGACCACCGCCATGACCATCATGCTCACCATCATCACCATGTCCGCCCAACGGCCGGCGGCACGGGAGCGTTCCCTCCCCGCCGGTCCCGCGGGTCAGGGCCGTACGAGTCGGAAGGGGTGGCCCGCCGGGTCCGCGTAGACACGCGCGTCGCCGGTCTCCCCGGCGAGCGGTACGGCTCCGAGCGCCAGGACGGCCTCGTGGGCGGCGGCCAGGTCGTCGACCCGCACGTCGAGGAGGAACTGCTGCTCGGGCGCGCCCCAGACGGGCGGGTGGTGGTCGGCGACGCCCTGGAAGGCGAGGACCGGGCCGTTCTCGCCGCGCAGCACGGCGGAGCCTTCACCGACGGCCCAGCGGGGGTCTGGGCTCTCGATCTCGCCTCCGACCAACCGGCGGTAGAACTCGGCGAGTTCGCGGGCGTCGGGGCAGTCGAGGACGACGCACCGCAGCTGCCCGATCATCCGAGCGTCCAGCTGGTGAGGACGTACAGGATGGCGCAGGTCCAGGCCAGGGCGAGCACTCCGGCGGTGGCGAGGACCAGGGTCAGGCCGCGCCCGGTCGAACGCGGCGGAGCGGAAAGGGGAGTTGTCATGAACCCCACTCTGCCGGGCCGGGCGGCGGGCCGGTATCCGTACGCGTACTCAGACGTACCCGAGTGCCTCCTTGAGGGCCCTGCGGCAGAGGGAGTCGGCGTGCCGGGTGGTCTCCGGGATCCGGTAGCGCGGGGCGAGGCGGAGGGTGTGGGCGCAGGCGTTGGCGAGGGAGACGCGGTGGCCGACCGAGACGAACACGGGCTTCACCCCGGCCTGGGTGCGCAGGGCCCGGCCCACCTCCTCGCCCTCGGCCAGGAGCGGGGCCGCGTCGCCGCGCGCGGGTCCCGGCTGCTCGTACGCGAAGGTGAAGGGGTTCTTGGCGACGCCGATGGACGCCCGCCCGGTAAGCACCCCGAGGTGGCTGGCGAGCCCGAAGCGGCGGGGGTGGGCGAGGCCGTAGCCGTCGCAGACCAACAGGCCCGGGTCGGCGGTCAGCCTGTCGAGCGCGGCGAGCACGGTCGGGATCTCCCGGAAGGCGAGGAGCCCGGGGACGTACGGGAAGGAGACCCGGCCGACCGCCGTGGCCTCCTCCACCACGTCCAGGGTCCGCGCGTCGAGCACGACGGCCGCGGCGGCGACGAGGTCCCGCTCGTCGTCGTAGGCCACGTCGAGGCCGGTGACGTGGCCCTCGCCGACCGCCGGTCCCTCCTCGTCGCGCACGAGCCGCCCGCGCAGTTCCTGCTGGACGGCCCGGGCGGCGCTCTCGTCGGCGGGCCAGCCCGCCGGAATCTCGATGATCGTCATGATGCGGGCCACCCTACGGCGGGGGCCCGCCCGTGGTCGGCGGTCGGTTCCGGGACGGGCGTACGCCGAACGGGCGCTCGGCCGGCCGGGTAGCCTGGCGATCATGTTCGTACTGGAATTGACCTACACCGCGCCCGTCGAGCGGGTGGACGCACTTCTCGACGCGCACGTCGAGTGGCTGGACGCGCAGTACGCCGCCGGCGTGTTCCTGGCGTCGGGCCGGAAGAACCCCCGCGACGGCGGAATCATCCTGGCCTCCGGGGTCGACCGCGCGGAGATCGAGAAGATCACGGCGGCCGACCCGTTCAGCGTCGAGGGCGTGTGCGCGTACCGGATCACGGAGTTCTACCCGACCAAGACGGCCGACGGGATCGCCGCGTACCGGGAAGAGCTGCCCTCCTAGCCCTCGGTCAGTCCTTCTCGGTCAGTCCTCGGTGGCGAGGCGGGCGATGCGGCCCTTCTCGCCGGAGGCCCAGCAGGAGCCGTCCGCGGTGCAGTCGACCGTGTCGTACGAGCCGGTGTCGACCGTGCGCCAGGTGCGGCCGCCGTCGGTGGTGAGGTCGGTGCCGGTCGGGCCGACGGCGAGCGCGGCGGTCCTGCTGTGCGGGAGCCAGGCGACGCCGGAGCGGTAGGCGGGCGGCGGCGTGGCCGAGGGACGCCAGGTGCGGCCCCCGTCGGTGCTGACCGCGCCGGCCCGCGGGGACGGCTGGTCCTTGCGGTAGTCGCCGCCGACGGCGATGCCGTGGGTGCGGTCGCGGAAGGCGAGCCCGAAGACGCCGCGGGCCGGATCGCCGACCGGGATCGGCGTGTCGGTCGCGGTCCAGTTCAGTCCGCGGTCGGCGGAGTGGAGCACGCGCGCGGTGGCCCCGCCGCCCGTCGCGATCCACACGTCCCGGGGCCCGGCCGACACGAGGCACTGGCCGCTCGCGGCGAAGCCCGCCTCGCCGGGGAGCGCGTCCGGCATCCCGGCGCTCGGCAGGACCTCCCAGGAGCGGCCGCCGTCGCGGGTGGAGAGGATGCGGTACTTCCCGTCGACCGGGTCACTCATGGCGAGTCCGTGCCGGTGGTCGAAGAAGGTCATGCAGTCGTAGAAGGCCCGCGCGTCGGTGTTGCGGAAGGACTCGGTCCAGGTGGCGCCGCCGTCCTCGGTGCGCAGCACCCGGGAGGCCTCGCCCTCCCCGATGGCGAGGACGACGGCCCGGCGGGCGTCGAAGGCCTCGACGTCGCGGAACTCCAGGTCGCCCGCACCGGCCGGCGACACGTTGCGCCAGCTCCGGCCGCCGTCGGTGGTGAGCAGCACCGTGCCCTTCGAGCCGGCGGCCCACGCGGTCCTGCGGTCGACCGGCGCGAGCCCCCGGAAACGGGCGTCGGTGCCGGTCGGTGTCAGCTGCCAGCCGGCCGCTGCCGTGGGGGTCTCCCCGGCCCGCGCCGGGGCGGCCAGGGTCAGCGCGAGCGCCGCCCCGATCAGCCCCACCGACATCATTCGTCTCGTCTTCCCCATGGACGTCATGGCGCCGGAAGCTAGTGCCCCGGGCCGCTCCGCGTCCAGGGTGCGTCCCCGGCCGGGCGTTCCTAGGCTGGTCGCATGGCAGACCGTACGACCGACCGTACGAGCGAGCGCACGAGCGACGAGAAGCCGAGGCTCAAGGAGTACGAGGGCGAGGGCATCACCGTCACGTTCGAGCCGCGCCGCTGTCTGCACGCGGCCGAGTGCGTCCACGGCCTGCCGGAGGTCTTCGACGTGTCCCGGCGCCCGTGGGTACTGCCCGACGCCGCCGAGCCCGACCGGGTCGCGGAGGTCGTGCGGTGCTGCCCGTCCGGGGCGCTCCAGTACCACCACCGCGCCGAGGACGCCGTGTCCGAGCCCCCGGACTCCCCCACCACGGTGCGCCGCACGCACGCCGGGCAGCTGGTGATACGGGGCGACCTCGTCGTGACCGGCGCGTACGGGGACCGCCACGAGACCCGGGTGATGCTCTGCGGCTGCGGGGCCTCCGGAAACCAGCCGTACTGCGACCACTCGGGCCCCTGCGCGGAACCGGACGACGAGGACGTCCCCGAGCAGCGGTGACGACCTCCGCGCCGGACGACCGTGAAACCCCGGTGACACAGGTCACGTGGGGGCCCAGTGCACGTTCCGGCCGTCCCGCTCGTCTAGAGGGGTGTCAGGTGCCCTGGTGTCGGGGAGACGCACAGGATCCGAAGCCCGCGTGAGAGGAGCCGGTCTTGTCCGCCGTCATCGAGCAGGCCGTGCAGGCCCGTCTGGTCGCGTCCGCGCCCCGGATGGAGACCGTCCCCGCCACCCTGCGGTACGACCGCGAGGATCCGTACGCCGTGAGCATGGCGTTCCCGCCGCCGGCCACCCTGGAGGGCGTCGAGGTCTCCTGGGCCTTCGCGCGCGAGCTGCTCGTCCAGGGGGTCGAGCGCCCGGCCGGGGTCGGGGACGTGCGCCTGCGTCCGTACGGGTACGACCGCACGGTGGTCGAGTTCCACGCCCCGGAGGGGGTGGCCATGGTCCACGTCCGGACCTCCGAGCTGCGCCGCTTCCTGGAGCGCTCGCAGCATCTGGTGCCGGCGGGACGCGAGCACCAGTACCTGGACTGGGACCAGGGCCTGGCGGAGCTGCTCCGCGACCGCCCGTAGACCGCCCGTACACCGCCCGTGGCGGAATCCGCGTTAAATCGTTTGCCGCCCCTCCGGCCCGGGGCGTACGGTCGGTCCTGACCTTGTCGTCACCCGATCGGAGAAGGACGTTGCTCGTCTGAGGTTGCGAGACACCGAGCCGCGCGTGCCCCCTGTGCCGCGTGTGCCGTTCTCGACCTCGGCGTACGAGCCGTTCTCCACACTGCCCGCGCCCCGGTGTCTCCCGCGTTGCTCCTTTTTCCACGCTTACGCGACCCGGAGGCCTGCATGGCGCATCACCACCCCACTTTCATCACCTGTTCCTCCCTCTCCTTCTCCTGGCCGGACGGCACCGAGGTCTTCGACGACTTCCGGCTCTCCGTCGGCCCCGGCCGCACCGGCCTCGTCGGGCTCAACGGCTCCGGCAAGTCCACGCTCCTGAAGCTGGTGGCGGGCGAACTGACCCCGCAGGACGGCACGGTCCGGGTCACCGGCGAGCTCGGCTACCTTCCGCAGAACCTGGTCCTGGACACCGCACGACGGGTGGACGAGATCCTCGGCATCGCCGCGAAGCGGGCCGCCCTGCACGCCATCGAGGCGGGCGACCCCGCGGAGGAGCACTTCACCGCGATCGGCGACGACTGGGACGTGGAGGAGCGGGCCCGGGCCGTCCTCGACCAGCTCGGGCTCGACCATGTCGGCCTGGACCGGACCGTCGGCGAGATCTCCGGCGGCGAGTCCGTGCTGCTGCGCCTCGCCGCGCTGCTGCTCGCCCGACCTGACGTACTCCTGCTCGACGAGCCCACCAACAACCTGGACCTGCACGCCCGCGCGCGCCTCTACGAGGCGGTGGAGAAGTTCTCCGGGGTCCTGGTCGTGGTCAGCCATGACCGTGAACTCCTGGAGCGGGTCGACCAGATCGCCGACCTGCGCGACGGCGAGGTCGACTGGTACGGCGGCAACTGGTCCGCGTACGAGACGGCGCTCGCCGCCGAACAGGAGGCGGCGGAGCGGATGGTGCGGGTCGCCGAGGCCGACGTACAGCGACAGAAGCGCGAACTGTCCGAGACCCAGATGAAGTTGTCCCGCCGCAAGCGGTACGGCCAGAAGAGCTTCGAGAACAGGGTCGCGTCGAAGCTCGTGGCCAACAGCAACAAGAGGAACGCCCAGGTCACGGCCGGCAAGCAGCGCACGCTGCACGCGGAGCGACTCTCGGAGGCCAAGGAGCGGCTCGACGCGGCGGTCGAGGCGGTACGGGACGACGACGAGATCCGCGTCGAGCTGCCCCGCACCTCGGTGCCGCCCGGCCGCGAGGTGCTCTACCTGCGGGAGCTCGAACTGCGGTACGGGGCCCGGGTCGGCGGCGAGTTCGACCTGCGGGGCCCGGAGCGGATCGCCCTGGTCGGCCGGAACGGCGCCGGGAAGACGACGCTGCTCCGGACGATCGCCGGGGAGCTGGAGCCGCTGTCGGGCGAGGTCGAGAGGAAGGTGCCGCTTCGCTTCCTGCCGCAGCGGCTCGACGTGCTCGACGACGAGCTGAGCGTGGTGGACAACGTGGCCCGTGTCGCGCCCGCGGCGACGCCGAACACGATCAGGGCCCGGCTCGCCCGGTTCCTGTTCCGGGGGGCGCGGGCGGATCAGCCCGTCGGCACCCTGTCGGGCGGGGAGCGGTTCCGGGCGACCCTGGCCGCACTGCTCCTCGCGGAGCCGGCTCCGCAGCTGTTGATGCTGGACGAGCCGACGAACAATCTGGACATGGCGTCGGTGCGGAAGCTGACGGCGGCCCTCGACGCCTACGAGGGGGCGCTGATCGTGGCGAGCCACGACGTGGCGTTCCTGGAGTCGCTGGGGATCACGCGCTGGCTGCTGCTCGACGGTGAGCTGCGGCCGACGACGGCGGAGGAGGTCAGGGGGACGGCCCCGACCCCGGCCTGATCCGAAGGACTGCCGAGGGAGAAGAACCAGCGGTGGAGAAGGACCGGTGGCGGAGGAGGACCGGTGGCGGAGGAGGACTAAGGGTGGAGAAGGTCTAGTGGTGGAGTAACGCCCAGGACTTGGTGCCTCCGCCGGGGGTGAGGACGGGGGCGAGTCCCCAGTCCCCGCCGTGCTCGTCGACCGCCGCGGCCAGCAGCCACATGCTGCGGCTGCGGCGGTCGCGGCATTCCTCGGCCGCGTGGGGCGAGGAATGGGCCGGATGCTGGTCGTAGAGGACGATCCGCAGGGCCTCGAACTGCCAGCGGACGCGCAGGATCATCTCCCGGTCGGGGGTGAACCGATAGGCGGCGGCGACGAGTTCGGAGGCGGCGAGGACGGCGGGCTCGCAGAGGTGGGAGAGGCCGTGCCCGGTGAGGAGCGAGCGGACCGCCTCGCGCGCGAGTTTCGCGCAGTAGGCGCCGCCCGGGAGCAGCATCGAGTAGCTGAGGTTCTCCGTGGCGGGAGGTACGGGCCCGGCCGCGGCGGCGGTCGGGAGGCAACGCAGGGCGCCCTTCATCGGTTTGCTCACATTTCCTGGTGCATGGGGGGTACACGCACACGGGCACGGTAGCCCCGTGTGAGACTTGCGCTACCGACCGTAGCGCACGACCGGAGCACGGTGCTACTACTTGCGGGTAGTCGTGTCATTCCGGCCAAAACGACGGCCCGGTCCGAGCCACGGCGTCACGGAGCAAAAGGGAGATCGAGCGTGCCACCCAGGAGCAGCCCGACCGCGCGACAGCAGCGCCTCGGGAGCGAACTGCGCAGACTGCGCGAACAGTCGGGGATGTCGGCCCAGCAGGCCGCCGCCCTCCTGGGCGTCGACCGCACCCGCATCCCGAACATCGAGTCGGGCCGCTTCGGGATCAGCGCCGAACGCGTCCGCACCCTCGCCTTCAACTACGGCTGCCCGGACACCGGACTCGTCGACCTCCTCGCCGGCATGGCCCACGAGCGGGACCGGGGCTGGTGGGAGGAGCACCGCGGACTGCTGCCGCCCGCACTCCTCGACATCGCCGAACTGGAGTTCCACGCCTCGGAGTTGACCACCTCCGTCACCACCCACATCCCCGGCCTCCTGCAGACCGAGGAGCATGCCCGGGCGGTCTTCGACACCGCCGTGCCCCCACTGCCGGGACCCGACCTGGAGGCCCGGCTCGCCCTGCGGCTGCGCCGCCAGGAGATCCTGGACCGGGACCGGCCGGTGCCCTACGAGGCCGTGATCCACGAGGCGGCGCTGCGCATGCAGTTCGGCGGACCGAAGGTCGCGCGGGCCCAGCTGGAGCACATCCTGAACCACACCGAGCGGGACACCGTCTCCGTACGCGTGATCCCTTTCGCCGCGGGGGGTTTCCCCGGGGCGGGCCAGTCGTTCACCTACGTAGCCGCGCCGGTGCCGCAGCTCGACACCGTGCAGCTCGACTCCTCCCACGGCTCGCTCCTGCTCAACACCGACATGCAACTGCGTCGGTACCGCGGCCTGCTGGACCGACTGCGCGGGCTCGCGCTGTCCGCGACCGAATCACGCGCGTTCGTCCGCGCCATATCCCAGGATCTGTGAAGGGCCCCACACCATGAACGTCACGACCGACACCCCCACCGCCCCGTCCGCCCCCACCGCCGTCGCGATCGACTGGAACGAGGCCTTCTGCAGCGAGGGCGCCAACTGCTTCCGCTTCGGCCTCGACGACTCCGGCCGGGCCTACATCGGGTCGACGCTCTCCCCCGGCGAGTACGTCAGCGACTCCGTGGAGGCGCTGCGGGCGTTGATCGCCGCGGTGAAGGCGGGCGCCGCCGACCACCTGCTCTGAGCGGCCGGGCATCTGCGCTGCGTAATCGACCGCTTGGCCGGTGACCGCCGACCCGGACGTGACCTGCGTCTCCGGCACCCCGCCGGAGCAGCACACATAACGGAACGTAACCGGACATCGCCGGGACGGGCTTGGCCGACGCTCTTACGGAGGCTTAACCTACGGTCTCGTAACCTACGAATCCGTAGGTAATCCCGTATGCCCTTCTCCGTCCCCAGGAGTTCCCCGTGACGCTCACCTCTCCCCCCCTCGGCAGCTCGGCAGGGTGGACCGACGCACGGCTGCTCTACGCGCTCGAAGAGGTCGTGGAGAAGGAGCTCAACCGGCACCTCAAGGTCACCAAGGACTGGATGCCGCACGAGTACGTGCCGTGGTCCGACGCCCGGAACTTCCCCGGCTTCTTCGAGGACGGCGAGGCCTGGGACCCGTCGCAGTCCAAGGTCACCGAGATCGGCAAGATCGCCCTCGTCGTCAACCTGCTCACCGAGGACAACCTCCCGAGCTACCACCACGAGATCGCCAGCCTCTTCGGCCGCGACGGCGCCTGGGGCACCTGGGTGCACCGCTGGACCGCCGAGGAGGGCCGGCACGGCATCGTGATGCGCGACTACCTGCTCGCCTCGCGCGCCGTCGACCCGGACAAGCTGGAGCAGTTCCGGATGGCGCACATGAGCGAGGGCTTCGAGTCCGACAACCGGCACTCGATGCTGCACTCCGTCGCGTACGTGGCCTTCCAGGAGCTCGCCACCCGCATCTCGCACCGCAACACCGGCCACCAGTCCGGCGACCCGGTCTGCGACCGGATGCTCGCGCGCATCGCGACCGACGAGAACCTGCACATGGTCTTCTACCGCAACCTGCTGGGCGCGGCCTTCGAGCTCGCCCCCGACCTGACCATGCAGGCCGTGCGGGACGTCGTGGTCAACTTCCGGATGCCCGGACACGGCATGCCGGGCTTCGAGCGGGCGGCCGCGCAGATGGCGATCGGCGAGATCTACAACATGCGCATCCACCACGACGACGTCCTCCAGCCCGTCCTGCGCTTCCTCAAGGTCCTCCAGATCGAGGGCCTCGGCCCGGACGGCCTGCGTGCCCAGGAGGAGCTGGGGCTCTACATGAACGGCCTGGACAGCGAGGCCAGCAAGTTCGACGAGAAGCTCGCCGCCCGCAAGGCGCGGATGGCCGCGCGCGCGGCCGGCTGAGGCACCGGTCCTCGCGGGGGCGGCTCAGCGGCCCTGCCGCTTGAGCCGCCCCCGCTCCTTCTCGGAGAGCCCGCCCCAGACCCCGAACCGCTCGTCGTGGGTCAGCGCGTACTCCAGGCACGCCAGGCGCCCCTCGCACGCCCCGCACAGCTGCTTGGCCTCGCGCGTCGAGGACCCCGGGGCCGGGAAGAAGAACTCCGGCCCGGCCTGGGCGCACAGGGCGTTCTCGCGCCAGCTCATGTCGGGCTCCGGTGCGGTCAGTACGGTCGTGTAGGTCTGCATGCCGTACACCTTGCCGAGGGGCCGTAAACGCGCCATCAACGTTCGATCAATGCGGCGCGCCGAAAGGCTTTGCCACCGGGCCCGCCCCCGACGAGGATCGCGGTCGTGCAGAAGACCGCCCTCGCGCCCTACGCCCGCCTGCCCCGCGCCCACCACGGCCGGCACGTCCTGACCAGCACCGTCGACGTCTCCGGCACCGCCCACCGGCTGCTCGCGGAGCACCCCTCGAAGGCCGGGCGTGACCCGCGTCCCTTCGACGCGGTCGTGGTCTCCGTCCACGACGGCGGTGCCGTGGAAATCACCGACCTGAGCGGCGTACGCACACGGTGGCCGCACCTGGACCGCTTGCCGGACGGCGGGTTCGTCCTCGCCTCGTCCCGCGCCCGCCGGGGCGACAAGGGGCCTCAAGTGCAGGTCTTCGACGTACGCGGCCGCGAGACCACCTCCTTCACCGTCGGGGACGCGATCGAGCACATGCTCGTCGACGAGGCCGGCGAACTCTGGGTCGGGCACTTCGACGAGAACCCGGACGGCATCCGCCGCTGGAGCGCCACGGGGCAGCTCCGCTGGGCGTCCGAGGATGTCCCCGGCGCCGGATGGATCATGGACTGCTACGCCCTGAACGTGTCCGGCGCCGTCGCCTGGGCCTGCCCCTACACCGACTTCCCGCTGCTCGAGATCAGGCCGGGCCTGCCCATGAAGGTGCGGTCCAACACCGTGCGGGGTGCCCATGCGGTCGCCGTCCACGAGGGGTGGGTCGCCTTCGTCGGCGGTTACGGCGAGGAGCGGGACCGGATCGTGTACGGAGGGCTCACCGAGACCTCGGTCGAGGTGGGCGGGACCGGCGTGCTCACCTCGTCCGACGGTGCTCCCCTCGGCCGGCGGCGGGTCGTCGGGCGAGGGAGCAGGGTCTACGTCCAGGCCGAGCCGTTCACGGAGTGGGGCGTGTTCGACCTCAGTGGGTGACGCCCAGGGCCGGGAGCACCGTTTCGGCCACCCGGTACGCCTCCTCCAGGAGCGGGTTCCCGGACAGGATGAACGTGTCCACTCCCAGGTCCTGGTACTCCTTGAGGCGCTCCACGACCTGGGTCGTGGAGCCGACGACGGCCGTGCCGGGCCCGGGGCGGAACAGGCTCATGCCGGGCCACAGGTTCGGGTGGGTCTCCAGCTCGCGGGCCCGGGCCGGGACCCTGCCGCCGTGCTGGCGGAACTGGCGCTGCCAGCCGACGCCGTCCTCGCCCGCGCGCTCCCCGAGCTGCCGGGCGTACGTCGCCTCGCTGGTGACGTCCAGGAGCCGGTCGGCCGCGGCCCAGGCCTCGTCCTCGGTGTCGCGGACGATGAGGTGGAGGCGGAGGCCGATGCGGAGGGTCCGCCCGTGGGCGGCGGCCCGGGCCCGGACGTGGTCCAGCTTCTCCTTCAGCAGGTGCGGGGGTTCGCCCCAGGTGAGGTAGACGTCGACGTGCTCGGCGGCCATCTCGATGCCGGGCTCCGAGGAACCGCCGAACCAGAGCGGGACGTGCGGCGCCTGGACGGGGCGCAGGTCGCGGAAGGAGGCTCCGGCGCCCTTGAGGTCGTAGAACCTCCCCTTGTGGTCGAAGACCTCGCCGGCCGTGAGCCGCTTGACGATCGACCAGTACTCGGCACTGAGTTCGTACCGCTCGTCGTGCTCGACGTGCAGGCCGTACTCCCGCAGGGAGTTCGTCGATCCGTTGACGACGTTGAACCGGAGCCGGCCGCCGAAGAGGTTGTCGAAGCTCAGCGCCATCTTGGCCAGCAGGGTGGGTGAGATCAGCCCCGGGTGGACGGCGAGCAGCGGCTTGAAGCGGGTGCTGGTGGAGGCCGCGAGCGCGGAGCCGAGCGGCCACACGTCGTACAGGTCGGTGGCGAGCAGCGCGCCGGTGAAGCCGAGGCGTTCGACCGTCCCGGCGAGCTGGGTGAGATAGCCGAGGTCGACGGGGCGGCGGCCCTCCGGCTCCCACGGGTAGGCGCCTTCGCGCGGGATGATGTACCAGAGGACCTCGGGGGCCGGGTTCGTCATCGGTCAGGCCTTCCGGGGCAGGGCGTCGGCGACGGTGATCGCGCGGTCGACGAAGCCGGTGCGGTGGAAGATGTCGGCGGCCTGCTGCTGCTCGGCGATGAACTCCTCCGTGACCTCCTCGATGGTCCAGGGCAGGGCCTTGAGCGCGGTCTCCCAGTCCTCGACCGTGCCGCCCTGGTCGGCGGCGGCGATCTCGGCGGCCTCGCGCGGGTGCGCGGCAGCCCACTCGTCGGCCCTCCGCAGCGCGCGGGTGAGCGCCTCGACGAGCTCGGGCCGCTGCTCGGCCAGGTCGCGGCGGGTGAAGAAGACGGACCGGTCGCTGATGACCTCGCCGGTGGGGATCAGGACGCGCAGGCCGCCGGTGCGGCGGGCGGCGGCGAGTTCGGCGCCCTGCGCGACCCAGGCGGTGATCTCGCCGGCGCGGAGCTTCGCCTCGCTGCCGGAGTCGCCGCGTACGGGGGTGATGTCGGTGGCGTACGAGAGTCCGGCGTCGTCCAGGGCCTTGGCGACGAGGTGCGTCTGCCAGGAGCCGACGGCGAGGTGGACGGTGCCGCCCTTGAGGTCGGCGACGGTGCGGACCGGGCTGTCCTCGGGGACGAGGAGGGCGCCGTGGTCGGGGCGGGGCGCGGAGACGGCCGTGTAGACGATGTCGTGACCGGCGGCCTGCGCGGTGACCGGCGGGGTGGAGCCGGTGCCGCCGAAGTCGATGGTGCCGTCGGCGAGATGGGCGCCGGTGCGGACCCCGTCGGTGTACGGGTGCCAGCTCACGGTCTCGCCGAGGGCGGCGAGCTCCTCCTCCGCGTAGCCGAGGCGGGAGAGGTGGTAGAGGGACGGGTTGCTGCGGTGGACGCCGATGACGACGGTCATGCGGAGGCTCCTTCGAGGGGGACGGATGCGGGGACGGGATTGTCCGTGGAGGTGTGGACGCCGAGGTCGGCGAGGAGGCGGCGGCGCAGGGCCACGAAGGCCGGGTCGCCGGGGTCGCGGGGGCCGGGGACGGTCACGGGTTCGTCGGTGACGAGCCGGCCGTCGCGCAGTACGGCGACCCGGTCGGCGAGGCGTACGGCCTCGTCGACGTCGTGGGTGACGAGCAGGACGGCCGGCCGGTGGATCCGGCGGAGTTCGCCGACCAGGTCCTGCATGCGGAGCCGGGTCAGCGCGTCGAGCGCGGCGAACGGCTCGTCGAGCAGCAGGAGTTCGGGCTCACGGACCAGCGCCCTGGCCAGGGCGACGCGCTGGGCCTCGCCGCCGGAGAGGGTCGCCGGCCAGGCGTCGGCGTGCCGCTCAAGACCGACCTCGGCGAGCGCCCGCAGCCCGGTCGCCCGGGTTTCCGCGCCGCGCGGCAGCCCGACGGTGACGTTGGCGAGGACCTTCTTCGAGGGGATGAGCCGGGGCTCCTGGAAGACGATGGTGCGGGCGGCGGGCACGAGGGCCTCTCCCGCGTCGGCTCCGTCGAGGGCGCCGAGGATGCGCAGCAGGGTGGTCTTGCCGCTGCCGCTCGCACCGAGCAGGGCCACGAACTCGCCGCGCCCGATGGTGAGGTCGAGGCCGTCGATGACGGCGCGGTCACCGAAGACCCGGCGCAGTCCCCGTACGCGTACGGCGGTCATGTCGTCCCTCCCGGTCCGGCGGTGCGCCAGGGCATGAGGATCCGCTCCAGGCCGCGGACGAACACGTCGGCGGCGAGGCCGAGGAGTCCGTAGACGAGGATGCAGACGGCGAGGATGTCGGTGCGGGCGTAGCTCTGGGCCTGGGACATCAGATAGCCGATGCCCTCGGTGGCGTTGATCTCCTCGGCGGCGATCAGCGCGATGACGCTCAGCGTCATGGAGAGCCGCAGTCCGGCGAGGAGCGAGGGGAGGGCGCCGGGCAGCACGACCTGGCGGACGATCGCGAACCGGCCGAGACCGAAGCTGCGCATGGCCTCGACGAGTTTGCGGTCCGTGTTGCGGACGCCGCCGGTGGTGGAGACGTACATGGGGAAGGTGGTGGCGACGGCGATGAGCAGGATCTTCGCGGTCTCGTTGATCCCGAACCAGACCATGAAGAGGGGGACGAGGGAGAGGAAGGGGATGGTGCGCAGGGTCTGGAGGGAGGAGTCGAGGAGCTCGTCGCCGAGCCGGGTGAAGCCGGTCGTGATGCCGAGGACGAGTCCGGCGGCGAGGCCGATGACGAGGCCGAGTCCGGAGCGGGTGAGGGAGGTGGCGAGCGCGTCGGGCAGCTGCCCGTTTCCCCACAACTCCCCTACCGCGTCGATGACTTGTGCGGGCGAGGCGAGGACGTCGGGGGTGAGGAGACCGGTGGCGGAGGATGCCCACCAGAGGGCGAGCAGGGCGAACGGGCCGAGCGCGCGGACGGTGACGGCGTAGGTACGGGAGCGGGCGCGGCGGACGGGGGGACGCGGCGCGACGAGCCCCTCCGTCCGCTCCCGTTCCTCGGTGGCGGCCGTCATGACAGCTTCTCGACGTCGAGGAGGTGGGCGGCGATGTCGACCTTCGTCGGGGTGACCTTCTGGTCGGCGTAGAACCGGGCGACGGTCTCGAAGCGCTCGATGTCCTCCGGGCCGATGGGATCGACCGTGCCGCCCTTGGCGGTGAAGTCGATCTGGACCTCCTTGGCCTTGCCGTTGACGGCGGTGGGACCGGCGTCGGTGAAGACGTTGAGGTAGGCGGCCGGGTCCTTCTTCTCCTCGGCGCTGTGCTCGTGGAGGTAGTCGTAGAGCGCCTTGACGATCTCGGGGTGTTCCTTGGCGAACTCCGAACGGACGGCGTTGAGGCTGTAGTTGTCGGATCCGATGGCGGTCCCGTCGGCGACGAAGTGGGCCTTGCCGGAGCCGATCTCGGCGACGGCGTAGGTGGACCAGACGGCCCAGGCGTCGACCTGTCCGGCGTTGAAGACGGCGGCGGTCTGGTCGGGGCGCAGATAGACGCGCTCGACCTTGTCGGCGGGGATCCCGGCCTTGGCGAGGGCCTTGAGGAGCAGGTACTCGCCGGTGCCGCCCTTGTTGACGGCGACCTTGCGGCCGACGAGGTCCCGGACGGAGGTGATGTCCGAGCCCTCGCGGACGAGGATGCCCTCGCCGACGGGGTCGGGGTCGGTGGCGGTGAAGAAGGCGAAGCCGGGGCTCTGGGCGAGGGAGGTGATGCCGGAGGTGATGGAGCCGGTCGCGATGTCGAGCTGGTCGGCGTTCATCGCCTGGGCGGCCGGGGCGAAGGGGCCGGCGCTGCCGGTCCAGGCCACCTTGGCGCCGACGGCGGCGAGGGCCTTGTCGAGGCTGCCGTCCTTCTTGCCGCGGGCGAGGACGCCGGCGTTGCCGGGGTCGGGGATGCGCACGGTGACCGTCGCCTCCCCGCCCTTCTTCCCCTTCGGGTCGCCGCCGTCGTCCGCGGCGCCGCAGGCGGTGACGGTGGAGAGGGCGGCGAGGGCGGCGAGGGCCGCGAGGGCCGCCCGAGCGGCGAACGGGGTGAGTGGGCGCATGGCGGTCTTCCTCCGGAAGGGGGTGAGGCGGGGCGGGGCGCGGGAAGCGCGGGGGTACGGGGCGGGTGCGACGGGGATGCGCGGCGGGCGCGACGGAGGTACGGGGCGGGTGCGGCGGGGGTACGGGGCGGGCTGACGGACCCCGGTCTTACGGGACCGGCTGCGCGGTCGGCTTCGGCGCGGCGGACGCCGCCAGTTGGTGGGCGCGGCGCAGGGGCTCCGGGGCGGCCCAGGCCCGTACGTCGACGGCTTCGGGCAGGAAGCCGTGGGCGCGCAGGGCCTCCTCCTGCCGGGCGAGCAGGTCGAGCCGGGTGCCGGACAGGTCCGGGTGGAGGGTGCGGTGGGTGCCGGGCCGGTAGGCGCCGGCGACGCCCTCGGTGCCCGCCCCGGTCTCGGCGCCGAGGATGCGGGCGACCTCGTCGGGCTCGCCGGCGGCCCAGTCGGCGGCGCGGAGCAGTACGGCGAGGAAACGCGCCACGAGCTCGGGGTGTTCGTCCAGGAGGTCCTGGTGGACGGTGAGGGGGCGCGGGGTTCCGTTGTTGACGCGGTGCGCGGGGTCGGGCAGGTCGTCGAGCTCGACGGCCACCTCGGCGCCGGCACGTCGGGCCGCCTCGACGGCGAGCGCACCCTTCACGTAGACGGCGTCGACCTCGCCCCGGCGCAGGGCGTCGAGCTCGGCGGCCCACTGGCCCTGACGGCCGTCGGCCGGTACGTCGACGAGGTCGGCGTCGCCGAGTCCGTACCCCGCCGAGGCGAGCACGCCCTCGAAGCCGCGCAGGGCCATCGCCCGCCAGAAGTCGATGGGCACGGAGTGGCGCGGCACGGCGAGCCGCAGTCCGCGCAGGGCGGCGGCCCCGCGGACCGGGGAGCCGGGGGCGACGAGCACCGCCTGGCGCTCCTCGATCCAGGTGAGCCCGACGAGCCGGGTGCGCTCGCCGCGCGAACGGGCCCACAGCGCGGGCACGTTGCCGCCCTCGCGGAAGAGTCCTGGCAGGGCGTGGGTGTAGTGGGTGGCGCGGTCGGCGCCGGGTTCGGCGTCCTGGAGCGAGCGGACGGCGATGCCGTCGGGGGCGAACTCCTCCGCCAGCCAGCCGCGGTCGGCGGCGACGCCGGTGGCGGTGGGGACGGGGCAGCGGGTGAACCAGAGCGTGTCGGGCACGCGGGCGTACGTCATGGAGGGTGTCCCGGGGTGTGAAGGGTCGGGAGAGGGCGGCGGGCGGCTCGACGGCTCCGGCCGCGGCCGTGGGTGAAAGGGAGGAGAAGGGGAGGTCGGACCGGGTGGTCACAGGCGCGTGGCGCCCTCGACGTCGACGTCGACGTCACGGAGGACCGGGGCCCCGGCGGGCACGGCCGGGGAGAGTCGACGGCGCGGCGGCGGATCGGTGACTGCGGCGTCAGCGACAGCCGGTGCCGGTGACGCGGGCCAGGTCGATGTGGCGGCGCCGGGTGAGGGCGAGCGGTACGTGTCGTGCGTTCATCGCCGGCCTGCTCCTTCCGACTCGCTGCCGCCGTGGTGTGTTGGCCGGAACCTTGCCACGCCTGTTCCGTCGCCCACAACTCGGCTCCCACGATGTGGGATTGCTTGTGAACACAGTGTTTCCGACCTCGCCCGAGGCCCGAATCGGCTCCCGCCATGTGGGAGCGTGGGAGCCCGATCACCCACGGGGAGCGAACCCTATGACGACCGAGGCCGGCACCGTCCGACCCCCGGCGGGCGCCCAGGCGGTCCGCCGCGCACTGGACGTGCTGCACTGTTTCCACGACAACGGGCCCGACCTGAGCGCCTCCGACCTCGCGCGCCGGCTCGGCCTCTCCACCTCGACGGCGCACCGGCTGGCCCGCACCCTGGTCAGCGCGGGCTTCCTGGAGCAGGACGCCAGGACCGCCCGCTACCGGCTCGGTCCGGCGATGACGGAGCTGGGCCGTCTCTCGTACCACCAGCGGGGGCTGCACCTGGCCGCGCCCGAGCTGTCCGATCTGGCCGAACGGACGGGCGCGACGGCCGATTTGGCGCTTCGGAGCGGCCCGCACGCGGTGATCGTGGCGGGCGGTTCGGTGACGCCGAAGGTGGGGCTGCGCCGGCCGCTGCACTCGACGGCGCTCGGGAAGGTGCTGCTCGCCTGGCCCCGGGCGGGCGAGGGCGGCCCGCGCTCGCTGCCGCCGCTGTACGCGTTCACGGAGCGGACGATCGTCGAACCGCCGGCCCTGGCGGCCGAGTTGGCGCGGGTACGGGAGGCGGGGTACGCCCTCAACGACGGCGAGTCGGCCCACGGGGTGCGGACGGTGGCCGTGCCGATCCTGGAGCGGACGGGGCACGCCCGGTTCGCGCTCGCGGTCCGCGCGACCCCCGAGCTGATCACGGACGCGCGGCTCGACTGGTACGTGGCCCAGGCGCGGGCCTGCGCGCGAGCCCTCGAGGTGCTGCTGCTGACCCCCGGGGAGCGGCGGGACCCTGGAGAGCGGGCGGGGTAGCCCCCGAAGCGGGGAGATTTCCGCACGGTCGTGCGTTCAGTACGATGGGGGCATGAGCGGCAGCACCCCAAGCGGCACCGGGACCAAGACCGACGGACGCGTCGAGCGGGGCAACCAGACCCGGCGCCTCGTCCTCGGCCGGACGATGGACATCGCCTCGGTCGAGGGACTCGAAGGGCTGTCCCTGGGACGCATCGCGACCGAGCTGGAGCTGAGCAAGAGCGGTGTCTTCGCCCTCTTCGGCTCCAAGGAGGAGCTCCAGCTCGCCACCGTCAGGGCCGCCGTCGCCGTCTTCGCCGACCGTGTCGTCGCCCCGCTGAACGACCTGCCGCCGGGCGCGCGGCGGGTGCGCGAGCTGTGCCGGAACTGGCTCGCGTACTCCTCGGAGCGGGTCTTCGCGGGCGGCTGCTTCTTCTACGCGGTCTCGGCCGAGTTCGACGCCCGTACGGGTCCGGTCCACGACGCCGTCGCCCGGACCCGCCGCGACTGGGCGGCGTACGTGGAGGGGGCCCTGACGGAGGCGCGCGCCGCCGGGGAGTTCGCCGAGGACCTGGACGTGGAGCAGCTGGCCTTCGAGGTGATCGCCCTCATGGAGGCGGCCAACGCCCAGTCCGTGCTGTTCGGCGACCCCGGCACGTACGCCCGCGCCGAGCGGGGCATCACGGCCCGGCTGCTCGCCTCGGCCACGGAGAAGGGCCGGGAGGCACTGGCCGACGAGGCCTGAGTCGAGCCGCACCGCCCGAGCCCCCACCATCTGAGCCGCGAGCCGGGCTGGGCCCGTCGCACCGGGGCGGTCCCGCCCGACCGGCACCGCCCCAAGGCTCCTTCCTCTCACGTCCCCGCGCCCGCCGCACCCCGGGCCGCCCGCCCGGCTACGGCGCACTCGCCGACCGGGTGAAGGCCAGGTGTCGCGCGTCCGTGCGCTCCCGGGCGCGCCCGCATGGTGTGCGGGTCGGCCGGAACCGTCGGCACTCCCGCCCCGGTCCGGTCCGCCTGCTGAGAGGAGCGCGCATGTCCGTCCCGGGCAACAACTCGGCCACGATCACCACCCCGTTGGGCTGACCCCCTGGCGTGTCCCGACCGCCGGTTCCGCCACGAGGCCGGAGCCGGCGGTGGCGAACTCCACCGCCTCGGCCACCACTTCCGGGTCCGTGAGGATACGGCGGTGACCGAGGCCCCGGGTGACGACGAGCCGGGCCCGCTCGCCGTGGGCCCGGGCGAGGAACCGTGCCTGGGCCAGGGGCACCATGTCGTCGCCCTCGTCGTGGAACAGCAGGACGGGCGCGCCGAGTTCCTCCGGCGCGTGGTCGGCGCCGAAGCGGTCCCAGACGCCGGGCTCGCCGGGGGCGAGGTGCCCCTCGACGTACCCGCGCATGGCCCGCACCACCCGGTCGTCCAGCCCGAGTCCGGCCCGGAAGCCCTCCATGAGCATGGCGAAGGAGCCGACGCCGCCGAGGCCCACGAAGCGGGCCGTACGGACTCCGTCGCGGAGGGCGAAGAGCGAGGCGAGGACGCCGAAGGAGTGGGCGACGACGGCCTCGAAGTCGCCGTGCCGGGCGTGCAGCTCCCGGATGATCTCCCGGTATTCGACGATGTTGGTGGCCCTGCCGGAGGACTCGCCGTGGCCGGGACCGTCGAAGGCGACCGGGCTGTAGCCGCGCGCGAGGAGCTCCTCGGCGAAGGCGCCGAGCCGCGAGGCGCGGGAGGACCAGCCGTGGACGAGGAGGACGGGCCGCCGGCCGTCGCCCCAGGCGTACGTGACGACCTCCTTGCCCCGGACGCGGAGGGTGCCGGTGCGGGCGGCGGCGAGGACCGCCTGTTCCCCGGGTCGCACCTTCGCCCTGCCGAGGGGGCGGACGAAGAGGTGGAAGGCCCAGCGGCCGGCCGGGCCCGGGGCGACGCGTGCCGTGGTGTTCAGGGCGGTGCGGATGAGCGGAGCCATCGGGTACATGCCGGATCTCCTCGGTCGTCCTGGGTGCACAAAAAATGCTAGCACGACCGTTCGTGTTGTTTTAGGGTGAGCAGTGAGGGCCGGGACGCCCACCCGGAAGCGCCCCGACCCTCGGCTCCCTACTCCTCCGGCGTCCCCTTCCTCGCCCGGCTCGGCTGGACCCGCTTCGGTTCGCCCGGCATCTTCGGGTACTCCGGCGGGTACGGCAGATCGCCCAGACCGCGTTCCGCCTCGTCCCGCCGGGCCAGCTCGAGCAGCGACTCCAGGCCGAAGCGCTCGTCGTCCATGTCCGCGTGGACGTCACCGACCTCGGCATACCGGGCCGGCATCGTCCTGATGTCGAAGTCCTGCGGCACGACCTCGTCGATCTCCTCCCAGCGCAGCGGCGCCGAGACGGGCGCGTGCGGGCGGGGGCGTACGGAGTAGGCGGAGGCCATCGTGCGGTCCCGGGCCGCCTGGTTGTAGTCGACGAAGATCCGCCTGCCGCGCCCCTCCTTCCACCACTCGGTCGTGACCCGCTCCGGCATCCGCCGCTCCAGCTCCCGGCCGCAGGCGATCACCGCCCGCCTGACCTGGGTGAACGTCCACGCAGGGACGATCGGCACGAAGACGTGGAGGCCCCGCCCGCCCGAGGTCTTCGGCCAGCCGCGCAGTCCGTGCTCGTCGAGGACCGCGCGCAGTTCGTGGGCGGCGCGGACGGCGTCGGCGTAGTCCGTGCCGGGCTGCGGGTCGAGGTCGATGCGGAGCTCGTCGGGGTGGTCGGTGTCGTCCCGGCGCACCGGCCAGGGGTGGAAGGTGACGGCGCCGAGGTTGGCCGCCCAGAGCACGGCCGCCGGCTCGGTGGGGCACATCTCCTCGGCCGAGCGGCCACTGGGGAAGGTGATGCGGGCGGTCGGGATCCAGTCGGGCAGGTACTTCGGGGCGTGCTTCTGGAAGAAGGACCCGCCGGCGACCCCGTCGGGGTAGCGCTCCAGGGTGGTGGGGCGGTTCCGCAGGGCGCGGGTGACGCCGTCGCCCACGGCCAGGTAGTACCGGACCAGGTCCATCTTGGTGTAGCCGGGCTCGGGGAAGTACACCTTGTCGGGGTGGGAGACCCGCACGGCCCGGCCGCCGACCTCGACTTCCACCGCCGCCGCCTCGCCTGCCATGCCGGTCAGCCTAGGGCTCGCCGACAACTCCCGCATACCGGACAATCACCCCATGGATCTTCCGGTGATGCCGCCCGTGAAACCCATGCTCGCCAAGACCGTGAAGCGCATCCCGCCCGGGATGCAGTACGAGGCGAAGTGGATGCAGATTGTTCCTGACCTGCACAAATAGCACAGTGGGATGCCCCTCAAGGCACATCCAGGGCACATCCCACAGAGGCGAGAGGCAACGCAGCCACAGAACGCGCAAGACTTGCCCCAAGACCAGCGCAAAGCAGTGATCACCATGAACACCAGCGACACAGATACAAGACCCGCAGGAAGGATCCGCTACGCCGTCGCCCGCGTCGCGTGGTCAGGCATCCCGAACGTGATGCACCACTTCGGCAGCATGTTCACCGACCCCGACGGCGTCCCAGCGCCCTGGCCGACCGACGGCATGATCTTTCGCGCCGTCGACACCCCCTGTATCGGCTGGCGCGGCGCATCGACCCGCACTGCGGCCATCGCCACGGCCCCGGGGAGTCCTGCTGGGACCCGGACGTCGGGTAAGGCCGACGGCGGCGAGCCCCGCCCGCCGCCCACAGCGGGGCGGGGGGGACCTCAGCCTTGCCTGGTCACTCGGGCATGGTCGGTGAACACCCGGCGGAAGAGATCATGTCCGGTGAGGCCCGTGTGTTGCAGCGCCCAGTCCTGCGCGGTCTCCTGCTCGTCCTGGGGACCAGACATCTCGCCGCAGTCAGCCGTCGAGCAGAACGCCTCGTACGTGATTCCGCCCTCGGGCGCATGCCTGATCGTGTGCAGCATGAACCGCAGAACTCGGGTCACGACACGCCCCCTCGATGCGGGTGGCTTCGCACCGTCCGGGCAGCGGCGAAGCGAGCCGACGCGTCACCGCGTCTGCGTGCGGCCTCAAGCGCCCCCATTGCTTCGGCGCACTCGGCGCAGCCTTCCACCGGATTCGCCGCGTACAGCCAGTCGTCCAACGGCAGCTCAATGGGTGCCGTGGAGTATCGCGTGGGCTCACTCATGAACGAGACGCTAGGGACGGCGGCCCAGGGCGACCACGCCATGTTCCCCAATGTTCTCGCCCGCTGGAGGGCTGGTCTCTGATGTTCTCGCGTGACTCCCGAAACGCTGTGCCACGGAGACTGGGGCTCGTGAATGCTGTGGGGGACCAGCTCCGGAGGGGAAGGACGCGATCGATGGCGCGGCAACTGCGGTTCAACGGCACGGGCTCGGGTGGCGGGGGCTGCCCTTCGATCCACGAGGACCTGAACAGTGGCGAGATCATCGTCCACGGGCCGCCCCTCACTGACCAGGACGACATCAGCCAGCTCCAGCACCTCAACGACGGCGAGATCGCGGTCGTCGTACCGCGCGAACTACTCGTCGACTTCGGGCCCAAGGAAGTGACCCGAATGCCCCGCATCATCGACCTGGACGCGTTCGGGAAGCTCTTCGAGACCTTCGAGCACACCGCGTGGCGGCTGGAGACCCGCAGGCGGTTCGCGTCCGACGAAGCCACTGATACCTGGGCGCAGTTCACCGCCGGCCAGTCGGTCGAGTGGGACTACGAGGACGAGTGGTGCATGAACGTCCGTGCCCAGACCGCCCAGGGCAAGCGGTTCGAGCGGGTACGGATCATCGACAACCCGCCCACCCCGGGCCAGCTCTACCTCCTCGACAACGCCAAGCGGAACTGCGCCGTCGGCGAGGACATCCGCAACCTGTGGCGCACCGATGCCGACCGGCTGCGGCTGCCCGCCGAAGACTTCTGGATCTTCGACTCGCGGCTGGTCGCCCTGCTCAACTTCAACGACTCCGACAACCTGGTCGACGTCGAGCTGATCACCGAACCCGTCGAGGTCAACCGCTACGCCCAAGTCCGGGACGCGGCCTGGCACTACGCGGTCCCTTACGAGAGGTTCACGGCGGACGTGACTGCTTAGGATTGAGCACGAAGTAGCGTTGACCGGTGAGCACAGACTTCCAGCAGGCGAGGGCTGCCCTCGGGGCGAGACTCCGCGACCTCCGCATGTCCGCCCCTCAAGGTCGGCTCACCGGCACGGCGCTGGCCCAGCGTCTCGGCTGGCCGCACTCCAAGGTCTACAAGCTGGAGGGCGGACGCCAGACCGCGACCGCCGAGGACCTGACCGCGTGGACTGAGGCGACCGGGCAGCCGGAGGTCGCCGACGAACTGCTGTCCCGTCTGAAGGGGATGGAGTCCCAGATCCGTTCGTGGCAGCGTCAGCTGTCCTCCGGGCACAAGCCGGTCCAGGATGCGCTCACCGCCGAGCATGATCGGACCACCACTCTGAGGATCTGGGAGAACTGCCTCATCGCAGGCATGCTCCAGACCCCGGACTATGCGCGTGCGGTCTTCACCCGACATGCGGATTTCATGCAGTCGCCCCGGGACACAGAAGCCGCCGTACGTGCCCGGATCCGCCGCCAGGAAGCGCTCTACACCTCAGGCAAGCGGTACAAGATCATGATGTGGGAGGGCGCGCTGCGTGCCCTCGTGTGCCCGCCCTCCGTGCTCGCCGCTCAGCTTGACCGGCTCCTCGGCGTCATCGGGCTGGACACGGTCGACGTCGGCATCGTGCCATTCGACGCAGCCTTGAAGATCCAGCCGGCCACCGGATTCTGGATCTACGACAAGCGGCTCGTGATCGTCGAAGACTGGCACGCGGAACTGTGGATCGACGACCACGACGCCATCGCCACCTACATGCGAGCCTGGCGGACTCTGAAGGAGTCGGCCGTGTTCGGCGCCGACGCCCAGCGAGTCATCCACGAGGCGCGGCGACGTACAGCTGTCTGATGGCGGGCTGCTACGGATCCCGAAGCGGTCGATCCCGTCCCGCCGCTGGGCCCTCGCATCTACGATCAGCGCAGACAGAGCTTCGAAGGAGGGGACTGGTGAGGGGACGCAGGGAACTGCCTGTCAGTGAGGCAGACGGTCCGGAGGATGCCGCCAAGTACATGCGAGAGTGCTACTGGGATGAGCTGAAGGAGGCGCAGAAGCGGTACGCCCTGGAACGTGAGAGCGCCGCAGCCCTGCACTGGGAAAGGGCTGAGGCGTGCATCGCACGCTTGGACCTGGATGGCGCCACCGACGCATTCCGCCTCGCTCACGATCCCCTCCCAGCAAGAAGGGCAGCCTTGGAGTGGCAGGAACGGGAGATCATCAAGATCCACAGGGAGTCAGCGGTCCTGGTACGTCCGAGCGCGGCTGATAACCGGTCACACTTCCATCGTGACCCCGACTGCGGGCTCATCAGCGGTGCTGGCAGGAAGCCGCACCAGGCGAGCTGGATGCTGCTCGGTGACGCTCAAGCAACGGGCTACTATCCGTGCAGCCGGTGCTGACTCGGTCAACATCATCCCGAATTTTGACGCCGGGGAGAAAAACGGTCGAGGCCGGGGTCGACCGTGCGCAGAGGGGAGGCGTCGGCACCCCACCCCCCCCTGAGCCCGCACCTTGCTACCGGGCGAGTCAGCCACGATTGGAGTCATATCCCCACCGCCGCCGGCCGTCCTTACCCATGAAGCATTTAGCAGGACGGCCGTCTTCGGCCGTCCCGAGAGCGCCGACGGGCGAGCAGGCATAACCGAACTGAACCCTCGCTTCTGTCTCGGTCTCTTCTTCCTTTTCCTCGTCCTCTGGGTAGTTGGGTGGAGCGGTGGCGGTCTCTGTCGTCACCGTTACGTCGTCGGGTACCGGGTACAGCTCGTCAACGTTGCCGAACTTCGGGGCAAAGTGAGAGAAGAAAAGAACGATAGCGACGAGGATGCCGACGCAGCCTATGCAGCCGCCAGCTACCCCAGCATCGGCCTTGCTCGATCTTCTGGATCTGCTCATGTTGCTGCTCCCCTGCCGCCCGGCACACCGTTCGGTCGAGGATAGGGCTCTGTGTCCGGCAACGAGAGCGGGAGTGTGGGCGTCTGTTCGGCGTGGATGGCCGAAGCTGAGAGCGTCAGAGCTGTCGGCCATGTACTGACCTTGGCTCCAATGGCGTGCACCTATTCGGTTGTCATTCCTCGGCTCGATGCCGGGTCGGGCCGGCTACGCCAAGACGTCGATATGGCGTGCACACGCATCCTGGATGGCCTGGAGGTCAGCACGCGCCCGGGCGGCGCCTCCGGGATAGTCCGCATCGATTCCGGCCAGGACATTCCTGTCCAGTTCGGCTACTACCTCGTCGGCCAGGAACGGCAAGCCGATGGAGCGGTAGCCGGTGTCCACGGTTGTTGAGAGGTCACGCTTGAGAGCGTCCCAGCTCCGTCGGGCCGCCATCTGCTTGTCGGCCTGCTTGTCGTCCGCTCTCCGCGGCGACCGAGCAAGATTCAGTGTGTCCAGGTCGCGAAGCAGACTCTGCACGTCGGTGTGGATCTGCGTGCAGAGCTTCCGTGTGCGAGCCGAGGTCTTATGGGTAACTACGGCCATCGCGACAAGGAGCGTCAGGGCGATGGAGAGCAGCGGCGCAGGGTAGGTGGCGCTGAAGCGTGCGTTCAGAAATGCAGCGATAGCGAGGATCCCCGCCGCGTTCGCGATGGTCCGCGAGATGGCGGCCCTCCGAACGCGACCGGCGAGTCGCTGAAGGAGAAAATCCTTCGGCTCCATCCATCGCATGACGAAAGGGAGCCCGAGGTAGATCAGCATCAGCGACATAGCTGCCGGGCTGAAGTCGATTGGCTGAGCCGTCCCCTTGGCGACCTTGACCGCGACCGCAATGGGCGTACCGAGGGTGAAGAGGGCCATCCCGGATAGGGCCACGACGATCTTGAATAGTCCGTCGCGCAGCGGGTTCTCCTCCAGGAAGCGCTTCAGGGGCGTCATCCCGGAGATCGCGAGGACGCCACCTACAAGGAAGAGAACCAGGCCGAGGGTGCGGTCGTCGCCATCGGTGAGATTGTTGCCGTAGGCGTTGATCAGGATGCCGATGGGGATGCAGGCGAGCCTCCAGTAGGCACGCACGCCATGAGCCGTCATTTGCCAAAGCGTCATGAGCGCAACTGTGTGGCCAGGCATCAGCCGACGGAGGTGATTTGAGTTAGACGTGAGGGTTTGGAGTCGGGACGCTGTCACGGCGCCGGGCCCTTCGTCGTCCATGTGTGCGCGAATCCGCGGTGGTCGTGTCGGCAAGTGCCGCACTCGGCGCACCGGCAGTCGTCGGTGTCGATGCAGGGCTCCTCGCTGCCGAGGACGGGGGTGCCGGTGCGGGTGTAGCCGTCGGCGTCATGGTGGGCGGGGGCCAGGGGCAGGGCCACTCGGGCACGTCCTCGCGTCGCTGGTAACAGAAGTGCTTCGGTACTCAGGTGCCGCACACCTGACTTCACCCCCGCCTTCCTCGCCGTCGGTAAGCCCTTGCTCTCCCGCCACACCAGGTAGTGCCGGGCGGCGGCGTCCTCGTTGTCGTTGAGGCAGCCGCCGGCGCACGGGTCGAAGATCGAATGGATCCCGGGCGGGCACTCGGATCCGTCCAGAGGCGGAGTGGACAGGTCCACGCCGCGGTAGATGCCGGTGTCGGTGCGGTCGCGGGGGAGGAGGCCGTGGTACGGGCAGGTGGTGTCGCGGTCCCAGCGGTAGACGGCGCCGCCTTCCTGTACCCGGACGCAGCGGCATCCCCGGACGCCGTAGGGGGTGTCGGTCACATGTTCCTCCTTCGGGGGGGTGGGGGCTCGGGCGCGTTCGGCATGATGTGCTGGTGAATGCGTTCAGGGTGTTCTTCGAGGGCCACGCCGCCTTCTTCGCTGTCGTGGTGCCGATCGCTGCGATCGCCGGCTCGTACTTCGCTGGTGTGCGAGGTGCGAAGATCCAGGCACGCGGAGGCCAAGATCAGGCTTCAGCAGCCCGAGATGCGGCGGAGATTGCTGCCGAGGCCCAGCGGGTGGCCGCTCTGTGGACGGTGCGGCAGGTTCAGGTTGCCGAGTTCATCCAGAGTGCCCGCGAGGTCAGCATGTCCGCGGATGGGTTCTATAAGAACTACTCCGTTGAAGACCAACAGAGCCGACGTGATCGCGTGTCGGCCGCCGCCAAGACGATGAGCCTGACGGAGGCTGAGATTCAGCTCATCGCCCCGGCGGCAGTCGTGGACGCGTCGTTCAATGTTGCTCGGGCGGCCACAAACGCCTATGTGTGTGCCTTGATGGATGGCCCGACCGTCCGCGCCAGGAGTGCATTGAAGCGCATCGCCTATGGCGATGGCGAACATGAAGTGAAGCGTGCAGCTCTGGCGGCCATCAGGGTTCTTGACGACGAAAGTTCGAGCCACGCCGACCGACAGGAGGCAGTTTCAGCGGTACCCGGCTTGGCCGAGGAACACGTTCTCCGCCTGGGAGACCGTCGCCGTGGTGCTCCCGTGCGTAGGCTTGAAGAGAGGAGAAGAGAACATCAGGAAGCATTCAAAGACAGCATGGCCGCCCTCGTTTCCGCCGCCCGGGAGATGCTGAAGTCCGAGGAGGACGTTGCCCCTACGGTGCCGGAGCAGCGCCGACGATGGAGGCTTCGTAACTCCGTTGCGTCCACCGCAGGTTCGGCATGATGGTCCGGTGAACGCGTTCAGGCAGTACTTCGAGGACAACCCCGAGATCTTCGCCGCCCTGGTGGCCGCCATCGCCATCGTCGGCGGCCTCCTCGGCAGCATCATCGGCGCGAAGATTCAGGCGAACGGCGGCAGGGACCAGGCCGCGGCGGCCCGTGAGGCGGCGCAGATCGCGGCCGAGGCTCAGCGAGTGGCCAATCTGTGGACAGTGAGGCAGGTGCAACTTGCCGACTTCGTGCACGGAGTACGCGAAGTCCAGAGAATTCAAGCGCGCTTCTACATCGAGGATTCTTCCGACGGTGCGTTGACTGCGCAGTTGGACGATGCTGAGCAGGTAGTAAGCAGAAGGGCGGCAGAGATTTCTCTGGTTGCTCCCGCAGCTGTTGTAGCGGCGGCGGCAGAAGTGAGAGAGGGGCTCATGGATGAATCCGTCAACGCCTTTGCGGTGGGGTCCGTCTTCTATGTTCGCCACCTTCTCGATCTGCGAGCTATCAGCGATGACTCATGGGAGGTTGCTGCCGCGGAACAGGCCATTGAAGCGGTAGAGGAGTATCTCCGGTCCAGAGACCAGGATGACGCGAGTGTGAGGGCCACCGCCCAACGACGCGCATACGATGCCGTTCGTGAAGTGACAGGACTCCCTGGCGTGCTGGTGGCGGACGTTCTGCCGGCATTGACAACCCGAGTCAGCGAAATGGCTGTAGAAAGAAACCGATGTCGCCAGAATATTGAGGGCAAGGTGGATCGATTCATTGCCGTTGCCCGGGAGATGCTGAGGTCCGAGGACGATGTCGCCCCGGCGGCGCCGGAGCAGCGCCGGCGATGGTGGCGGGCGGCGTAGGTCGCGACGGAACCTGTGGTGCGCGCCCGCGTGGTCCCAGTAGGATTGGCGTCAGTCCACGCCGATATGGCGTGCGTGGGCGAGGCCGGCGCCCAGGGGTATCCCCGGGGACAGTACCGTCGGGCCGCTCCATTCTTTTTGCTGCGGAAATTCGTGACTTCGTTTGAAGCGCAGCAGTCTCTGTAAGAAAACTTCCGCTGGCGGAAATGCATCCATGCGTGGACAATCTTCCCGTAAGGGGTCCTTGCGTGGAAGAAGGCGCTCCAAATGAACCGTCTCGGAGCCAGCATCGCCCTCGTCGTATCAGCGGGCGTTCTCGCGGCCGGCTGTGGCAGCAGCGGGGGCAACTCTGAACCGAAGAAGCAGGCGACAGCCCAGAGTAAGGCGGAACAGCAGAACGCCGCCTTCCTCGCGCTGCTCGACAAGCATGGAGTGCTCTCGGTGAAGTCTGACGCCGAGTTGGTGGAGATCGGCAGGTCGGCCTGCGAGACTGCTGACCTCCTTCCGGAACATGCAGAGGGTCTTGCCGGGCAACTCCGCTTTAAGACGTCGTTTCTTATGGCTGTCAGAGCGGCATGAGAGCCTCCTGGCATGAGCTACGACCTTGCTGTCTGGGAAGGCGAGAGGCCGGCGGATGACAAGACCGCCGGCCGGGTCTTCGACGACCTGTACGCCCGCTACATCGACAGCGAGGTGGAAGAGCCTCCGTCCGAGCGCATCGCGGCCTACGTGGCCGCGTTGCTTGATCGGTGGTGCGACATCACCGAGGACGAGGAGGACACCTCCCCCTGGTCGACCGGGCCGCTGATCGGCGAGGCCAGCGGTCCGCTGATCTACTTCCCCATGCGGTGGAGCATGGCCAAGGAGGCGTCGGCCTACGCGGCGGCCGTAGCGGAGTCCATGGGCCTGATCTGCTTCGACGTACAGCAGAACCGGCTCAGGCCTTGAGAAGGCTGGCCAAGCGGCGGTAGCCGATGAGGGCTGAGGCTATGCCGACGAAGGCGAGGAAGTGCTCGGCCTTCCGTTCATAGCGCCGGTGAAGCCTTCGACAACCGGCCAGCCAGGACACGGTTCTCTCGACCACCCACCGATGCCGGCCCAGCCGCTGCGAGGACTCGACACCCTTGCGGGCAATGCGATGGCGGATACCGCGCTCGCGAAGCCATCGGCGCAGGTGGTCGTAGTCATAGCCCTTGTCCGCATGCAGCTTCGTCGGCCGCCGACGCCGGGGACCACGGCGGGACCGGATCGGTGGGATGCCGCGCACAAGCGGCTCCAGGCCCAGACTGTCGTGCATGTTCGCCCCGGAGATGCCCAGGGACAGCGGCAGTCCGTTCCGGTCGGTGATCATCAGGTGGATCTTCGATCCCAACTTGCCGCGGTCGGTCGGATTCGGTCCCGTCAGCGGCCCCCTTTTGCAGCCCGCAGGCTGACCGAGTCGATCGCGCACCGCGACCAGTCCAGCTCGCCCCGCGCTCCGAGCTCGTCAAGGATCACGCGGTAGAGCCTTGCCCAGACCCGGTCCTGGCTCCACTGAGCGAACCGGCGGTAGACCGTTTGCCAGGCCGGGCCGAACACCGGCGGCAGCTGCCGCCAGGTGCAGCCCGACGTCGCCACGAAGATGATCGCCGCCAGGGCTTCACGGTCACCTGCCCGGCGCCGGCCACCGCCCTGCGGGCGTATCGCCACCGTCGGTGGCACCACCCGCCGGAACAGCACCCACAACTCGTCCGGAACCAGTCGCTTCACGAGATCCGTCATGCACGGATCAACGAACGATCACGCCATAAGAAACGACGTCTAAGGACGAGTCCTTGAGCGTGGAGGAGTCCCAGACCGTGCTTCAGGCTGCGGTGAAGACCTTCTGCCCTGAGGCTGTTGAGCCTGACCCGACGTAATGGCGGCGATCTTCGCCCGCATCGCTTCGGCCTCCTCGCCCTCCCGGCGGATGAAATCGGGGTCGCGGAGCCGCTCCACCGCGGCCCGGATCTTCACCCAGCGCTCCCCGCAGTACTGGCACGAGGGGCGCATCGGGTAGGAGTGCCCCGAGCACGGCAGGACCAGGCGCCGCAGCTCTTCCCACTCGTCATCCATCGGTGACCTCCGTCCAGTCCACGAATATCCTCAGAGGGCACACCGCGCGGCTTGATCTGAGGGGAACTCTGTGACCACGCACGTCATCCGCCCCGCCCGAACCGGGGACGGCGACACCATCCGCCGCCTGATGCCGCTGGCCTTCGACGACGCCGCCATGGCGAACGCGCTGGCAGATGGGGTCGAGAGGAACAACGGAGAGATTCGCCACGCCTACGGCCCCATCGACGTGCTGATATGCGAAAGCGAGGATCAGCGCGTCGGCATGTTGCTTGCCCAGCCTCCGATTGATCTCCTTGAACGTTTTGCCTTCTCGCCCATACAGTTGGTGACTGTCGCTCAGCAATTGGTGAGCGTCGAGATCGTCGCCGTGGACCCCGCCCATCGGCGTCAGGGCATCGGCAGGGCGCTCATGGAGGAGTTCGAAACCATTGCCCGTGCGCGGGGCGCTGCCAAGCTGTCCCTCAGCTTCCCGGAGAAGGATCCCGATCTCGCCTCCTGGTATGCCAAGCAGGGCTACCAGATCATTGAGGCCCGAGCTGAGTTCGACCTGGAGATAGGCGGCATGATCTTGCCCGTCAGCGACGGCGACTCCGGCCACATCCTGGCGTTCAAGGATCTTGGGTAGTCTCTCGCGGATCTTCACCGTGCTCCCTCCTTCAGCCAGCCGTGGGCGACGGCGATAGTGACGATGAACGCCCAGTCGGCGTCCCCGCGGCCGTAGGACCAGCCGCAGGGGCAGGTGGCCACGTACCGCCACCTGCCCTGGAACGCGACGCCGCTGATACGGGGCTTCACGGGCCGATCGATTCGACGCCGCACGCGACTAGGTCACGCGCCATGTTGCACGGGACGGCGTTGCCCACCATCCGTACCCGGTCCCGTTTCGAGCCCCCACCGGTACGCGCCGAGGAACGCCATCGCCGACGCGTACTTGTGCGCCTGGAGCATCCGGAAGCCGCAGTCCTCGACGCGCAGGGTGGGCTCGACCAGGCCGTGATGGTTGCCCGATGCGCACACCGTGGCGAGGGGCTCGGCGATGAACGGCGGGACGACGATGCTGGTGGTCTCGCGGGTTGTCACTATCCGGGCCGGGTCAACCGCTTATCTGCGATTTGCGTCGACACCCCTACCCCTCCTGACACGGGCGTCCGTGGGTGTAGGTGTCACCGTCGCCGTGTATTGCCGAGGGCCGGGTGCAGGGGTCCGCCGGCGGTGACGGTGACGGTTGCCGCCATCGTCGCCGCCGCGACGCCAAAGCGTGCCGCGGCCACGACACACCAACGCCATGGACAGGGCCTCGGCGTAGTCGCGTTGCGTCCGGTTTGTGATCATCCGAGGCCGAGGAGTGCGAGGGGCCATCGGGGATCGCGGGCGTTGCGTCGCAAGCCCGCGACGCAACGTTGGAGCACAACGGTCCCTTAAAGCGGGTCGCCGCAACTCCTACAGGCGTCTTCGCCATCGTCGTACATTACGCCGCAGCAGTACGTGGGGCCGCCGCTGACTTCATAACAAGCGCTGCACATCTGAGACTGGTCGTCCCAGTCAGTCGCGTTCTCGACGGGATCGTCACACCCTGCACAGACAAGCACTGTCACCGCGCGTCACCCCAGCAATCGGAGGAGGTAAACGGAGAGCAGTAATCGCTGTCGTGTCGCTCGGAGTAGTCGCTCATGTTGGCTGTCGGCTTACCACAGTTCGGACACGTGGGGTGTTCACCCGGACATGTGCGATTGTTATGCCCACCGAGTCCACATACCCTGCATGCCATGACGACAGAGTAGATGAACCTCAGGCGTCGGACCCAAGGCTTCGGCAAAGACTGGATGACGTCCGGTTTGTGATCATGCGAGGCCGAGGAACGCGAGGAGTCGGCAGGTGTTGCGTGCGTTGCGGCGGAGGCCGGCGGCCATGTTCTTGACGCCGCCCAGGCGCATGGCGCCGATGGCGAGATTGCGCCAGGTCGCCATCGCCCGGGGTGCATTGCCTGTCCGCAATTGGGAGGCGTCCTCGGCGAAGGTGGTGTCGCGGACGTGGCGCAGGGCCTCGATCTTCCAGTGGTCCCGGACCAGCTGTGCGAGCCGGGCGGGGGGCGGCCTGCTCGGCGGTCGGGCTGGTCACCGCGTAGACGGTGGTGATGGTGGTCTTGCCGGTCTTGCGGTCGGTGTGGCGGCGCTTGATCTGGACGGCCTGGCAGGCTCCGGGAAAGAGCAGGTTGTTCACGGTGGCGACCTTGATTCGGTGGATCTCCGCGCGGCCATGGTCGCTGCCGCACGTGCGGCTCTGGAGCGGGATGCCCTTCCAGGGAGGGGACTTCAGCTGCTTGCGCAGTTTCTTCTGATTGCCCTTGACGATCGCAATGTAGTGGGCTCGGCGGCCCAGCAGGTAGCCGGCGTGCTCGCGCTGGGGATGCAGTGCGTCGCTGGAGACGACCGTCCCAACTGGGTCGGCGACGGTGTCCAGCAGCGGCTGGGAGCAGGTGGTCTCGCCGGTTTTCTCGCCGACGTCGAGCTGGGCCAGGACCAGGCCGGTGTTGTGCTCCACCGCCGCAAGAAGGTGGATCTTCCGTCCCCTCGCCCTGGCCGCGCCGCGCAGGGACTTGCCGTCCACGGACAGTCAGCGCAGCCCGGAGCCGGCGGCGCACCGTCGTCTCAGCCGGCACCAGCCGCCTGGGCAGCACCGGATCAGGGCGCACACCGAGCCGTTCCAGCACCTGGGGCGGCGCGTCCGCGATCCACTCGCCGACCGCCAGCAGCGAAGTCGCCCCCGCCAGCACCGCGCACGCGGCCAGGGCCAGGACAACGGCGAACGCGTGCCGCACACCGCGAGGGTCCCGTGGGTCCGGCCCCTCGGCCAGCCGTTCCAGCAGGCCCGCCACCTCCCCGGGCCCGACGCCGGGATGTTCGCGGAGCTGGTCAAGGGCAGGCGGAATCGGCAATGATGCGTCGACAGGCACAACCTTCCAGGCAGGTCACGGGGCGTAGAGAACTCCATGATCTTGGAAATCCGTGCCTGCCCTGTCTCCGGGACGCCCACCAGTCAACGAACCGTCACAAACCGGACCAGGGTTGACTACGCCGAAGCCCTGACGCCATGGACGAGTGGCGAGCGTCGGTCGTGAGCTCTGTGGTTGGCCTGGCTGGGCTGATCGTGTGACGCACTGGAGTAAGTGCGGAGCGCCGCTCTACTCGTAGATGGTGGCTGCGTGAAGAGCTCGGGCCATGAAGGTCCAGTCTCCATCGGGTGGAATCTGCTCTCCGGCGTAGTGGTACACACCTGGGGAGTCGTGGACCCATGCGGCAAGCGCTTCGAGGAAGTCGTCCAGGGTGTTGTTCTCCCACTCATGCCCGTGGGAACGGAACTCTTTATGCAGGTCACGTAGGAAAGTGACAAGCTCTTCACAGCTGCGCGGTTCGAGAGGCATGGTGACAACGTATCTAGTGTGATCGAACGGGATCCAGGTCGTCACAAGATCAGTAACAGAGTCGAACTACGAGGTCATCTTCAGGGCGAGTGCACCACGTGAGAGGTGACGTTGCTGCTGCGCATGCCATCGACCGAAGCGGACAGCGCCAGAGCCATTGGCCATTCACTGGCCTTGGCTGCGAACGGTGTGCACCGATGGTGCGCAGCAAGTACAGGTCAGACCGAGGGTGAGCCATAGGATCTGCGTCGGCAGGCTCACGAGAGGTTGGCTACGCACAGACAGTTGCTGAAGCCGTTCGCGATCACAGCTCAGCAGTGGTTTCACCGCAGAACTCTTCCTACCCTTCGCCGAGCGAGTCGGGCAGAGCACGCCACCGTTCGAGCGGGATACCTTCTCGCGTCGGGGTCTTCTCGACGACGGCGATATCAACTCCCGCCCATGCGAGGACGATGGCCTTTCCTTCGCAGCGCCGCCTTGTTCCTATGTCGCTGATGGACACGCCCTGGGCGCAAAGCTGCTGGCGGTACCCTTCCTCCATGGCGGCCCACACATTCGCGATGATCGTCTTCACCTTGAACCGGGCCATGGTCGATCATTCATCCATGCCACCGTAGTTGGCCTCGTCCATGATCTCTCTCCTTCCGTTGAGGGATTCGCCCTGATTCTCAGTAGCCTTTACACCCCTCCCCCTGGGGCACTACGTGCACCCCCAGAGGGAGGGTGCGTCTGGGGTTAACCTGAGGTGCACTGAGGGTGCGTCAGGGGTGCATTGCAGGTCAGATGGGGTGCGTCTCGGGGTGCGCCGTGTGCGGGAACGAAGATGCAGACGAGGGTACGCCGCACCCTCCGGCGCACCCTCGTCTCGATCTTCATTCCGAGGCCTCCTGGTCGGTCCCGGAGGTCTGCTCGGCCTCGGCAAGGGCCCTAGCGCCCAGCTCAGTGATCGCGAAACGACTGGTCGTCCCGATCTTCGCGACGCACCCAAGCCTGCCCAGCCGTACCATCGCTTTCTCGGCAACCGACCTGGCCTTGTCCGTGTCCCTGCCGATGGTCGTCCCCGAGGCGCCGAGCGCTGCGTACTCGGCCAGGGCCCGCAGGTACGTGAGCTGGGCTTCGCTCAGCTTCGGCACCGGCTTTGGACAGCCCTCATCCCTGGGCGATGCCGGGAAGAGGGCCACATGGGGCTGCACCTCGGAGAAGTCGATGACCAGGTCACCGCGCCACTGCGGCCGGTCACCGGGAGCGGCTTCGCGCCGGACGCTCGCGTGCCGGTCCTTCTCCACTCGCAGCCGCAGCACGCCACGCCGGCCCGTGCCGACCGGCTGCACGGGCTCGGCCAGATACGAGACGCCGGTGAGGCCCGCTTTCTTGTGCTGGCTGCCGATGGCGCGGTTCCCGCCGTGCGGCACGTGATCGACGACGACGACGCACTTGCCCGCGTGGGCGAGGTCCTTGGTGACCTTGCCATGCCATGCAGCCACGTCCTTTTCCAGGCGGCCGTCCAGCCCCTCTAGCGTCATCCCCTCGGTCACGCCATCAAAGATCACGGTGTCGGCGCCCTCAGCCGACTTCATGAATATGATCTTTTCCGCTTCGGTCATCGGCCCGTTCGGCCGGTGGTAGCGGAACTGGTTCTGCAGCAGCAAGGTCTCGGACACGCCCAGCAGCCTGAGGCGCCGGTACACCGACCCCTCGTCATCTTCGTAGTCCACGTACGCAACGACATGCCCGGCCACGAGCTCCTGGGCGGTCACATACAGCGTCAGCCAGCTCTTGCCGGACTCGGACTCGCCGTGCACGCCGTTGACGCATCCGGCGTAGAACACGCCGTGGGAGGGCTCCCCCTGGAACCGCCCGGCTTCAGGCTCACGGGGTGTCCTGGCGGCCTCCAGGGCCTCGGCGGGGTCGATCTGGCCCCACGACGGGACGCAGCCCTGGGTATGCCAGCGGCGCCTCGCCTCGTCCAGGATGTCAAGCCGCTCGATCTCGTGCCGAATGGCGCTCTCACGGGAAGCTGCCTGGTCCTCCCTCTCACTCTCGCGCCGCTGGATGACCAGCTTCATGAACGTCTGGTACTGGCTGCCGTCGCGAAACTGGGCCTGGGCCCACTCCTGACGCTTCTCGGTATCAGCCATCCGGGCGCAGTGATCGACACAGGCGAAGTAGACGCCGGGGGTGAGGCCGCCGTAGTCGCCGACACCGGAGCCGGCGCTGTCACCGTGGAAGACGGAAGCTGGCTGGCTGAAGATAGGCGCACGCACCTCACTTCCTGCGGTGGCCATCAGTCCTCCCCGCCCTTCGGGCCGGAGAAAAGAACATTGGCTTCCGCCCTTTCCGCCATCACCGGCCGCAGGGAGTCCGCAGCGCCCGAGACAACCCCAATGAGCACGGAGCAACTCTCCTCATGATTCACATGGAGGTGCGTGACCCTGCCCTCTTCTCGGATGCTATTGACCTGGCCAGCACAGTGTCCGCACTCGTACGCGGTAGCCGTTTCCAGTGCCGCCGTCCACGAGTTCTCTTCGACCATTTCCGTATACTCCTCAGATGTCGTCGCGGATCATGTGCGCCTCTTCCCAGGCGAGCACGTCGTCGAGGCGGTAGAAAACACGCTTACCAAGGCGCATACGCCGAGGTCCGCTCCGCTGGTAGTTCCACGCGTGGATGGTGGCGATACTGACCCCATACCGTTCGGCGAGATCAGCAATACTGAGTCGCTGCCTTTCGTCGTTGTGCATTCCGAGGCGTTCCTCTCGCGTTGCTGCTGTTCGTGGACTAAGGACAGCACAGCGGGTGGTTACTGAAACCCAAACACCACATGCCGTAAGCGGCATACGAGGGGGTAGCAGATTACACGCAAGGGGCACGCACAGGGGTGACGAATTACCGAGAAGCGACTTTGCGCGCCTGATGAAGGGGCAGCAAGAGGTGGGCCGCCACCCTGAGAGGGCAACCATGCAACTCGTTGACAACGTGGAACTTGTCGATGATGAGCACCTGATTCTCGTCGTCGATGTTGATGATGACGACATCGACGACGCAATCGGTGTTGTTCTTGTAGAGGTAGACGTCGCCCGCGATTCCATCCTCGTGCAGGCGGCATTGCGCGACGAGCAGACCTTCAAGAGTGCGCTCGCCAGCCTTGTCGTGGGTGACCAGTCGGTCACGTTGTCGCACTCGGGCATTGTGCGCCGTCGAAGGTGCACGAGACGACGTCGCGCCAGCGCCCGTCGCGGGTGAAGGTGATCTTCGATGTTCACGTTGTGCTCGTCGAGGGTCTTCTTGTTGTCGACCTTGCCCCTGCTCCCGAGCCTGAACTCGTCGACGTTGAAGTTAAGCCACAACACCCGAAATCCGCCCATACATGGGCGCATGTCACACTTGACAGAGCCACACTGTGCCCGCATCGAGGGAGCAGCAGAGTGAGCAGAGCAGTACAGATAGCCGACCGGTGGCACCGCCGGACCCCAGCCGCCGACGGCGACAAGCCATGCAAGTGCGGTACCCGGGACTACCCGTACACGGCGGCCGATCATGGGACCGAGCTCCGCTGGGCGGTCCGCTGGAGGGACCCCCAGGGGAAACAACGGAAGAAGCTGTTCAAGCGGAAACCGGACGCCCAGCGCTACGCAGCAGAGCTCAAGACTTCTATGGATGACGGGAGTTACATCAACCCGGTCACTCGGCAGACGACGTTCCGGGAGGTCGCCGAGAAGTGGCAGGCCGCCAACGGGGTGCAGCACCGGCCGTCGACCGTGGCCAACGTCGACCGGGCCCTGAAGCGTCACATCCTGCCGACGTTCGGAGACCGGGAGATCGGGGCCGTCCGCAAGACAGACGTTCAGGAGTGGGTGACCGAGCGGGCCGGCATTCTCGCCCCCTCCACTCTGGAGGTGGTGTACGGGACGCTCAGGGCCGTGTTCGCGTGGGTTGTCGGCGAATACATCCCGGTGAGCCCGTGCGACTCCAGGGGGCGGGCGGACCGTGTCCGGCTCCCGTCCAAGACGGCGAAGGAAGTCGTCCCGCTGTCGACCGCCCAGGTGTCCGCTCTGCTTGTTGCCGCACCCTCCAGGCACCGGGCCGCGATCCTGCTGACGGCCGCTTCAGGACTCCGGCAGGGCGAGCTGTTCGGCCTGGAGCCCCGGCACATCCGGGACGGGGAGATCGAAGTACGGCAGCAGGTGTCCGTGATCGACGGCAAGGGGGTCCACATTGCCCCCGTGAAGTCCTCCAGTAGCCGCCGGGTGGTGCCGGTGCCGACGGCCGTCACCGACGCTCTGAGCGCCCACCTGGAGGAGTTCCCAGCACGTTCCCAGATCATGACCGACACGACCGACGGCAACCGGCGGGAGCGCAATGTGCGGCTGGTCTTCACGACGGCATCAGGTGAGCCGGTGCAGCGCTCGCCGTGGTCTCGCACGTGGCGGAAGATGGTGATCGACGCAAACAAGATCCTTGCCGACCAGGGTGAGGAACAGATCCCGGCGGGGACCACGCTGCACACGCTCCGCCACACGTACGCCTCCCTGTTGATCAAGCACGGGGAGTCGGTCAAGGTCGTACAGAAGCGGCTCGGCCACTCGTCGGCGGCGATCACTCTCGACACGTACAGCCACCTATGGCCCGACTCGGCCAGTACCACGCGACTGGCCGTCGAGCAGGGGCTGAGCGGACTCCTGAGGGAGAGCACTCAAGATCAAGGCACCATCCAGGGCACAAGCCAAGGAGAATCCACCGGAACGGACAGGAACTGACGAGAGCGAAATTCCCGGTCACTCACAGTAGTAAGGGCAGGTGCATAGCCATGGATCTACCGGTCATGCCCCCTGTCCTGCCCATGCTCGCCAAGCCCGTGAAGCGGATCCCGCCCGGCATGCAGTATGAGGTGAAGTGGGACGGCTTCCGCGCGATCGTGCACCGGGACGGGCCGGAGCTCGTCATCGGCAGCCGTACGGGCAGGCCGCTCACCCGCTACTTCCCCGAGCTGGTCGAGGCGCTCGCGGCCCGGCTGCCGGAGCGCTGCGTCGTCGACGGGGAGATCGTCGTCGAGCACGACGGGCGGCTCGACTTCGACCGGCTCGCCGAGCGGATCCATCCGGCCGACTCCCGGGTGCGGCTGCTCGCCGAGACCACCCCGGCCCGGTTCGTCGCCTTCGACCTGCTCGCCCTCGGGGACGACTCGCTGCTCGACACCCCGCTGAGCGAGCGCCGGGCGGCCCTGGAGCGGGTCCTCGACGGGGTCGACGCGCCCGTCCACCTGGCGTCGGCGACCCGGGACCCCGAGCTCGCGGCGCGCTGGTTCGAGCAGTACGAGGGCGCCGGGCTCGACGGGGTGATAGCCAAGCCGCTCGACCTGCCGTACCGGCCGGACGCCCGCCTCATGTACAAGATCAAGCACGAGCGGACGGCCGATGTCGTCGTGGCCGGATACCGCTTCCACAAGAGCGGCCCCGTGGTCGGCTCGCTGCTGCTCGGCCTGTACGACGACGAGGGCGTCCTCCAGCACGTCGGCGTGTGCGCGGCCTTCACCGCGGCCCGCCGCGCCGAGCTCGTCGAGGAGCTGGAACCGCTCCGGACGGACCCGTCGGACGGGCACCCCTGGGCGGCGTGGGCGGACGAGGCCGCGCACGAGGAGGCCAGGCTGCCGGGCGCGCCGAGCCGCTGGGCGGGCAGGAGGGACCTGTCGTGGGTGGCGCTGCGGCCGGAGCGGGTCTGCGAGGTCGGCTACGACCACATGGAGGGGGACCGCTTCCGCCACACCGCGCAGTTCAAGCGGTGGCGCCCGGACCGGACGCCGGAGTCCTGCGGCTACGGGCAGCTGGACGAGCCCGTCTCGTACGACCTGGCCGAGATCCTCGCGTAAGCACGGGATCCGCCCGGCCGGAAGCCGCCGGACGGCAACGTGATATGCCACACATTCGACGGCCGGGCGGCCCGCCGCCGACCCCGCTTTCCCGGTAGTGCGTTCGACGAACTTTCGAGCGATGCGCATGATCCACGCGCGGGGCGGTGGCGGGCACCCGCCCCGTACCTGCGGGAACGCATCCGGCCACGGTCGGCACCGGCGCGCGGTCCGCTCCCCCGGGGCCCGTGCGCGCCTCCGCCGGTGATCTCCGCCGTTGCCCGTCCGCGACATCACCGTGCCGGAACCCGTACCGCGATCCGGTACGTATGGAGAGGAGACCCTTCCGTACCCTCCCCGGACCGACTAGGACTGACCCGTGATCACCTCGCCCGAGCGCCTCGTTCCCGTCCCGATCCCCGACAGCGTGGCCGCGATGATCGGCGCCTGCCTGCCGCTCCACGTCCTCCAGGCCGAGGTCGACGCGGACTGCGCGGCGCGCGAGGTGTACCGCTTCCGGGGGCCGCTCTGTGCGGAGGACCGGGCGGACCGCGAGCACGCCCTCGCCGCCCTCGCGCGGGCGAACAAGATCCTCGCCAAGCACCACCCCAAGCTGCCCGTCACCCCCTGACGGGGTACGCCCGTCCGGCCGTCCCCCACATGCGCGGGGGCGGCGGCGGTGTGACGCTGCGATCGTGACCACGACCAGCGACGCAGCGCCCGCGCCCTCGGCCGCCGCCACCGAGCCACCCGTGCTCGACAGCCGCCGCCGCAACATCGTCTTCGGCACGATCATGCTGGGCGTCCTCCTCGCCGCCCTCGACCAGACGATCGTCGGCACCGCCCTGCCCACGATCGTCTCGGACCTGGGCGGCGCCGCCCACATGTCGTGGGTGGTCACCTCGTACCTGCTCGCCGAGACGGTCGCGACCGTCCTCGTCGGCAAGTTCGGCGACCTCTTCGGCCGCAAGGTGATCTTCCAGATCTCCGCGATCGTCTTCATCACCGGCTCGTTCCTCTGCGGACTCGCCACCAACATGACGCTGCTCATCGTCTGGCGCGGTCTCCAGGGCATCGGCGCCGGCGGCCTCATGGTCACCTCGATGGCGCTCATCGCCGATGTGATCCCGCTGCGCGAACGCGGCAAGTACCAGGGCGCGATCGGCGCCGTGTTCGGCGTCTCGACCGTCATCGGACCGCTCCTCGGCGGTCTGTTCACCGACCACGCGAGCTGGCGCTGGGCGTTCTACGTGAACGTGCCGATCGCGATCCTGGTCGTGATCGCCGCCGCCCGCTCGATCCCCTCGGTGCGCTCGGCGAGCCGGCCGGTCATCGACTACCTCGGCATCGCGCTGGTCGCGATCGGCTCCAGCGCCCTGATCCTGGCGACCAGTTGGGGCGGCAACGAGTACGCCTGGAGCTCCGGCGTCATCATCGGCCTCTTCGCGGGCGGCCTCGTCGCCCTGGCCCTGTTCTGCTGGGTCGAGACCCGGGCGGCCGAACCCATGCTGCCCATGCGGCTGTTCCGCAACCCGGTCTTCACCGTCTGCTCGGTGCTCAGTTTCGTCGTCGGCTTCGCCATGCTCGGCGCGATGACCTTCCTGCCGACGTATCTGCAGTACGTCGACGGGGAGTCGGCGACCATGTCGGGCATCCGCACGCTGCCCATGGTCATCGGCCTGCTCATCGCGTCCATCTTCAGCGGCAACTACGTCAGCAAGACCGGCCGCTACCGGATCTTCCCGATCGTCGGCTGTTTCGTGATGGGCGTCGGCCTCTTCCTGCTCTCCCTCATGGGGCCGGACACCGGCACCGGTCTCGAGTCGCTCTACATGTTCGTCCTCGGCGTCGGCATCGGCCTGTGCATGCAGGTCCTGACGATCGCCGTGCAGAACACCGTCGACTACGCCGACCTCGGCACCGCCACCTCCGGCGTCACCTTCTTCCGCACCCTCGGCAGCTCCTTCGGCACGGCCGTCTTCGGCACGATCTACACCAACTCCCTCAAGCCCAACCTCACCTCGGGCATCGTCGAGGCCGGGACCATCGCCAGGAGCCTCGGCGTGAACCCGGCCGTGATCCCGCAGGCCGCGCAGAGCCCCGCAGGACTGCACAGGCTCCCGGACCGGATCGCGGAGCCGATCGTCCAGGCGTACGCGGACACCCTGCAGACCGTCTTCCTCTGGACGGTGCCGGTCGCGGCCGTCGGCTTCGTCGTCGCCCTCTTCCTCAAGCAGGTGAAGCTGCGCGACTCGGCCCGCTCCGCCGCCCCCGACATGGGCGAGGGCTTCGGCTCCCCCACCATGTCCGGCGACTCGGAGAAGCTCCTCGAACTGGCCGTCGGCCGGATCCTGAGCCGTACCGACTACGACACGGCCAAGGCGATCGTCGCCGCGTCCGACACCCGGCTCGACACGGCGGGGGCCTGGGCGGTGATGCAGGTCGAACTCTTCACGCGGACCGTCGGGCACGCGAGCCTCGGCCTGATCTCCGCCGGCCGGCGGGTGCCGCCCGAGGTGCTGCTGCCGGTCTTCGACCGGATGGTCGACGAGGGCTATCTCACCCGTGACGGCAACCTGCTCTCGCACACGGCGGCGGGCAAGCGCGAGGCGGAGGTCATCACCCGCGCCTGGGGCGACTGGCTGGCCGACCGGGTCGAGCAGGAGCGCGGCCGGCCCAGCGGGCCCGAGCTGCGGGTGGCGACGGACGCCATCGCCAAGAAGATCGTCGCCGAGGACCTCGCGGCCGGACTCCCGAGGGGACGGGTGCCGGCGGGCGTGGGCACGCGCTGAAACCCTCAGTCGAGGAAGTCGCCGTCCACGTACACCCACGCGCCCTCGTGGCGGGCGAAGCGGCTCCGCTCGTGCAGGGCGCCGGCCTCGCCGCCGTGGACGTAGCGGGCCGTGAAGGTGACGGTGCCGTGCTGGTGGAAGGCGGTGCCCTCGCCGGTCTCCTCGATCTCCAGGCCGGCCCAGCGCATCCCGGGGTCGAAGTCGACCTCGCCCGGTCGCGTCTCCGGCGCCCAGGTCCGCAGCAGGTACGCCTCGTCGCGGACGACGAAGGCGCTGTAGCGGGAGCGCATGAGGAGCTCGGCGGTGGGCGCCGTGCCGCCGGCGCCCGAGTGGAACCGGCCGCAGCACGCGCCGTACGTGGCGTCGAGCCCGCAGGGGCAGGGCGAGGTCGCGGTCACGGCGGGCGCGGGGGCCGCGGCGGCCCGGGAGGTGCGGGGGCGGGTCTTGCGTCGGGACATGACGCCATTGTCCCCCACCCCTCGCGGGAGGCGGACGCCCGGCATGCGGACGCCGGCGTGGACGGCGGCCCGGAATCCCCCTGCTCAGAGGGCGCGTCCGAGTAGCGTACGAGCATGAAACTGACGATTCTCGGAGGCGGCGGGTTCCGGGTGCCGCTGGTGTACGGAGCCCTCCTCGGCGACCGCGCCGGGGGGCGGGTCACCCGCGTCACCCTGTACGACCTCGACGAGGGGCGGCTCTCGGCCATCGCGCGGGTCCTCGCGGACCAGGCGGAGGGGGTGCCGGACGCGCCGGTCGTGACGGCGACGACGGACCTGGACGAGGCGCTGCGCGGGGCGGACTTCGTGTTCTCCGCGATCCGGGTCGGCGGTCTGGAAGGCCGCGCGGCCGACGAGCGGATCGCGCTCGCCGAGGGCGTGCTCGGCCAGGAGACGGTGGGCGCGGGCGGCATCGCGTACGGGCTGCGGACCGTGCCCGTCGCCGTACGCATCGCCCGGAGGATCGCCGAACTCGCCCCCGACGCCTGGGTCATCAACTTCACCAACCCGGCCGGACTGGTCACGGAGGCCATGTCGCGGGTGCTCGGCGACCGGGTCGTCGGCATCTGCGACTCGCCCGTGGGCCTCGGCCGCCGGGTCGCCCGCATCCTCGGCGCGAACCCGGACGAGGCCTGGATCGACTACGTGGGCCTCAACCACCTGGGCTGGCTGCGGGGGCTGCGGGTCGGCGGACAGGACGTGCTGCCGCGGCTGCTCGCCGACGAGGAGAAGCTCGGCTCCTTCGAGGAGGGCCGGCTCTTCGGCCCGGAGTGGCTGCGCTCGCTCGGCGCGATCCCCAACGAGTACCTGCACTACTACTACTTCAACCGGGAGGCGGTCCACGCCTACCGGACGGCCGAGCGGACGCGCGGGGCGTATCTGCGCGACCAGCAGGGCGCCTTCTACGAGGAGATGAGCAAGCCCGACACCCCCGCTCTCGCCGCCTGGCACCGTACGCTCGCCGACCGCGAGGCCACCTACATGGCCGCCAACCGGGAGGCCGCCGGGATCGGGGACCGCGACGAGGAGGACCTGGAGTCGGGCGGCTACGAGAAGGTGGCGCTCGCCCTCATGCGGGCGATCGCCCGGGACGAGCGGACGACCCTGATCCTCAACGTGCGCAACGGTTCGACGCTCTCCGTGCTCGACGCGGACGCGGTGATCGAGGTGCCGTGCCTCGTGGACGCGAACGGCGCGCACCCGGTGTCCGTGGCCCCGCTGCCGTACCACGCCGTCGGTCTGGTGACCGCCGTGAAGGCGGTGGAGCGGGAGGTCCTCGCGGCGGTGGAGAGCGGCTCGCGGGCGACGGCCGTCAAGGCCTTCGCGCTGCATCCGCTGGTGGACTCGGTGGCCGTGGCCCGCCGTCTCGTGGAGGGCTACACGGCCGAGCACCCGGGCCTGGCCTGGCTGCGAAGCTGAGATGTCCGAACGACGAACGGACGGCTGACGAACATCTTTACGGGGCCGGGGGCGCGGCCTAGGCTCGCGCCCCATGACCTCACAGCGCAAGGGAGTTCGGCGTGCCGTGGCCCGGCTCGCCGCGGCCTGTCTGCTGGCCGCCGGCCTGGTGGGAACCACGCAGGCGGCGGCCGGGACACCCACGTCCGGCGAGGGGCCGGCCGTCGTCCCCGTGCAGACCACCGGGCCCGCCGACCGGCGGTTCAACCTGGTGTTCATGGGCGACGGCTACACCGCAGCGGAGATGCCGGCCTTCCGGGCGGACCTCGAACGGCACCTGAACACCCTGTGGAGCATCGAGCCCTTCGCCTCGTACCGCTCGTACATCAACGTGTGGGCGGTGGAGGTCCCCTCGGCCGAGTCCGGCGTGGACTGCGACCCGGGCCTCACCGCGCCCGCCCGTGACACGGCGCTCGACATGGGCTTCTGGGGCGGCTGCAATCCGGCGGGTGTGCAGCGGCTGCTCACCGTCGACAGCCGGAAGGCCGCCGCGCTCGCCGACCTCGTCCCCGGCACGAGCCGCCCCAACCGCCAGATCGTCGCCCTCGCCCACAGCTCCACCTACGGCGGCGCGGGCGGAAGTTACGCCACGGCCTCCGGCGGCAACGCGCTCTCCTCGCTCATCACCCCGCACGAGATAGGGCATTCGCTCGGCGGCCTCCAGGACGAGTACGACTACTACGCGCGCGGGGTGCCGGGCGAGGCCTACGAGGGACCCGAGCCCTCCTCCGTCCACCACACGCTCCTGACGGAACGCCAGATGCGGGAGCAGCAGGCCAAGTGGTGGCGCTGGCTCGGCGAGACCAGCGAGTCCGGCGGGGTCATCGGCCGCCACGAGGGCGGCATGTACAGCACGAAGGGCGTCTGGCGCCCGAGCCGCCACTCCCTGATGAAGACCCTCGGTTACGCCTTCGACCAGGTGGAGCGCGAGGTGATGGTCCGGGCGATCTCGGCCAAGGTGAACCTGGTCCAGGACCACACCCCGGACACCGCGCCGATCGGGGCGGACCGCAGCGTGTGGGTGGACACCCTGCACCCGGTGGGCGGCGCGCTCTCCGTGACCTGGAAGCTGGACGGGCGGACCCTCGACACCGAGGGCGCCCGCACGGTCGACCTGCGGAGACTGCGGGTCTCCCCCGGCACGCACACCCTGACGGCGACGGTCACCGACCCGACGCCCTTCGTCCGCGACCCGGCGGTCCGCGCCTCGGCGGCGCTCACCCGGACCGTCAGCTGGACGGTGGACCCCTCGCTGACCACGGTACGGAGCCCGGAGGCCCCCGGCTTCACCGGGCACACCCCGACCGGGTCCCCCGTCGGCGCCCGCAGCGTCGTCCACGCGGACACCACCCACGCGGTGGACGGCACCCCGGCCGTGCGCTGGCGCCTGGACGGACGGCCCGTCACGACGTACGGCCGCAACGACCGTGACCTGGACCTCCGTACGCTGGAGATCCCGCCGGGAAGCCACACCCTCACGGCCCGACTCGCGGGCACGGACGAGGAGTTGAGCTGGACGGTGGACGCCCGCCCGGCCACGGTCGCGTACGAGCTGTCCGAGCCGCTGCGCACGGTCCGGCGCCCCGGGCGTCCGGTGGAGTACGTCTACGACGGCGCGTTCACGATGAGGCTGACCGCGCGGGACGACCAGGAGGGCGCCGTGGTGAGCCAGTTCCGGGTCGACGGCGACGGCTGGTACACGTACTACGGCTGGCCGACGGACGCCGGCGCGCCGTTCCGCTTCTCGCCGAGCGGCACGGTGATCGACGACCTCGTGTACGGGAAGCTGGGCCGGAGCCGGGCGGTGCCGTGGGACGACGCGACCCCGGACTACGGCACGCACACCGTCGAGTACCGCGCGATCGACGCGGCCGGCAACGTCGGCCGGGCACGGAGCTTCCTGGTGACGCTGGTGGAGCCGTAAAACGGAAGCAGCCTGCCGGCGGGCCGGCAGGCTGCTTCCGTACGGATCGGGTCAGGGCTTGCGGGCCACCGCGGCCCACCCCGGGATGGGGTCGTCGCCCTGGACCGGGACGGGCTCGCCCAGCTCCGGGTGCCATTCGGCGGTGAGCGAGACCCCGGGCTCGACGAACTCGAGGCCGTCGAAGAACGCGGCCAGCTCGTCGCGCGAGCGGGGCCGCAGGGTCAGCCCGCGCGCCTTGTACATGGCAGCCGCCTTCGCCGCGCCCTCGGGGTCGAAGTCCCCGGTGACGTGGGAGAGGACGAGGTAGCTGCCCGGCGCGAGCTTGTCGACGATCTTGGAGACCAGTTCGTACGCGCCGTCCTCGTCCCCCACGAAGTGCAGCAGGGCGAGCATCGACAGCGCGATGGGCTGGTCGAAATCAAGGACCTTTCCGGCCCTTTCGAGGATGATCTCGGGCTCGCGGGCGTCCGCCTGGATGTACTCGGTGGCCCCTTCCGGGGTCGAGCGCAGCAGGGCGGCCGCGTGCGCGAGCACGATCGGGTCGTTGTCGCAGTAGACGATGCGGGACTCCGGCGCGGCCTCCTGCGCGATCTGGTGCAGGTTGGGCTCGGTCGGGATGCCCGTGCCGACGTCCAGGTACTGCCGGACGCCGTGGGCGCTGAGCCAGCGGATGGCGCGGTGCATGAAGGCCCGGTTGACGCGGGCCATGTCCCGGCCACGGGCGTCGACGGTGAGCAGCTGACGTGCCATCGCCTCGTCGACCGGGTAGTTGTCCTTGCCGCCCAGGAACCAGTCGTACATGCGCGCCGGATGAGGCTTGCTGGTGTCGATCCGTACGGATGCGGGGTCCTGGGTCATCGGCTCTCCTGGTCGGGTTGAACGGGTGGCGCTACAACAAGAGTTACGCGATGGTAGGGGTGGGACGGAAGGTTCAGGTGAGCAGGAAATCAGCCTGACCGGATTTGGCGCCCTGGATGAAAGCGGCGATCTCCCCGTGGGTGTAGATGAGCGCTGGTCCTTCAGGGTCTGCGGACTGTCGCACGGCGACTCTGCCGTCGGCCAGCTTCATGGCCTCCACGCAGTTGCCCCCGTTCCCGCCGCTCCAGGGCTTGTGCCAACCCTCGGCACCGAGCTCTGCGGCGGGCATGCCGTTGTATATGCGATCCATTCACAGCTCCTTGCGGAGATTCCGGAGAATCTCCTTCGTGCGTTGTGCAGTCGCGGCCTGCGCCGCCATGCGGTCCATGACCTCCAGGTGGGATGCCACCTCGGGACGCGCGTCGAGATAGACGGCGCCGGTCAGGTACTCGCTGTAGACCATGTCCGGGAGTTCGGGCATGGCGAAGCGGAAGAGGACGAACGGCCCGTAGGTGCCGGGATGGTGGCCGGACGCGAACTCCGCGATCTGCAGGGTGACGTTCGGCAGCTCGGACGCTTCGAGCAGCCGGTCGAGCTGGTCGCGCATCACTTCGGGCCCGTCACCGACCGGTCGGCGGAACACCGTCTCGTCCATGATCACCCAGAACTTCGGGGCGTCTTCCCTGGTCAGCAGGGACTGACGCTCCATCCGCAGGGCTACATGGCGCTCGGCGTCCTCGTCTCTGCCGGCATCGCTGCCGCCACCGACCGCCCCGCTGCGCAGAATGGCGCGGGCGTACTCCTCGGTCTGGAGCAGACCGGGGACGAACTGGGGTTCATAGGCCCGGATGAGGCTGGCCGCCCCCTCCAGGCTGACGTACATGGAGAACCAGCCGGGCAGAACGTCGTGGAACCGCTGCCACCAGCCGGGGAGGTTGGCCTCCTCCGCGAGGGCGACGAAGCCCGCCGCCTCGGAGTCCGTGATCCCGTACTCCTTCAACAGGAGCTGCACGTACGGGATCTTCAGCGCGACCTCGGCGGTCTCCATCCGCCGGACGGTGGCCGGGGCCACCCGCAGGATCTTCGCCGCCTCTTCCCGCTTCATGCCGGCCCGCTCGCGCAGGTCCTGCAGACGCTTTCCGAGGACGACCTGTCCCACCGTGGGGGCGGACCGCGGCTCGCTCACTCTCAGACCTCCCCGACGCGCTGTTTCGACGAGTGTGCCACGAAGCCCGGCCAGAGAGAACACAGCACTCTGCAATTTTCAGAGTGCCACTTGCCAAGTGTCCGACGCAGGAGGACAGTGTTCCGGTGAACCAGTACACGCTGCCGCCGTGCGCCACCGCGCCACGGCGACAGCGCCGTACGGCAGTCCTGCCCACTGTTGTGAGGAACCGGTCGTGGCTTCTGGTAACGCGCAGCCCTCAGGTCTCATGAGCCCTGCAGCCCCTCGGGTCATGGCCCAGCGCCCACCGCACCACACCGATCCGGTCCGCCGCTTCGCCTTCGAGCTCCCGGCCCTCACCGCGTCCGTCGCCCGGGCCCGCAGGCTCGCCGAGGAACGGCTCATCCTCTGGGGCTGCGGCCCCGAGATACGCGAGACCGTCGCCCTCGTCGTCTCCGAACTCGTCACCAACGCCGTCGTGCACACCGCCAGCAGCCGCTTCGTCTGCGAACTCCGCGAAGGCGAGGAGACCCTGCGCATAGCCGTACGGGACGAGGGCGGCCCCGCCGGACCGCGGATACGCGACTGCGGCGCGGAGGAACGCGGCCGCGGACTCCTCATCGTCGACGCGCTCTGCACCGCCTGGGGCGCCGACCGCACCGGCCACGGCACCGCGCAGATCGTCTGGGCGGAACTCGCCCACGGCATGGGGGAACCGTGCTGAGGTCGATCCGCATCATCCCGCGGGCCCTCAGGTCCCCCGAGGCCGCCTCCGTACCGGCCCCGCGCCGCTCCCTGGAATCCCACCGCGTCCAGGCCCACCCGCGCGAGCTCGGCGCCACCCGCCTCGCCGTCCCCGTCGGACTCCACACCGGCCTCGGCTGCGACGCCGTCGGCGTCCCCGCCCGCTTCGGCTTCAAGATCCTCTCCCGCCTCCCCGCCAAGGGCTGCGTCTACGCCGACTCCGACTGGTGGTGGTGGCTCGTCCCCGCCGGCTCCGACCACGACCTCACCTGGCCGCTGCCCGCCTGCTACGCCCCCGGCGCCGAGATCCCGGACCGCCGCCCGCGCCTCATCCACCACCCCGACGGCACCTCCCCCTACACCCCGCCGATCCCCCTCTACCTCCTCGTCTGCCAGCTCACGGGCATCGCGCCGTCCTGGCCGGCGCCCCCGGTGGGCAGCGCGCTCTGACACGCCCGGTCCGTGACCACTCAGGGGTGTCTTCACTCCGAGTGCCTCCCGACCGGGCAGGACACCCCCTAGGCTCGGTGCCATGTTCACCCCGCAGGGTCCCAGCCTCCGCGAGCTGACCGTCCAGGCCCTCTCCTCCGTCGAGCACGGCTACGACCTGCTCGCGAGCAAGTTCGACGCCACCCCCTTCCGCACCTCCGACCGGCTCCTGACCGCGGTCGCCCACACCCTGGAGACCCTCGGCCCCTTCGACTCCGGCCTCGACGTCTGCTGCGGCACCGGCGCCGGACTCGGCGTCCTCCGCTCGGTCTGCGCGGGCCGGATCACGGGCGTCGACTTCAGTACGGGCATGCTGACCCGGGCCCGGAACGCCCACCCGACCGCCGACCTGGTCCGCGCCGACGCCCTGGCCCTCCCCTTCGCCCCGGTCTTCGACCTGGCGGTCAGCTTCGGCGCCTTCGGCCACTTCCTCCCGGCCGACCAGCGCACCCTCTTCGCCCAGGTCCACGCCGCCCTGCGCCCGGGCGGCACCTTCGCCTTCCCGCTCCCCGCCCCACCACCGGTCGGCTCCCGCCTCTACTGGACCCTGTGGGGCTTCGACGCGGCGATGCGCGTCAGGAACGCCGTCTGGCACCCGCCGTTCGTCATGTACTACCGCACCTTCCGCCTCGCGGACGTCCGCGCCCGCCTGGAGGACAGCGGCTTCGAGGTCTCCCTCGCCCCGATCGAACCCCTGGGCCGCCGGGAGGACGGCAGCCCGCGCTGCAGGCTGGTGGTGGCGCGCAAGAGGTGACGCCCCGGCGCAACGAAAAGTGCCGGTCGATACGAGATCGACCGGCACTTCCGTGTGGTGTCCGAGGGGGGACTTGAACCCCCACGCCCGATAAAGGGCACTAGCACCTCAAGCTAGCGCGTCTGCCATTCCGCCACCCGGACCAGGTGATTGTCGTTTCGGGGTTTCCCCCGCGGCGACAGAGATAACTCTACCAGGGGTTCGAGGTGGCTTTCACCAGCGTTTTCCATGGTCAGTGGGGTGGGACGGTCTCCTTGCCCCAGGGAACCCGACGCCCCCCGACGCCGGTTCCGTGAAAGCCACCCTGACGACCCCGACGCGGTCCGGGCCAATCCTTCGGCCGGAGTCCGTCAGGTCGCGGTCAGCGCACCTCGACCAGGCGGGCCGAGACCACCACGTTGCCCGCGTAGCCGCCCTCCTCCGTGAAGGTGCCGCCGCAGGTGATCAGGCGCAGTTCGGGGACGCCGGCGTCGCCGTAGACCCGCTCGGCGGGGAAGCCCTCCTTGGGGACGACCTCGACCCCGTACACGGCGAAGACGGCCGTCCTGCCGTCGCGGCGGGCGATCTCGACGCGGTGTCCCTTGCCGACGGCGCCGAGGTCGTAGAAGACGGCCCGGCCGCCCGGGGTGTCGACGTGGCCGACGACGACGGCGGTGCCGCGTTCGCCGGGGGTGACCGCGCCGGTGAACCAGCCCGCGAGCCGGTCGTCCTCGGGCGGCGGGGCCTCGATCCAGCCGTCGGGGTCCAGTCCGACCGCGGTGACGGGTGCGTCGATGCGGACGGCGGGGACGCGGACCCGGACCGGGGGCGAGGCGGGCAGCGGAGGGGGTACGGGCACGGGGGCGAGGGCGGCGACACCGGCCCGCGTCCCGTCGGGTGCGGCGGCGGCGAGGGGCTGCGGCGGGCCGGCGCCCTGGAGGTCCCCCGTACCGCCGCGTACGAGGTGCACGCCGATGAGCAGGACGACGGCGATGACGCCCCAGGCGCCACGCCGTCCGGTGCGGTCCGGCTGCGTCGTACCGTCCGGGCCGCCCGTGCCGTCCGGGCCGCCCGTGCCGTCGGAAAGCCCCACGTCCGCCCTCCTCCTCGTGCCCTGCGGTACGCGAGGCCCGTCGCGCACGCGGCCGTCCCCGCGTGCGGTGCGTACTGGCGCCCCTCCGCCCCGGACCTCGTCACACCGGGGCGGAGGGGCCGTTCTCAGGCGCGGCCGTCGGCGCGGCGGCGGGTGAGCACGACGGCGGCGCCGAGCGCTCCGGCGATCAGCAGGACGCCCGTGACCACTTCGGTGGTGCCGAGCCCCTCTGTGTCCGCGCCGGAGGCGGCGGCGGTTCCGTAGCCGGCCTTCACGCCCTTGTGGGCGCCGGTGTGCGTGCCCGTGCCGGTGTCGTGTCCGGTGGTCCCGCCGGTGTCGCCGCCGGCGATGGTGAGTTGGGTGGTGCCCCGCTCGCCCTTGCAGTCGAAGGTGATCTCGACCTGGCTGCCGGCCTTGGCGTCGACGTCCACGGTCGCCGTGGCCGGGCGGCCCTCGTTGAGGGTCACGGTCTCGAACACGGTGGAGGTGACGGTCACGGAGGGCACTTCGCAGCCGTCCGAGGTGAGGGTGACGGTGCCGCCGGGGGCGATCGTCGCGGGGGTGACGGAGAAGCCGAACGACGTGATGTTGCCGTCGCCGTCGCCGGCCGCGGCCAGGGGCGCGATCGCGACGACGGCGACGGCGCCGAGCAGGGCGGCGGAAGCGGCACGTATCACGCGCATGGCGGTCCTCCAGATCACGGGAGGGCTCGGACGCGGAGCGATTCCGCGTCCGGAAGGGAACGACCCTCACCGCGATCGAAGCTAGGTCCGCCCCCGGCCCCCCGCCACCGGCACTCCGCCGAACGGGTCACGAGGACCCCGGGCCCTACGGGACGCGGACGACCTGTCCCGCGTACGAGAGGTTGCCGCCGAAGCCGAAGAGCAGGACCGGGGCGCCGGAGGGCAGCTCGCCGCGTTCGACCAGCTTGGACAGGGCCAGCGGGATGGAGGCGGCCGAGGTGTTGCCGGAGTCGACGACGTCCCGGGCGACGACGGCGTTGACGGCGCCGATCTTCGCGGCGAGCGGCTCGATGATCCGCAGGTTGGCCTGGTGCAGGACGACGCCCGCGAGGTCCTCGGGGGCGATGCCGGAGCGCTCGCAGGTCTGCCGGGCGAGGGCCGGCAGCTGCTGGGTGGCCCAGCGGTAGACGGACTGCCCCTCCTGGGCGAAGCGCGGCGGGGTGCCCTCGATGCGGACGGCGTGGCCCATCTCCGGGACGGAGCCCCACAGGACCGGGCCGATGGCGCCGGTGTCGGTCTCGGTGGCCTCGACGATCGCGGCGCCGGCCCCGTCACCGGTGAGGACGCAGGTGGTGCGGTCGGTCCAGTCGGTGATCTCGGTCATCTTGTCGGCGCCGATGACGAGGGCGCGGCGGGCGGCCCCGGCGCGGACGGCGTGGTCGGCGGTGGCCAGGGCGTGGGTGAAGCCGGCGCAGACCACGTTGAGGTCCATGGTGGCGGGCGAGCCCATGCCGAGGCGGGCGGCGACGCGGGCGGCCGTGTTCGGCGAGCGGTCGATCGCGGTGGAGGTGGCGACGAGGACGAGGTCGATGTCGCCCGCGGTGAGGCCGGCGGCGGCGAGCGCCTTGCCGGCCGCGTGGGCGGCGAGCTCGTCGACCGGCTCGTCGGGCCCGGCGACGTGCCGGGTGCGGATGCCGACCCGGCTGAGGATCCACTCGTCGCTCGTGTCGACCAGCTCGGCGAGGTCGTGGTTGGTCAGCACCTTGGCGGGCTGGTAGTGCCCGAGCGCGGCAATGCGAGTGCCCGTCATTCTCGGGACCCCCTAGGTGGTTCGTTCGTCCGGCAGGATTCCCCAGTCTTGCCAGCGACTGATCAGTAACAGGTGACGTAAACCACCAACATTCCCCCGAATCGCTTGGCCGACCGTGACAACGGGCCCGGGACGGACGGGTGCGCGGATGCGCGTGCGGGGGTGGGGCGTGGCGGAGAATGGGGCGGACAGGGCCTTCCGGCCTTCCCTGCGGAGAGAATCGAGTGCGGTCACGATGGGACGGGTCACCGAGCGACGGCGTGTCCTGCGGATCCGGGGCGAGGCGGTCAACACGCGGCCCGACACCCTGGTGGCGGAGGAGCCGCTGGAGATCCGGCTGAACGGCCGGCCGATCGCGATCACCATGCGCACGCCGGGCGACGACTTCGCGCTCGCGGCCGGTTTCCTGGTGAGCGAGGGGGTCCTCGGGGCGGCGTCGGACGTGCGGAACATCGTGTACTGCGCGGGCGCCACGGACGACGGCCGCAACACGTACAACGTGGTGGACGTGCAGCTGGCCCCCGGTGTGACGGTCCCCGACATCACCCTTGAGCGGAACGTCTACACGACGTCCTCGTGCGGGCTGTGCGGCAAGGCCAGCCTGGACGCGGTCCGCACCACGGCCCGCTTCCCGATCGCCGACACTCCCCCGGTACGGGTCAGCCCCGAGCTGCTTTCGATGCTCCCTGAGCGGCTGCGGGCCGCGCAGCGGGTCTTCGACTCGACCGGCGGGCTGCACGCCGCGGCGCTGTTCGCGGAGGACGGCGAACTGCTCGACGTACGGGAGGACGTGGGCCGGCACAACGCCGTGGACAAGCTCGTGGGGCGGGCGTTGCGGGAGGGCCTGCTGCCGCTGGAGCGTGCGGTGCTGCTCGTGTCGGGGCGGGCCTCGTTCGAGCTGGCGCAGAAGGCCGTGATGGCGGGGATCCCGGTGCTCGCCGCGGTGTCCGCGCCGTCCTCGCTCGCCGTCGACCTGGCCGCCGAGACGGGCCTGACGCTGGTCGGCTTCCTGCGCGGGCCGGACATGAACGTGTACGCGGGCGAGCACCGGATCGACGTGAAGGCGCCCTAGTGTCTGTCCGGCCCTGATCCGCCGGACAGGCCCTAGTAGTGCTTCGTTACGTCGAGTGATCTCGCCTGGTGGTGGGCATCTCCCGGTCATGAGGCTTGGGGAGGTGGAACGGCTCCGGGATGAGTTGTCGGAGTTCGTTGCCGATGTGTTCGCCTCGTTGCCGCGGCGGGATCAGCGCCGGTGGGGCGGGTGTTATCTGCGGGGTCTGATGCTGGACGGCCGGCGGAAGTCGATCCAGCCGATGGCCGAGCGGCTGCCGGACGGGAACATGCAGGCCCTGCAGCAGTTCGTGAACCAGTCGCCGTGGGATCCGCTACCGGTGCGGCGGCGGATCGCCGAGCGGTTGAGCGAGGCGATCCGGCCTGAGGTGTGGGTGATCGACGATGTGTCGTTCCCCAAGTGCGGCACCGCTTCGGTGGGGGTGGCCCGGCAGTACTGCGGAGCGTTGGGCAAGCGGGCGAACTGCCAGGTCGCCGTCAGCGTGCACGCGGCCACCGACACCGCATCGTGCCCGCTCGACTGGGAACTGTTTCTGCCCGAGGACTGGGCGGCCGATCACGTACGACGTCAGCGTGCCGGGATTCCCGACGAGGTCGGGCACGTCTCGAAGCCCTACTTGGCTCTGGGACTGTTGGACCGGATGGCCGAGCAGGGTCTCGCGGTGCCGGTGATCGTGGCCGATGCCGGTTACGGCCGAAGCGTGGGTTTCCGCCTCGCTTTGGAGGAACGCGGCTGGTCCTATGTCATAGCGGTGGATCCGAAGGAAGTCGCCCGCCCGGCCGCGGCCGACCCGTTCCAGCCCGCCTACGGCGGTCTGGGGCCGCCCACGCTGCCCCGCTACCGAGAGCCGGCCCGGCCCCTGACCTCGTTCGTCACCCCGGACACCTCGTTCCAACAAGTCGCCTGGCGGCAGGGCAGCAAGGGCCTGATGACCTCCCGCTTCGCCGTGATCGAAGTCCGGCCGTCGGGCAAGGAAGCCTGCCGCACCGCCCAGGAACAGGCCGGTGGACGCAACCGCTGGGACGGTGTTCTCCCGCTGAAGACCCTGCTGGTCGAACAGCCGGCGGATGCCGCCGGGCCGACCGGTTTCTGGATGACCGACCTGCCCGCCACCACACCCGTCACCGACCTGGTCCGCTGGGCGAAGATGCGCTGGCGCATCGAACACGACTACCGCGAGCTCAAGCACGGCCTGGGCCTGGACCACTTCGAGGGCCGGACCTGGCGCGGCTGGCACCATCACGTCACCCTCGTCACCGCCGCCCAGGCCTTCCTCACCCTGCGGCGCCTCGACCCAAAAGCACGCACGCCGGCCTGACCCTCTACCAGGTCCTCGACGCCCTTCAGGACCTGCTGCAGTGCTGGACCGGCACCTGCACCACCTGCGGCCGACGCCTGCCCCGCAACACAACCAGACTCAGAACCTAACGAAGCACTACTAGTTCTTCGGCGGGTCGATCATCTGGAGTTCGAGGGTCGCCGGGGGCGGCACGACGCCGGGGCCGCCTGCCGCCGTCCAGGCGAGGACCTCGTCGAGGCAGTCCTCGTCGGCGCTCCAGCCGATCCAGGCGGCCCTGCCTCCCCTGCGCCGCCCCTCGGTGGACGGCTGGACCACGAGGACGTTCGCCTGGGCGCAGGGGCCGAGGCAGTCGCTGGTACGGACGAGCAGTCGGCCGCCGGAGGCCGCGGCGGCCTCGCGGAGGCGGGCGAGCTGACCGGCGTGGTCCATGCCGGGGTTCTTGCGGGGGTCTCCGCAGCAGCAGCCCCGGCAGACGACGAGGGAGCAGGGGCGGGCCCCGTACCGTATCGGCACGCGGGTCACTCGGGGCCGTCCAGGGTGATCGCGGAGACGGGGGCGACGGTGCCGAGGCGCGGGAAGTCGAGGTCGACGGAGGCGCGGTGCTCGTCGGCGGTGAGCGCGGACATGGCGTCCTCGGCGAAGACGAGGTCGTAGCCCAGGTCGCAGGCGGCGCGGGCGGTGGACTCGACGCCGAGGTTGGTGGCGATGCCGCCGAGGACGAGGGTGGTGGCGCCGAGTCCGGAGAGCAGCTCGTGGAGTCCGGTGTCCTGGAAGCCGCCGATGGTGCGCTTGACGACGACGGGGTCGCCGTCGCGGACGAGGTCGGGGACGAGCTCGCTGCCGGGCGGCTGGGCGTCGACGTTCGGCCGCTCGACGCGGATGTGGACGACGGGCGCGCCGACGGCCCGGAAGGTGTCGGCGAGCCGGGCGGAGGCGGCGAGGACCTCGGTGCCGGGGCGGGGGGCGAGGGGCAGCGCGACGATGCGTTCCATCAGGTCGACGAGGACGAGCGCGGTGCGGCCGGGATCGAGTGCGGGCATGGGAGCACCGTAGCGGCCCGGATGATCATCAGGTGCCGGCCGTCGGCACCTCGGGGGCCCGTACGGGTTCGGGAGCGGCCGCCGCGGGCCCGGCCACGGCTCCGGTTCCGGTTTCCTCGGCCGCTTCCGGGTCCCTCGAACGGCGCTTCGCGATGACCGCGCAGACCATCAGCTGCATCTGGTGGAAGAGCATCAGCGGGAGCACGGCGAGGGAGGCCTGCGGGCCGAAGAGGACGCTCGCCATCGGCAGCCCGGCCGCCAGGCTCTTCTTGGAGCCGGCGAACTGGATCGCGATCCGGTCGGCCCGGTCGAAGCCGAGGCGCCCGGCCCCGTACCAGGTCAGGGCCAGCATCACCGCGAGGAGCACGGCCTCGACGGCGAGCAGCGCGCCGAGCCGGGCGGGGGTCACCAGGTGCCAGATGCCGGCGACCATGCCCTGGCTGAAGGCGGTGTAGACGACGAGGAGGATCGAGCCGCGGTCGACGTATCCGAGGACCTTCTTGTGCCGGACGAGGAAGCCGCCGACCCAGCGGCGCAGGAACTGCCCGGCCAGGAACGGCACGAGGAGCTGGAGCACGATCTTCAGGAGCGCGTCGGCGGAGAGGCCGCCCCCGCTGTTGCCGAGGAGCAGGGCCGCGAGCAGCGGGGTGAGGACGATGCCGGCGAGCGAGGAGAACGAGCCGGCGCAGATCGCGGCGGGCACGTTGCCCCGGGCGATCGAGGTGAACGCGATGGAGGACTGGATGGTGGACGGCACCAGGCAGAGGAAGAGGAAGCCGCTGTAGAGCTGGGGGGTGAGGACGCCGGGCACGAGGCCTCGGGCGGCGAGGCCGAGGAGCGGGAAGAGCAGGAAGGTGCAGCCGAGGACGGTGAGGTGGAGCCGCCAGTGCTTGAGGCCGTCAAGGGCCTCGCGGGTGGAGAGCCGGGCCCCGTAGAGGAAGAAGAGCAGGGCGACGGCCCCGGTCGACGCGCCTTCCGTGACCGTCGCGGCGGCCCCGGAGGCGGGGAGGAGCGCGGCGAGGGCGACCGTGCCGAGCAGCGCGAGCACGTACCCGTCGACGGGCAGCCAGGACGGCAGGCGGAGGGGGCGGCGGGCGGTACGGCCGGGCGTACGGGGGGTCATGGGCTCCAGTGCTCCTACGGGGATCGCGCGTGTCCATCCTGCGCCACGGCCCGGTGATCGGGAATCCCGTACAGCACTCTGACTGTCATCATGATTCGCGATAACGTCGTGGGGTGTACGAGCCCACCCAGCTGCGCACCTTCCTCGCCGTGGCCCAGACGCTGAGCTTCACGCGCGCGGCGGACCGGCTCGGCCTTCGCCAGTCGACCGTCAGCCAGCACGTGCGGCGCCTGGAGGAGGCGACGGGCCGGCCGCTGTTCGCCCGCGACACGCATCGCGTGGAGCTCACGGAGGACGGCGAGGCGATGCTCGGTTTCGCGCGCACGATCCTCCAGGCGCACGAGCGGGCGGCGGCCTTCTTCGGCGGGACGCGGCTGCGCGGGCGGCTGCGGTTCGGCGCGTCGGAGGACTTCGTGACGACCCGGCTGCCGGAGATCCTGGAGTCCTTCCGGCGCGAGCACCCCGAGGTCGACCTGGAGCTGACGGTCGAACTGTCCGGGACGCTCCAGGCGCGGCTCGCGGCCGGCCGTCTCGATCTGATCCTGGCCAAGCGGCGCGGGGCGGAGAGCGAGGGCCGGCTCGTGTGGGAGGACACGCTCATCTGGATCGGGGCGCCGGGGCTGCGGCTCGACCCGGACCGTCCGGTGCCGCTGATCCTGTACCCGCCGCCGGGGATCACCCGGGCGCGGGCCCTGGAGGCGCTGGAGGCGCAGGGCAGGGCGTGGCGGATCGCGTGCACGAGTTCCAGCCTGAGCGCGAACGTGGCGGCGGCCCGCGCGGGGCTCGGGGTGATGGCGCACACGCGGGGCCTGGTGCCGCCGGGGCTCGTCCCGGTGCCGGCCCGCGCGGGGCTTCCGGAGCTCGGGGACGTGGGCTTCGTCCTGCGCAAGGGGCGCCGGGGCGGGGAGAGCCAGGAGGCGGCGGACGCCCTCGCGGAGGCGATCCTGGCGGGCGGCGACCGGCTGCACAGGCCTCGCTGAACCGGCGGCGACCGGGCTTGTACCGGCTTCCGCCGAACCGGTCGGCGACCGGGCTGTACGGGCTTCGCCGAACCGGTCGGCGACCGACTGCGCAGGCTTCGCCGAACCGGCGGCGCCGACCTCGCCGAACCGTAGGTAACCGCTTGCGGCGCCCCGGGGGAGCATGGGGCGAGAAGGCGCCACTGCGGTGCTTCCGGGTCGGGGGCGTGAGCGGCCCGTACAGATTCCGTGGAGATTCGGCCCCGGAGTACTTACCGTCGGGTCAGTATTGCGGGCGAGACGCCCCCGACTCGGCTGCCTCACCGGCCCTGACCTGTGCGAACGCGGAATGTCCCGGCTTGGTGAAGGCCCTCCCACCGGCCGGTCGCGTGGGGTACCGTCACCGGCGCCGTACGGAGTGCGACAACGGGCTTTTCCAGCCACGAGCCGTCGAGGAGCAGGTCAGTGCGCGAGTTCACCGTGCCGCCCGTCGAGGCGGCGCCTCAGGTCGGCGGTCTGGCGGACGCCGTGTTCGACCACGCCCTCGCCGAGCCGGGCCGGATCGCCTTCGGCCGCAAGGGCCCGGACGGGGAGTGGCACGACGTGACCGCCGCCCGGTTCCGGGACGAGGTCGTGGGTCTCGCGAAGGGGCTGATCGCGCAGGGCGTGCGGTTCGGCGACCGGGTCGCGATCATGGCCAGGACCCGGTACGAGTGGACGCTCTTCGACTTCGCGCTGTGGACGCTGGGCGCGCAGCCCGTGCCGGTCTATCCGACGTCCTCCGCCGAGCAGGTCTTCTGGATGCTGCACGACGCCGAGGTCACGGCCTGCGTGGTGGAGCACGAGGACCACGCGATGACGATCGGCTCGGTGATCGACCGGCTGCCCCGGCTCCAGCGGCTGTGGCAGCTGGACGCGGACGCGGTGGGCGAGCTGACGGCGGCGGGCCGGGAGATCGACGAGGAGGTCGTGCACCGGCACCGGCGGGCGGTGACCCCGGAGACGGTGGCGACGGTCATCTACACCTCGGGGACGACGGGCCGCCCCAAGGGCTGTGTGATCACCCACGCGAACCTGATGTTCGAGACGGACATGGTGATGGGCCGCTGGGAGCCGGTGTTCCGCTCCCGGCCCGACGAGCAGGCCTCGACGCTGCTGTTCCTGCCCCTCGCGCACGTCTTCGGGCGGATGGTGGAGGTCGCGGCGGTCCGGGGCGGGGTGAAGCTGGGGCACCAGCCGGTGATGGCGGCGGCCGAGCTGCTGCCCGACCTGGTGGCGTTCCGGCCGACGTTCGTGCTCGCCGTGCCGTACGTCTTCGAGAAGGTCTTCCACGCGGCCCGCCGCAAGGCGGAGGGCGAGGGGAAGGCGGGCCCCTTCGACAAGGCCGTGGAGGTGGCGGTCGCGTACGCGGAGGCGCTCGAGCAGAAGGCCTTCGGGACCGGTCCCGGCCCTTCGGCGGCGCTGCGCGTGCAGCACCAGTTCTTCGAGAAGACGGTGTACGTGAAGGTGCGGGCGGCCCTGGGCGGGCGGGTGCGGCACGCGATGTCGGGCGGTTCGGCGATGGACCGCAGGCAGGGTCTTTTCTTCGCGGGCGCGGGGATCACCGTCTTCGAGGGGTACGGGCTGACCGAGTCCTCGGCCGCCGCCACGGCGAACCCGCCCGGGCGCACCAAGTACGGCACGGTGGGCCAGCCGGTCCCGGGGACGACGGTGCACATCGCGGAGGACGGCGAGGTGTGGCTGCACGGCGGCCAGGTCTTCTCCGGCTATCTGAACGCTCCGGAGGCGACGGCCGCCGTCCTCAACGACGGCTGGCTGGCCACCGGGGACATCGGTGCCCTCGACGCGGACGGCTATCTGACGATCACCGGGCGGAAGAAGGAGATCCTGGTGACCTCCGGCGGCAAGAGCGTCTCCCCCACCGCCCTGGAGGAGCGGGTGCGGGCGCATCCGCTGATCGCCCAGTGCATCGTGGTCGGCAACGACCGGCCGTACATCGCCGCGCTCGTGACGATCGACCAGGAGGCGGTGGAGCACTGGCTCGCGATGCAGGGGCGGGCGCCGCTCTCCCCGGCCCAGCTGGTGCGCGACCCGGCCCTGGAGACGGAGATCCGGCGGGGGGTGGTGGCGGCGAACACGCTGGTCTCGCAGGCGGAGTCGATCCGCACGTTCCGGATCCTGGCGCATCCCTTCAGCGAGGAGCACGGGCTGCTCACCCCCTCGCTGAAGTTGAAGCGGAAGGCGATCGAGCGGGCGTACGCGGCGGAGGTCGCGGCGCTGTACGGCTGACCGGCCGGCTGGAATGCGGAGCGGCCCGTGATCGTTGACGCTGGGAGTACCTCCGTAGAGCCAGTGACGACGTAAGGATCCATCCCACGTGAGCACGGACAGCAACGTTCCCTCGATCACCCTGAACAACGGCGTGGAGATGCCGCAGCTGGGCTTCGGCGTCTGGCAGGTGCCGGACGCCGAGGCGGCGGCGGCCGTGACGACGGCCCTGGAGGCCGGGTACCGCTCGATCGACACGGCGGCGATCTACGAGAACGAGCGGGGCACCGGCGAGGCCGTGGCCGCCTCCGGGATCCCCCGCGAGGAGCTGTTCGTCACCACGAAGCTGTGGAACAGCGAGCAGGGCTACGACTCGACGCTGCGCGCCTTCGACGCCTCCCTCGACAAGCTGGGGCTCGACCACGTCGACCTGTACCTGATCCACTGGCCGGTGCCGGCGAAGGACGCGTACGTCGACACGTACCGGGCGTTCGAGAAGATCCTCGCGGACGGGCGCGCCCGGGCGATCGGCGTCTCGAACTTCCTCCCGGAGCACCTGGAGCGGCTGATCGGCGAGACCTCGGTCGTGCCCGCCGTCAACCAGATCGAGCTGCACCCGCAGCTCGCCCAGGCGGAGTCGCGCGAGGCGCACGCCAAGCACGGCATCGCGACCGAGGCGTGGTCGCCGCTCGGCCAGGGCAGGGGGCTCCTGGACGTCCCCGCGATCGTCGCGATCGGCCGCAAGCACGGACGGACGCCGGCCCAGGTGGTGCTGCGCTGGCACCTCCAGCTGGGGAACGTGGTGATCCCGAAGTCGGTCACCCCCTCGCGCATCCGCGAGAACATCGACGTCTTCGGCTTCGAGCTGGACGCCGAGGACCTGGCGGCGATCGCCGCCCTCGACGAGGGCCGCCGTCTGGGCCCGAACCCGGCGGAGTTCAACGTCGGCGCCTGAGCGCGCGAAGGCGCGGCGGCCGCACCCGCGGGTGCGGCCGCGGCCTTCTCAGTAGCCGTCCACGCCGAGTTCGGTGATCGAGGCGAAGAGGTGCTCCCAGACCTCGGCGCCGGGTGCGCCCTCGGCGAGGGCCTCGGCGTCGACGGCCTCCATCGCGCGGAGGAAGTCCTTCACGCCCTCCTCCCCCGAGTACGGGTCCCAGCAGGCGCCCATGTGACGGCGGACGCCCTCCAGGAACCGGACGAAGGCCTCCAGGTCGCGGACGAGCGGGAAGACGGCGTCTCCGCCCGGGCCGTGGCTGCCGTCCGGCTGGCGCATTCCGACGGCGCCGGTCGCCGGGTGGACGAAGACCTCCCCGGCGTCGCAGTACCCGAGGTCGAACGCGCCGACGCGCAGCAGGCCTTCGGGACCTGGGCTCAGCAGCTCGTCGGCGACCGCGAAGGACGTGACTCCCGCCGCCCAGTGGCGGGGCAGTCCGGCCTCGGCGAGCAGCGCCCGGGTCGGTGCGTGCGTCAGGGCCGCGGGCAGGTCGGCCGCCGGGACGCGGAGGACCCCGGAGGGGCCGAAGACCGCGTCGAGCCGGGCCGCGGTGAGCGGTCCTTCCGCGTGTCTCGTGCCGGGCCGGAACCACGGCCCGCCGTCCGCCGGGGCCGGGCGGGAGGAATCGGCCCCGCCCCTCGGCCAGTCGGCGAGTGCCTCGTCGTTCTGCTCCACCACGGCCACGCCGCGCGCGTCGAGGAAGACGTAGCGGCCGCCGTCCAGCGGGATCGGCTCCTCCCAGGAGTCGGGGTGGCGCAGCGCCCAGGACTCGTCGTCGCCGTCGAACAGCCAGGGCCCGTCCGGCTCGGTCTCCTCGTACGGTTCGGCCGTGCCCTCGGCGGGGGCGGGCCTGCGCCGGCCGGTGGCCAGGTCGAACCAGGTGTCCTCGCACCACAGGGCCCAGACCTTCAGGAGCGGGGTGCCCTCGGCCTCGTACACCTCGGCGGAGCGGTCGCCGCTGAGGTTCGGGGCGGCCTCGTGGGCGCCGACCGGCCGCCACCAGACCCACACCGTCCGCCAGGGCAGCCCCGGTTCGGCGGCCGCCACGCGCTCGGCGTACTCCCGGTGGCCGAGGACGGTCGCGGCGAAGTGCAGCCAGGAGGCGAACTCGGCGGACGTCACCGGGGCGCTCCCGAAGACCGCCTCGGCCTGGGTGAACACCTCGCGGCCGACGCCACCGTGCTCCTCCGGCAGGGCGTCGAGGCGGGCGCGGAGCTCGGCGCGGTCGTGGCGCAGGACCTGGGCGGGGTCGTCGAGCAGGGTACGGAGATCGAGATCGGTCACCGGCCCATCGTGCCAGGTGGGGCTGTTGTCGTACCCGGGACGTAGAGTCGGAGACACCCCCTGGGGGTGCGCGCGACAGTGTCGGTCGCGCTGCCCAACTGCCCTGCGAAGAGAAGGAGTCGGTACGGTGAGCGGTGCCCCGGAGCCCGTGAAGGAGGGCCTCTACCGGCTGCGGAACGTGGCCAGCGGACTGCTCCTGGAGGTGTACCAGGGGTCGGGCCGCAGCGGGGCCAAGGTCCAGCAGGGCACCGGGAACGGAACTCCCGGCCAGCACTGGCACATCACGTCCGTGCCGAACGGCGGCGGGCTCTACCACCTGGTCAACGCGGCCAGCGGCAAACGGCTCGACGTCGCGAACGCGTCCACGGAGAACGGCGCGCACATCCAGCAGTGGAGGGCCAACAACTTCGGCGCTCAGGAGTGGGTCATCGAGCAGGACCTCCAGTCACCGGGGACGGTGGCCCTGGTGAGCTTCATCAGCGGTCTGCTCCTGGAGGTCGCCGACGAGTCGAAGGAGGACGGGGGGAACGTCCAGCAGTGGGAGGACACCGACTCACCGTTCCAGTGGTGGCGTCTTGAGCCGGTGTCCTGAGCCGGTGTCCTGACCCGGGCCCCGTCCGGGCTCAGCCCTTGCGGGCGGTGTGCACGGTGTGGGCGGTGAGGTGGAACAGGTCCGTGCGGTGGTGCAGGGACAGTGCGTCGGCCGGGTCGAGCAGCCGGTCGAGCGTCTCCTTGTCGTCGGCGTCGAGCCGGGCGGCCAGGCCGTCCCGGAGGCGCTCGTAGTGGGCGACGGCCAGCTCCCGGACGGCCGGGGAGACGGGCGCGGGGACGTCCACGAGGAAAGTGCGGGTGCCGGCCGGGGTGAGGCCGGCGCCGGCGAGCAGCGCCCGCCAGTCGTCCGGCTCGTCCTTGGAGTCCGGGAGCTCGGCGCGCATCTCGCCGAACCAGTCGGCGTGGGCGGCGTCGAGCCGGGCCTCCAGGCCGGGCCTGCCGATCCCGATGTTCTGGGGCAGGTGCCGGCGGGGCAGCCCGCCCTCGACGAGGACGATCAGGCCGCCAGGGTTCAGGATGCCGGCGAACTCCGCGAGCGCGGCGCTCTGGTCGCCCATGTGGTGCAGGGAGTTGCCCGCCCAGACGAGGTCGGCCTGCCCCAGGGTGCCGATCCCTTCGGGGAGTTCGGCGTGGAGGGTGGAGACCCGGGCGCCGAGGCCACGGGCGTCCGCGCGGGCCCGGGCCCGGGCGAGGAGTTCGGGGCTGCCGTCGACGGCGACCGCCTCGGCGGCCGGGAACGCCTCGGCGAGCAGGCCGGTCACGACCCCGGGGCCGCTGCCGACGTCGAGGATCCGGCGGACGCCCTGCACCGGCGCGAGGGTGCCCAGCCAGGCCGCGGCCTCCGCGTAGGCGGGGCTCGCGACCTCGGCCTGCCGCTCCAGGAGCGGCGCCATCTCGCTCCAGTCGAGGTGGGTGTGGTCGTGGGGACCGTGACCGTGACCGGTGCCGTGCTGGTGGCCGTGGTGGGACGCGTGATGCTGGCTCATGGCACCAGGGTGCGGCGGGACGGCCGAGAGCGCCAGAAATGTTGCCGGTCCGGCAACATGACCCGGGCCCGTCAGCCGCGCCCCCGGTGTTCCTGCGGGCTGATGCCCCGTACGCGCTTGAAGGCGGCGCTCAGGGCGAACGCGCCGCTGTAGCCGACCTGCCGGGCCACGGACTCGACGGTGGCGTCCGTCTCGCGGAGCAGGTCGGCGGCGAGCGCGAGCCGCCAGCCGGTGAGGTACGCCATCGGGGGCTCCCCGACGAGCTCGGTGAAGCGGCGGGCGAGCGCGGCCCGGGACACGCCCGACTTCGCGGCGAGCGAGGCGACGGTCCAGGGGTGGGCGGGGTCGCTCTGGAGCAGCCGGAGCGCCCGGCCGACCACCGGGTCGCCCATCGCGCGGTACCAGGCGGGGGCCTCGGCCCCCGGCCGGGAGAACCAGGCGCGGACGGCGGCGATGAGCAGCAGGTCGAGGACCCGGTCGAGGACGACGCTCTGGCCGGGTTCGTCGCGGGAGATCTCCTCGTCGAGGAAGGGCATGAGGGGGCAGTTCCACACGTCGGCGGGCAGGTGCACGAGGCCCGGCAGGGCGTCGAGGAGCCTGCGGCCGACCTCGCCGTCCATCAGGTAGGTGCCGACGAGGACCGTGGTGCCGCCGTCGGGGGCGTTGCCCCAGGTGCGGACGCCGAGGCGCATGGACTGGGCGAGCGGCTCCCCGGAGAGGGTGGTGCAGCGGCCGTCGGGGCCGATCCTGGCGCGGGGCGGGGCGTCGGGGGCGTGGGCGACGGTGTACGGCTCGGGGCCGCGGGCGATGGCGATGTCCCCGGGGCGCAGCAGGACGGGTTCGCCGGTGTCGGGGACGATCCAGGCCTCGCCCTCGGTGACGCACATGAGGCAGATCGGGGCCTCGTCCTCGATGCGCACGGACCACGGCGGTTCCATGATCATGCGGAGCAGGAAGGCGCCTTTGGCGCGTGGCCCGTCGAGGAGTCCGGCGAGTGCGTCCATGGAGCGCAAGGGTAGGGCGTCGGCGGGGCAGGCGGGCTGAGACGGATGCGTAGGCGGGTGAGACGGCACAGCATGGGCGGGCGGGGCCGCGGGCGGGAGTCTTGGGCCATGACGACGCAGACGAACAACACGCAGCAGACGCAGAACACGACGGTCCTGGTGACCAGCGCCACCGGCAAGACCGGGCGGCGCGTGGCCGAGCGGCTGACCGCCCGCGGTACGACGGTCCGGGCCGGGTCCCGGACCGGGGCGACCGTCTTCGACTGGGAGGCCCCGGAGACCTGGGCGCCCGCCCTGCGGGGCGCGGACGCCGCGTACGTGGCGTACTACCCGGACCTGGCCGCCCCCGGTGCGGTGGAGGCGATGGAGACCTTCGGCCGGCTGGCCGTGGAGAACGGCGTACGGCGGCTCACGCTCCTCTCCGGGCGCGGGGAGCCGGCGGCGGTCCTGGCGGAGGAGGCCCTGCGGGCGGCGGCGTCCGGGGCCGAACTGACCTTCGTACGGGCCTCGTTCTTCGCGCAGAACTTCTCCGAGGGGCTGCTCGCGGAGGGCGTCGCCGAGGGCGCGGTGGTCTTCCCGGCGGGTGACACGGCCGAGCCGTTCGTCGACGCGGACGATCTGGCGGACGTCGTCGTCGAGACCCTGACGGCGGACGGGCACGCGGGGCGGGTGCACGAGGTGACGGGCCCCCGGCCGGTGGGCTTCGCGGAGGTGGCGGCGGAGGTCTCCCGCGCCTCGGGCCGCCCGGTGGTCTACCAGGCGGTGTCCGAGGCGGAGTACGCGCAACTGCTCGCCGGGTTCGGGCTCGCGGTCGACGAGGCGGAGTGGCTTGCGGCCCTGTTCGGCACGCTCCTCGACGGGCACAACGCCTCGGCGACGGACGGCGTGAAGCGGATCCTGGGCCGGGAGCCGCGCTCCTTCGCCGAGTTCGCGACGGAGGCGTGGGGCGCGGCGGAGGCGTGGGGCGCACCGGAGGCGTGACCGGTTCAGGCGTACCGTTCCGCCAGCGTCCGTACCGTCGCGGCGATGCTCTCCCGGAGGCCCTCGGGGGCGAGGACCTCCACCTCCGCGCCGAGGCCGAGGAAGGTGTCGTGGGCGTGCTGCGGCGATTCGACGGGGAGGGTGGCGCGCGTCCAGCCGTCCGGTTCGGGGGTGCCGGTGGCGGCGAGGGCCCGGGCGGTGGCGCCGGTGAGCCGGGTGGCGCCGCGCGGGGAGATCCGTACGAGCGCCTCTCCCCGGTACAGCCGGGCGTGGAAGTCCTCCTGGGAGGCCCGCCAGTGGGCGACGAGGTCGAAGTCGTCCGGGATCTCGGCCTCCTCGTCGGTGACGGTGACGGCGAGGATCTGGTCGACGCGGTAGGTGCGCGGCCCGGGTCCGGCGACCAGGTACCAGCGGCCGGCCTTGAGGACGAGACCGTACGGCTCCAGGCGCCGGTCGACGTCGGTCGGTTCCTTCCAGCGGCGGTAGCGGACCTCCAGGACGCGTCCGGTGCGGACCGCGTCGGCGACCTCGTGCAGGAACGGGGCCTCGGTGGACTCCGCGTACCAGCCGGGGGCGTCGATGTGGAAGCGGGCCCGCAGCCGGTCGACGTGCTCCCGCAACGGCGCGGGCAGCGCGGCCCGCAGCTTCAGCTGGGCGTCCGCGAAGTGCGGGCCGAGCCCGAGTTCGTCGGCGGCGACGGGCAGCCCGGCGAGGACGAGGGCCTCGGCCTCGCGGGCGTACAGCTCGGCGAGGCGGTGCCGGTATCCGGCGAGCAGCCGGTAGCCGCCGCGGTGCCCGGCGTCCCCGTACAGCGGCACTCCGGCGGCCTGCAGCGCCTCCACGTCGCGGTAGACGGTGCGGACGGAGACCTCCAGTTCCCCGGCGAGGCGGGCGGCCGTGAGCGGACCGCGGGTCTGGAGCAGGAGGAGGAGCGAGACGAGCCGGCTGGACTTCACTGACACACGGTGTCAGTGAAGGCTCCTTACGGTCCAGTCATGGCTTTCTCAGAGAAGAGACTCCTGGTCCTGCCGCCGGTCGAGATCGCCGGGCGGCACCTGAAGCGCTATCACGTCACCTCCGACCCGGAGGGCATCGAACCGGAGGTGGAGGAGGCGGCGTACGCGCTGCTTCCGGAGCTGCTGCCGGCTCCGGACGGCACCCCGGCGGCGGGCTTCGTGGTGCTGCACCGGGGTGGTGACAGCGGCGCTTACCTCAACGCGTACAGCTGGGTGTGGGACAACGTGCTCCACTTCGGCGGCGGGGCCGCCGGGCAGCCCGCCCTGGACTGCCCCGACACCGATCCGGCGCACTTCGTGCGGGTCGACCGGTCGTGGATCGGCTGCGTATGGGAGCTGGCGCCGCTCGGGCACGAACGGGAGGCCTGGGTACGGCACGTGCTGACGCCCGAAACGCCGGATCTGGCCGGCTACCTCGCGGACGCGCTGCCGTCCGGGACGACGGGGACGGGGGCGGGCGCGTGACCGACGACGGTTTCTCCTTCCTCGACGGGCGCTGGCGGGTCCACAACCGCCGTCTCGCGGACTTCCTCGACCCGGAGAGCGGGTGGAAGGAGTTCGAGGGGCACACCACCGGCTGCCTCTTCTGGGACGGCCGGGCCCACGTCGACGAGATCGTCTTCCCCTCGGAGGGGTTCAGCGGTCTTACGCTGCGGCTGTACGAGCCGGAGACCGGCGAGTGGACGCTGAACTGGTCCAACAGCCGTACGGGCAGGCTGGATCCGCCCGTACGGGGCCGGTTCTCGGCCGACGGTACGGGCGAGTTCCACGGCGCGGACAGCTACGCCGGACGGCCGGTACGGGTGCGGTTCCGGTGGTCCGGGATCGGGCCGGACTCGGCCCGTTGGGAGCAGGCGTTCGCGGCCGAAGGCACCGACGCGTGGGTGACGAACTGGGTGATGGAGTTCAGCCGCGCCTGACGAAGCTCGCGAGCCGGTAACGGGGGTCGGCTCGGGGGCGGTCCTGGTCCGGCAGGTCGGACAGGGCGGCGGCGAGGGTCTCGGTGGTCGCCGGGTCGCCGTCGAACCAGGAGGCGAAGTAGCCGGCGCGGAGTTTGCGGACGGTGTCGCGCGGGGTGGCGCCCTGGCCGTGGCCGGTGAAGCGGGTGCCGGGGGCGGGGTCGAGGCCGTGGGCGGCCGCGTATCCGGTGATCAGGTCGGTGCGGTCGGAGGCCGCCCCGGCCGAGCGGTACGGGCGGAGGACCGCGTCGATGTCGCTGTCGACGTCGTGGGCGGCGTCCTTGTCGACGGTGGCGACGAGGACGCCGCCGGGGCGCAGCACCCGGGCCGCCTCGGCGACGATGTCCGCCGCGAAGGGGACCAGGTGCAGCAGCCAGACGGCCGTGACGGCGTCCAGGGAGGCGTCGGGCAGCGGCAGCCGCCGGGCGTCGGCCCGTACGACGCGGCCGGGGGCCCGGTCGGCGGCGACCCGCGCCATGGCGTGGGCGGCGTCGGCGCCGTACACCCGCAGGCCGGTCCGTACGAGCCGCTCGGTGACGAGGCCGGTGCCGCAGGCGAGGTCGAGGAGGGTGCGGGCGCCGGGCGGGACGAGCCGCAGGACGGCCCCCGCGGCCGCCTCGGCCCTGGGCACCCCGCCGCGGGTCTCGTCGTAGTGCGCCGCCTCGGCCTCGTAGTCGAGCGTGGTCTCCCCCATGACCACGATCCTAACGACAGGTCGGTTCCCGCCGTGGCGGGGGCGATCCTGACGACGGGTCGGTTCCCGCCGTAGCGGGGGCGATCCTGACGACGGGTCAACTGGCTCCGTGGCCGGGGGCGATCCCCTCGACGCGGTCGGCGAGCTCGAAGTCCTTCTCGGTGATGCCGCCGACGGAGTGGGTGCTCACGGCGAGGGCGACCGTGTCGTAGCCGAGGGTGAGGTCGGAGTGGTGGTTCAGCTCCTGCTGGATCTGGGCCACGTGGATGACGAACGCGGTCGCCGCGAAGTGGTCCTCGAACCGGTAGTTCCGGGCGAGCCGGTCCTCGTGGACGGACCAGCCGGGAAGCTCCCTCAGGCGGTCCTCGATCTCCTTCTGCGACAGCGGCTGCGTGGGCACGGCGGTGCTCCCTCCGGTCGGGTGGTGCGGGGTGACGGGGTGACGGACAGGGGCCCCGGGGGGAAAGCTACCCGGCGTCCCCCTCTGGGATACCGTCTGGCCATGACAACTGTCGTGAGCGACACGGGGGTAGGGCCGCTGCTGCGCGGATGGCGTGAGCAGCGGCGGCTGAGCCAGCTGGAGCTGGCGCTGCGCGCGGACTCCTCGGCGCGGCACATCTCGTTCGTGGAGACGGGCCGCGCCCGGCCGAGCGAGGACATGGTCCTGAAGCTCGCCGAGCACCTGGACGTGCCGGTGCGGGAGCGGAACGCGCTGCTGCTCGCGGCGGGATACGCGCCCCGGTACGCGGAGTCGCCGCTCGACGCGCCGCGCCTCGAGACGCTGCGCTGGGGCATCCAGCAGCTGCTCGACGGGTACGAGCCGTATCCGGCGCTGGTGGTCGACGGCACGTACACGGTGGTGGCGGCCAACCGGGGGATCGAGCTGCTGCTCGGCGGGCTTCCGGAGCACCTCCTGACCCCGCCGATGAACGCGATGCGGCTCACGCTGCACCCGGAGGGCCTGGCGCCCCGGATCCGGAACCTACGAGAGTGGCGGGGCCACCTCCTGGCCCAGATGGACCGTCAGATCGCGCTGGCCCGTTCGGAGCAGCTGCGGGAGCTGTACGAGGAGGTGGCGGGCTATCCGCTGCCGGAGCGGATCGACCCGGAGGACCGGCCGGACGCGGAGCCGTACCCGTACTTCGCGCTGCCGCTGCGGATCGAGCACGACGGGCGGGTGCTGTCGTTCGTGTCGTCGATCTCGACGTTCAACACGCCGATGGACGTGACCGTCGCCGAGCTGGCCATCGAGACGTTCCTCCCGGCCGACCCGGAGACGGTCGCGTACCTGCGGTCCCTCAACGCGTAGCGGACGCGACGGCCCTGAGGGCGGCCCACTGGAGTGCGGCGAAACCGGCGACGGTGACCGCCTGCATCGGGGTCCACACCAGGCCGGCGGTGGTCGGCTCCAGCCAGGCGACGAGGGCGACGATGCTGAGGACGGCCCAGAGCACGTTGGCGTCGACGACGAGCTTCACGGCGAGCGCCGGGGGCTGCGGGCGGCTCGCGAGCCAGGCGACGCCCGCGGCGAACGCGGTGAGGAAGAGGCCGAGTTCGAGGAGGAGTCCGGCGTCGACGCCGAGGAGTTCGCCGAGGGGGCCGGAGGCGGCGGCGTAGGCGATCCCGTTGGCCCCGGTGACGACGGCGTCGAGGGCGAGGAAGCGGCGCACCGCGGACTGGGGGCGGGTGGTGCGGGCGAGGCCGGCGAGCAGGGCCTGGGACATGGCGGATCACCCTCCAAAAGGGGGACGTTCGTGCTGGTGGTGGGCCCGGAGCCCGAGCGGAGTGCGCCGCCCGGGTTCCGGTGTTCATGAGCATGCCGGGCGGCGCGGAGGGGGTCGATTACCTGCCGGGTAATGCGGGTCTCCGGACAGCCGTCTCACCACTCCCCCCGGGGTGAGTAGTCTTCGCGCCGGGGTGGCCGGAACCGGTGCCCGAAGGGGGAGAACGCAGATGGCGAGAAACAGGAAGCGGGCCCGCATGGTGGCCGCCGGGGGCGATCACAAGGTGACGCCCGCGGAACTCTTCTTCGACCTGGTGTTCGTGTACGCGATCACGCAGGTCACCGCCCTGATGGCGGCCGCGCCCTCACCGGCGCGGATGGTGGGCGCGATGGTCGTCCTCGCGCTGCTCTGGTGGTGCTGGTGCGCCTTCGCCTGGCTGGGCAATGTCGTACGGGCCGATTCCGGCGCCCTGTTCGGCGTCCTCGTCACCGTCATGGCCGTCGTCCTGATCGTGTCCCTCGCCGTGCCGAAGGTCTTCGCGGACGCGCCGGAAGGGCTCTCCCCGCCGCTGGTGTTCGTGCTCTGCTACGGCGCGGTGCGCATCCTGCACCTGGTCTCGTACTGGGTCTCCAGCCCGGGGGACGCCGCGCTGCGGGCCACCCTGCGGCGTACGGCCATGGCGTCCGTGCTGCCGCCGCTGGTGCTGCTGCTCATCGGCTGCGCGTACGACGGCCGGGCCCAGCTCCTGTGGTGGCTGGGGGCGGTGGCCGTCGACTACGGCGGCATCTACATCACCGGTTCCTCCGGCTGGCGGGTCAACTCCCCCGGGCACTTCGCCGAGCGGCACGGCCTGATCGTGATCATCGCCCTGGGCGAGTCCATCGTGGCGATGGGCGTCGGCGTCGGCAGCTTCCCGCTCTCGTACGCGGTGCTCGGCGGCGCGGCGGCCGGACTGCTGCTCTCGGCCGGGTTGTGGTGGCTGTACTTCCGGCAGCTCGGCGAGGCCGCGGAGCACCGTCTCTCCGAGCTCGACGGCGACGACCGCACCCGCTTCGCCCGGGACGTCTACACCTTCCTGCACCTGCCGCTGGTCGCCGGGATCGTGCTCTGCGCGCTCGGGATGAAGAAGGTCCTCCAGCAGGTCGCCGACACCGGGCACTACGACCTGGCCGAGCCGCTGCACGGCGCCGTGGCCTGGTCGCTGACCGGGGGCGTCGGCGTCTATCTGCTCGGCGCCGCCGCGATCGTGCTGCGCACCTCGGGCCGGCGGCCGACCGCGCTGGCCGTGGGCGGGGTGTGCTGCCTGGCGGCGGGCCCCCTGGTCGGCCTGGTCCCGGCCCTGGTGGCCCTCGCGGTCCTCGCCGCGGCGGCGGCGGTCCTCGTGGGACTGCACACCAGGCGGGGCGCGCGGCCGGTCACGGAGGGGGAGGCGTCCTGAGACGGGGGCGGCCGCTCCGAGGGGCCGGTCAGTCGGAGGCCTGAGGCAGGGGGCGATCGCACCGAGAGGCCGGTCCGCCCAGGGCCTGAGGCAGGGGGCGATCGCACCGAGAGGCCGGTCCGCCCAGGGCCTGAGGCCGGGGGGCGATCGCACCGAGAGGCCGGTCCGCCCAGGGCCTGAGGCCGGGGGGCGATCGCACCGAGAGGCCGGTCCGCCCAGGACCTGAGGCCGGGGGGCGATCCCTCGGAGGTCGGCGCGCCTAGAACCTTCACGGGCCCCGTGCGTCCCATGCCCGAGGCGGCGGCCCGGTGGCCGTGGCGGCGGCTTGGAGGAACGTGGCGCTTCGTCGCGCGCGGCCGGGACGTTCGTACGAGATCCAAAAGATGGGCCCGCCGCCCCATCCGCGTCATCGCCACACTGGCCCCATGGCTCCCACCGGCCCCACCCTCATAGGTTCCGTCCGTCGAGCGCTGGCTCTTCTCGAACTCGTCGCCGAGCACCACGAGCTCACCGCCAAGCGCCTCTCACGGATGACCGGGGTGCCCCTGGCCACCACGTACCACCTGCTGCGCACCCTCGTCCACGACGGTCATCTGCGCCACGAGCGCGGGACGTTCCGGCTCGGGCCCGCCGCGCCCCGGCTCGCCGGGCCGGGGCACGGGCACGGCACGCGGCTGCCCGAGTGGCTGCGGGTGCTCGGTGAGGAGCTCGACGCGCCCGTCTCCTACGCGGTCATGGACGGGGACGAGGTCGAGCTCGTGATCCGCGTGGACGCCCCGGGGCGGCCGGCCGCCGAGGAGTGGGCGGAGTTCCGCGCCACCGCGCACGCCCACGCGCTCGGGCAGTGCCTCCTCGCCCAGCTGGACCCGGAGGCCCGCCGGGCGTATCTGGCGCGGCGGCCGGTGCGCCGGCTGACGCCGCGGACGGTCCCGGACGAGGAGGCGCTGATGCGCAGGCTGGCCGGGATCCGGCGGGGCGCGCCGGTGGTCGAGCGGGAGGAGTACATGCTCGGCACGGTGTGCGGGGCCGTGCCGATCACGGTCGGCGGGGTCCACTCGGCGGTGGGTTTCTCGCTGCCGGTGGACGAGGAGGACCGCCTGGAGGAGACGGCGCTGCGGCTGCGGAAGCGGCTCGAACGGGCGTTGACGGCCCACGCCTTCACCGTCCTGACTTGAGGCCGGAACGGACGGCGGCCCCCCGGAGGTGTGCTCCGGGAGGCCGGTCCCGGGGTCAGCCCAGGGGGCCTTCCCGGCGGAGGCGGTCCTCCCGGTGGGCGGGCGGCTCGGGGGTCGGCGCGGGGGCGGACACGGGCACCGGGGCTCCCGGCTCGGGGGCGGTGCGTTCGGTGCGCCGGGCGCGGGAGGCCTCGGCGCGCAGCAGGGCCTGGAGGACGGCGTACGGGTCGACGGGCATGGCGAAGCTCCTTGTGGTGCGGGGGTGATGTGGGGGGGAACTGCGGGGAGGCGGGGCCTCTCAGCAGCGCATCACCACGCACCGGAGCGCGTCGCCGCGCGGGGCGGGTACGGGGGCGGGGGCCGGGATCCGGAGGTGGAATCGGGGGCCGTGGGGCCGGGCCCCGTGCCCGAAGGGGCGGAGGCGCGTGCCGTACCGGCGGGCCCGGCCGGGGAGTCCGGCCGGGGTGGCGACCTGGTCGTGGGTCTCGCCGCCCGGGTCGGAGGCCGGGGCGGCAGCGGCCGCGGCGCGCGTCTCGGCGACGGGGAGCGCGGTGGCGACCCCGGCGCCGAACAGGGCGGCGAGGACGAGGAGGAGCGCGATCCACCGGTGCCGGCCCCGGTCCGGGCGCGTCCGGCGCCCCGCCGGGGTGGCGGGCGCGGCGGGCGTCTGGCGCGCGGGGCTCACGGAGATCCGTACTGCCCCGCCGTACGCCCGGCACGCGCCCCCGGCCGGAGATCCGCCCGGGCGGCCTACGCGCGGCCCCCGGATTCACCGCCCCGGCCGTCAGCCCCGGGTCGCGGCGCGCTGCTTGCGGGCCGCCATCCACGCGTACACGAGCACGCCGGCGAAGAGGAACAGGACGCCCTGGTAGACGGCGGCGTAGCCGGATCCGGCGACCAGCCAGAGGGAGAAGCCGAAGGCGGCGAGGGCGAGGACGCCGTCGCGGGCGAGCCGGGCCCCGGACACCTTCTCGGACTGTCCGGAGAGCAGGAAGTAGATCTGGGCGGCGGTGGACAGCAGGTAGGGCACGGTGGCGGTGAAGGTGGTGACGAGGACGAGGATCTCGAAGACGCCCTTCGTGCCGGCCGTGTAGTTGTAGACGGTCAGGAGCGAGGCGAGGACGACGGTGACGAGGACGCCGACCGTCGGGACGCCGCGCCGCTTGACCGTGAAGACCTTCGGGAAGAGGCCGTCGCGGGCGGCCGCGTAGGGGGCCTGGGCGCTGAGCAGGGTCCAGCCGTTGAGCGCGCCGAGGATGCTCACCATGGCCATGCAGGCGACGAGGGTGCCGCCCCAGGAGCCGCCGAACATGGCGTTCGTGGCGTCGGAGAAGGGCGCGGTGGAGGTGACGAGCCTGTCGTGGGGGACGGTGCCGAAGACGGAGAGGGTGCCGAGCAGGTAGACCGCGGCGGCGCCGAGGGTGCCGAGGACGGTGGCGCGGCCGACGTTGCGGCGGGGGTCGCGGACCTCGCCGGCGCTGACGGCGGCGGACTCGACGCCGAGGTAGCTGAAGAGCAGGATCGCGGCGGAGGCGGAGACCGCGCCGAGCGTGCCGCCCCCGCCCGCCTGGAACGGTCCGAGGTTGGCGCTGTCGAAGAAGAACAGGCCGCCGACGGCGACCAGGATCAGCGGGACGAACTTGAGCACGGTCGCGACGATCTGCACGACGCCGACGTAGCGGGTGCCGGCCAGGTTGGCGAGTGCGGGCAGCCACTGGAAGGCCAGGGCGGCGGCGATCGTGGCGAGCTTGGACTCGTGGACGGGGACGATCACGTCGAGGTAGCCGACGGCGGCGACGGCGAGGGCCGCGTTGGAGACCCAGGCGGTGATCCAGTACGACCAGGCGGCGAGGAAGCCGGCGAAGTCGCCGAAGGCGGCGCGGGCGTAGACGTAGGGTCCGCCGGTCTGCGGCAGGCGGTGGGCGAGGCGGCCGAAGACGAGGGCGAGGGCGATCGCGCCGAGGGTGAGGACGCCGAAGGCGACGAGGCTGACGGTGCCGTAGGGGGCGACGGAGGCGGGCAGCAGGAAGATTCCGCCGCCGATGATGTTGCCCATGACCAGGGCGGTCGCGATGGGGAGTCCGAAGCGGCGGGCGTGCTTGGTGCCCTCCTGCTGTGCCGCGTCCCGCTGTGGAGTTGTGGTGGCCGTGCTCATGGGGTGGTGCGCCTTCCGTCGTACAAATCCGAACCATCGTCCGGTAACGGCGAACAGGCGCCCAAATCAGTGGTTTTTGTCCTGCGCGACCGGGTCTTCAACCGGAAGAAGTGATTCCGAAGCGCTTGTGGACGGGGAAATCTCCATCTGACCCAGCTGGCCCGGCTGCCCCACTTGCCCTACCTGCCCCACCTGCCCCACCTGCCCCAGCGGCACCTGCGGCCCCGAGGACTCGCGCAGCCAGCGCCGCAGCACCCGGTGCACCCGCTCCGCCCCCACCAGCTCCTCGCCCTCCCCCACCGGCGGCGACAGGTCCGGCGGCGAGAGCAGGAAGGCGTGCGACTGCTCGCCGCCCAGGCCGCCGTGCGAGCCGATCTGCTCCTCGAAGGCGTGCACGGTGCCCGTCGCCGGGTCGTACATGGAGTTGACCATGATGTCCGCGACGTGCGGGAAGCCGTCCGTGCGCCGCACCGCCCGCGCCGCGCCCCGCCCGAAGACCGCGAGCGGCCCGTCGTCCGTGAGCTCGGCGACCGGCACCTCCACCCCGTCGCGGGCGAGCACCACCGAGCCGTGCTCGGCGCTCGCCACGAGCACGAAACCGATCCCCGGATGGTGCGCGAGGGTGCGGAGCAGCGCCGGATGGCGGCGGTCGATCTCCTCCCGGGTCATCCGGTGCGGCACGTCGGGGAAGGAGACGAGGCCCAGGTTCCCCGAGGCGAGGACCACCGGCTCGGAGGGCCGGGCGGGCAGCTCCCGCGCCGTCTCGCCGCTCTCGTCCACCGGCCGGTGCAGCGCGCTGCGCAGCGCGTCCCTCGCCGCGTCCCGCGCCTCCGATCCTCCCCCAGACTCCGTCCGGGGGTGCCCCCTGCGGGTCCGCCGCACCCGGCGCGGCACCGGGAGCCCGCACCCGGCCCGTACGAGCTCCTTGAGCGTCAGACCGTACGCCGACTCGAAGGTCTCGCCGGGGCTCTGCCCGTGGTCGGAGAGCAGCACGATCCGGTACGGACGCGGGGCGTGCTCGGCGACGGTCGCGATGAGCGCGATCGCCCGGTCGAGGCGCGCCAGGACCTGGTCGGTGTCGCGGCCGTGCGGTCCCGAGTGGTGCGCCACCTCGTCGTACGCGACGAGGTCGGCGTAGACCGCGGTCCGCCCGGCCAGCATGTCGCCCATCACCGCGGAGACCACGACGTCCCGCTCGACGACCGTCGCGAAGGCCCGGACGAAGGGGTACGTGCCGCCGCGCGAGACCCTCGGGGTCTCCCGGCGCAGCCGTGCCCGCGTCGACTGGTACACCTCCCGGACGCACTCGGCGACGAGCGATCCGGCGGTGCGGACGGCGTTGGCCGGGTCGGAGAAGTACGCGAAGTAGCCTGCCCGGGAGCGGTTGCGGCGGCCGCGCCGGGCGGCCATCGACAGGACGAGGGCGAGCTGGTCGGCGCCGCCGCTGAAGAGGTTGCCCCGGGAGGCCCCGTCGACGGTGAGGAGACCACCGTCCCCGGTGCGGCGCACGGCCCGGCGCTGGAGCTCGACGGCGCTCGCCGGGCGGTTCGACACCATGATCCGGCCGGTGTCCTTCTCGTACCAGCGGAAGGCGGGCACGTCGTGGTTGGAGCCGTGCAGGATGCCGAGCTGGCTGGCGCCGGTCTGGCTGGACCAGTCGGTGCGCCAGGGGGTGAGCCGGTGGCCGGCGTCCAGCCAGCGCGCGACGGTCGGCATGAGGCCGTCGGCGACGGCGCCGCGCAGCACGTGGTGGCCGACGCCGTCGAGCTGGAGGAAGACCGTGCCCGGCACGACCTCCGCCGTGTCGCCGGGGTCGCGGGGGCGGGTGCGGCCGGTGAGCCGGTAGAGCCGGCGCCGGTAGGCGTCGTCGTCGCGGACGGCGAGGGCCGTGGAAGTGGCGGAGGCGACCGCGGACATGACGGCGGCGACCACGACGGCCGTCTCGGGGGCGGCGGCGCCGCGCCCGTCGGGGATCAGCCAGAGCGCGACGAGCAGCAGGGAGCCGTTGAGGAAGAAGACGAGCAGGCCGAGGAGGAGAGCCGGGACGAGCAGCAGGGCCCGCACGATCAGCGGCCAGACGAGCGCGACGAGCAGACCGAAGGCGCCCGCGGCCGTGGCGGCGGTGAGGGCGGTCCTGGTGAAACTGTCGCCGTCGGCGGACTGGAGCTGGAAGTCGGGAAGGAGGCCGGCGAGGAGGAGCATCGTGAGCGTGGACACCGCCCAGACGACGATCACCCGCGTCACCGTCCTGCCCGCGGACCGCCAGCGGTCGGCGCCACCCCATCGCCCGTCACCCACGCCCGCTTCACCTTTCGCCCGTTTCCTGCCTCAAGCGTGGCACAACGGGCCCGATCGGGCGGGACATGTGTCAGGAGTCAGGGGTTCAGGAGCCGTCGTACCCGGCGGTGGGCATCGAGAGCCGCCGGTGCACCCCCGCCTTGGCGGCCGTGTCGTACGGGGGTTCGTCAAGTCCGACGGTCTCCACCCGCACGCCGCGCCGCTCGCACTCGGCGCGGAAGCCGGACACGGAGGTCAACGCGCGGGCGAGGACCCGTTCGTTGGCGGCCACGAAGAGGTCCACCGTCCCGGCCTCCACGTCGGCCCAGAGCTCCGCGTGGTCGGGGCGGATTCCGTAGCAGAACAGCTGACGGGCCAGCACGTACCCCTTGTCGTCGGCCCAGCGGGCACACACCGCGTGCTGGCCGCGCGTGTCGACAAGGAAGGGGTCGCTGTCCAGCTCTTCGAGCGGGGTGAGGCTGGCGATCGCCGCCACCCGAACGTCGTCCATGGGCCGACCCTACTGCCGGAAGGTGACGCCCGAACATCCTCCGGAGCATGCTCCGGACATTTACTCTCGTTACGGAACGAGCACGGACGACCGAGAGCAGAAGGGCGGCATGCCGGTGGAGGTCACCTGGTGGGGGCACGCGACCTGCACGGTCGAGGACTCCGGGGTCCGTTTCCTCACCGATCCGCTGTTCACGCGGCGGCTCGCCCATCTGCGCCGGCGGCGCGGCGCCCTGCCGCCGCCCGAGGCGGCCCGCGCCGAGGTCGTCCTCGTCTCGCACCTGCACGCCGACCACCTCCACCTCCCCTCGCTCGGCCTGCTCCCGCCGGGGACGCGGATCCTCGTGCCGCGCGGCGCGCCCGCCGCCGTACCCGGGCTCCGCAGGCTCGACAGGGCCGGGCTGCGGCTGACCGAGGTGGAGCCGGGCGACACGGTGACGGTGGAGGGCGTGACGGTACGGGCCGTCCCGGCGCTCCACGACGGGCGGCGGCTGCCGGTGGGGCCGCACCGCTCCCCCGCGCTCGGGTACGTCGTCGAGGGCGAGGCGCGCACGTACTTCGCCGGGGACACCGGCCTGTTCGACGGCATGGCGGACGCGGTGGGCCCGGTGGACGTGGCCCTGCTGCCGGTCGGCGGCTGGGGCCCGTACCTCGGGCACGGCCACCTCGACGCGGGGCGGGCGGCCCAGGCGCTCGCCGCGCTGTCGCCGGCGGCGGCGGTGCCGGTGCACTTCGGCACGTACTGGCCGATCGGGCTCGACGGGGTCCGGCCGCACGAGTTCCACTCACCGGGCGACGAGTTCGTCCGCCACGCGGCCCGGCTCGCGCCGAAGGTGGCGGTCCACCTCCTCGGTCACGGCGACCGGGTGCGGCCGGAGGTCGCGCGGTGACGGGAGGGCTCGTGGAGGCTCTCGTGGAGGCCGGAGGTCGCGCGGTGACGGGCGGTCGTGCCGTGTCCGGCGGACCCGTACGGCCGGAGGTCGCGCGGTGATCGGTGGGCTCACCGGCATGGTCACGGCGGTGCGCGAGCTGCCGCCGGAGTCGACGCAGCAGGCGGTCGGCTATCCCTCGCTGTTCCTGCTCGTGGCGCTCGGCGCGCTCGTGCCGGTCGTGCCGACGGGCGCGATCGTCAGTTCGGCGGCGGTCGTAGCCTTCCACCAGTCCTCGCCGTTCTCGCTGCTCTTCGTCTTCCTGGTGGCGGCGTTCGCCGCCTGCCTCGGCGACACGGCGCTGTACTGGCTCGGGCAGCGCGGGGTCCGTTCCCGCAACGGCTCCAGGTGGCTGGCCGCGCTGCGCTCCCGGGTGACGGCGGACCGGCTCGCGCACGCGCAGGAGCGGCTCGACACGCACCAGGTGTCGGTGCTCGTGCTGTCCCGGCTCGTGCCGGCGGGGCGGATCCCGGTGATGCTGGCGTGCCTGCTCGCGGAGATGCCGCTGCGCCGCTTCGTCCGGGCGGACGTGGCGGCCTGCCTGGCGTGGGCGGCGACGTACCAGCTGATCGGGATCCTGGGCGGTTCGCTCTTCCCCGAGCCCTGGCAGGGAGTCGTCGCGGCGGTGGGTCTGACGGTGCTGATCAGCGCGGTCCCGGCGCTGTGGCGGCGGCTTCGGGGCACTCCCCGGGAGGCGCCGTCAGGGCACGAGCACCCGTGAGCCGCCGATCGGCAGGTCCCACAGGTCCTCGCGGGGCAGACCGGTCTTCTCCCAGGCGGCCCTGACCCGGGTGAGGGGTTCGAGGACCGGCTCGGAGGAGAGCACGAAGGTGGCCCAGTGCATGGGCGCCATCCGCCGCGCGCCGAGGTCCTGGTGGGCGCGGACCGCCTCCTCCGGGTCGGTGTGGACGTCGCTGAGCCACCAGCGCGGGTCGTACGCGCCGATCGGGAGCAGCGCCAGGTCGATGCCGGGGTGGCGGCGGCCGATCTCGGCGAACCAGTGGCCGTACCCGGTGTCCCCGGCGAAGTGGATCCGGCGCCCGGCCCGGTCGGTGAGCACCCAGCCGCCCCACAGGGAGCGGCAGGTGTCCAGGAGGGTGCGCTTGGACCAGTGGTGCGCGGGGACGAAGTCGAAGCGGACGCCGTCGAGTTCGGCGGCCTCCCACCAGTCGAGCTCGGTGACGCGGCTGAACCGGCGGCGGGTGAACCAGCGGCCGAGTCCGGCCGGGACGAAGACCGGGGTGTGCCGGGGCAGCCGCTTGAGGGTGGGGCCGTCGAGGTGGTCGAAGTGGTTGTGGCTGATGACGACGGCGTCGACGGGCGGCAGGTCCTCCCAGCGGACCCCGACGGGGGTGAGCCGGGCCGGGGTGCCGAAGATGCGGCGGGACCAGACCGGGTCGGTGAGGACGGTGAGTCCGCCGATGCGCAGGACCCAGCTGGCGTGGCCGACCCAGGTGACGGCGAGGGTGTCGGGCCCGGCGGGCGGCAGCGGGCCGGGCTCGAAGGGCAGCAGGGGGATGTCGCTGAGACCCTCGGGGCGGGGGCGTACGGCTCCTTCGCGGGCGAAGCGGGCCAGGGCCCGGACGCCGGGGAGGGGCGCGGTGAGCCGGTCGGCGAAGGTGCGGGGCCAGTCCTGCCGGAGCCGGCCGAGGGGCTGGAGGACGGGGGCGGGGGGCGTGACCCGGCCGGGGTGGTACGGGGCCTGTCCGGCCCGGGCGGGGGGTGCCGTCCGTTCGGTCATCTGCGGGCTCCGTTCCGCTCGTGCTCGGCGCGTCGTGGAGGGCTGGTGGGACAGCTGCGCACGGCCGCGGTCGCCGTCATCGGAGTTCCTCCAGGGCCCCTCCGAAGTCTTCCAACGCCCGTGCCACGTACGGCAGTTCCACGGGATCGGCGACCCTGAAGGTCTCGGCGCGCTCCTCCTCGGTGGCGCCGAGGAACATGCCGGTGCCGAACCGGACGCGCAGCGCGCCGAGTTCGTCGCCGAAGCGGTGGCCGCCGGTCGCCGGGGCGCCGAGCCGCGCGGTGAGGTGGCTCTCCAGTTCCAGGGAGTCGGTGACGCCGCGGGCGGCGAGCCCGGCGCGCAGCGGGCCGAGGTCGGCGTAGAGGTGGCGGCCGGCCTGCGGGGGCCTGGCGAGGGCTCCGGCGGCGAGGACGGTGCGGTGCGCGGCCGCCGCGAGGAGCCCGTGGGTGGTGGCGGCGCGCCGGGCCCGTACGGTGACGTCCTCCGGCTCGTCGAGGGCGTGGGCCATGGCGGGGGCCACGGGCCCTGGGACGAGGGCGCCGAGGGCGGTGAGCACGTCGAGGACGCGGGCCCTGCGGTCGGTCCAGCGGTCGGCGCGCGACGGGTCGGTGGGCGGGAAGCGGACGGCGGCGCAGGGCCAGGCGGCGGGGGTGAGGGCGCCGCCGAGGTCGGTGAGGATCGTGACGTCGTCGGGACACATCTCGGCGGGGCTGAGCAGCACGGTGTCGTGCGGGTGGTGGAGGGTGTCGCGCCAGGTCTCGTCGCTGATGACGTGGAGGCCCTCGGCGACGGCGGCCTCGCAGGCCTCGCGGACGAGCTCGGGCGGGGCGACGGTGGCGGTGGGGTCGTCGGCGACGGAGAGCAGCAGGACCCGGGGGTCGCCGCCCTCGGCGCGGATCCGCCGGACGGTCTCCAGGAGGGCGTACGGATCGGGGACGCCGCCCGCCTCGACGGACGTGGGCACGTGGTAGGCGGGGCGGCCGAGGAGCCGGGCCTGCGGGGTCCACCAGGCGGGGCAGGGTCGGGGCAGCAGGAGGTCGCCGCCGTGGGCGGCGATCAGGGCGAGGAGGAGGGCGGGGGCGCCGGGGGCGGCGACCACGTCCTCGGGGTGGGTGCGCAGGCCGCGGCGCCACCAGTAGCCGGCAGCGGCCTCGCGCAGGACGGGCCCGCCGCCGGGCGGCTCGGGGGCGGTCCGCCCGGCGGCCGCGGCGAGGATCCCGGCGAGTCCGGGCAGGACGGGGAGGCCGGTGCCGAGGCCGGTGTCGGGTGCGGGGGGTCCGTAGCGCACCGGGCCGCGGCCTTCCGGAGCCGTCTGCCGCATGTCCCGTACCTCCTGAACGCACGGGGGCGCCGGGCAGGCACCCCCCGTGCCCTTTATACGAAGGTTCGGGCGGTTCCGCCCGTTCAGACGACGGCGACCGGGTGACGGACGACCGCGTTGAAGAGGTACCCCTGGGTGTTGTGGACGGCCCGCTCGGGCTGGGTGTTGCCGGCCTCGTCGGTGGTACGGGAGAGCAGCGTGACCGGTCCGGTGGCGCGGGGGTGCCAGGGGGCGTCCCAGCGGACCCAGCCGCCGGCGCGCGGGCGGTCGACGAGCCGGGCGGGGCGCCAGTGGGCGCCGCCGTCGCTGGAGACCTCCACGGAGCGGACGGGGGCGAGGGCGGACCAGGCACGGCCGGTGAGCCGGTGGACGCGGTCCGCCTCCAGGGTGGCGCCGAAAGGGAGCTCGTAGGCCGATTTGAGGGTCTGGAAGTCGACCGGAGCACCCTCGGCCGGGTAGGCGGAGCCGAAGAGGCGGTACCAGGTGGTGGACCAGGGCGAGGTCAGCGGCTTGGTGGAGACCTCAATGTCGCCGAGCCACTTGATGGAGGCGATGCCGATCCAGTTCGGCACGATCAGACGGACGGGGAAGCCGTGGTCGTACGGAAGCGGCTCGCCGTTCATCTCGTACGCGAGGATCACGTCGTCCAGGGCCTTGGCGACCGGCAGCGGGCGGCGGACCCGGCCGTGATCGACGCCGCCGGAGACGTACGGGTCGTCCAGGCCGCGCGGCTGGAGGTCGACGGCGTCGTGGGCGATCCCGGCGCTGCGGAGCACGTCGGCGAGGCGGACGCCGCGCCAGCGGGCGGCTCCGACGGCACCGAGGGTCCAGGGGGTGCCGGTGACGGGCTCGCCCTGCTGGGTGGTGTAGAGGCTGCGGCCGTTCCCGGCGCACTCGACGAGGGCCGTCCGGGTGACGGAGGGCAGGTCGCGCAGCTGCCCGTAGGTGAAGTGGACGGGGGTGCGGCCGTGGAGTCCGTCGCCCCAGAGGGTCAGCTTCCAGTCGGCGGCGTCGAGGACGGGGGTGGAGGTGTGGTTGCGGACGAAGAAGCGGTCGGCGGGCGTGAGGCGTCCGGTATCCGCGAAGGTCTCGTAGCGGGCCTCGGCGTTGGTCCCGCGGACCGTGAAGTACTCCGGCGGGAGGGCTTTGACGATGCCGGGCGCGGCACCCGCCAAGACGTCCACGGGACCAGCGTACGCGGGGGCGGCGGTGGCGAGCCCGCCGAGGGCGGAGGCCACCGGGCCCGCTGCGAGCAGCTTCAGGAGGGAGCGGCGGGCGGGCGCGGACGAGTACGGCACGGGGCTCCTCGGTAGGGGGGAGGGACGGGCCACCGGGCGGCGGCGGGCCCACCCTAGGGGCGCGGAGGCGCTCGGGACGGTCCGTTCACGGTGCTGTCACACGAGGGTCCGTCAGGTCGGGACCGCTCGGGAATCCGCAGCCGTCCGGGCGCCCCCCGGGCCACAATGCCGCATGCCGATACGTGAAGCGCTTCCCGAGGACGCGGCGGCCCTCGCCGCCGTGCACGTCCTGTCCTGGCGGGCCGCCTACCGCGACCTGCTCCCCGGCCCGTACCTCGACGCCCTGTCCACAGAAGAGCGCGCCGGTACCTGGCGCACCCGCCTGACGGCCCCGGACCGGCCCACGGTGCTCGTGGCGACGGGGGACGAGGGGCGACTGGTCGCGTTCTCCTGCTTCCGCCCCTGGCCGGACGACGGAGAGTTCGCGCCCGGGAGCACGGCGGAGCTCGCCGCGCTGTACGCCCTGCCGGAGGTCTGGGGCACGGGCGTCGGCCGGGCGCTCACGGAGGCGTCCACGGAGGCGATGGGCGCGGCCGGGTTCCGCGCGGCGGCGCTGTGGGTGTTCGCGGGCAACACGCGCGGGCGGAGGTTCTACGAGGCCGGGGGCTGGCGGCCGGACGGGACGGCGGTGCGGGAGGAGACGGGCGGCCGGGTCCTGGAGGAACTCCGGTACCGGCGCGAGCTGTTGCCCTGACCGACTGTCCACATCTCAAGACGCGGGTCTCATTATTCGGCGGCGGTGCGTACGGTGGAGGCACGCACCCACACCGAGGGAGTCGCTTCCATGACGCACGCCTCCGCGCAGCCCGCGGCCCATGAGACCGCCGTCTACACGCACGGCCACCACGAGTCGGTCCTGCGCTCGCACGCCTGGCGGACCGCCGCCAACTCCGCCGCCTATCTGCTGCCCGAACTGCGCGCGGGCCTGGACGTCCTGGACGTGGGCTGCGGGCCCGGCACGATCACCGCCGACCTGGCCGCACTGGTCGCGCCGGGCCGGGTGACGGCGGTCGACGCGGCCGATGACGTACTGGAGAAGGCCCGCGCGGTGGCCGCCGAACGCGGCCTGGAGAACGTCGAGTTCGCGGTCGCCGATGTCCACGCCCTGGACTTCCCCGACGACTCCTTCGACGTCGTCCACGCCCACCAGGTGCTGCAACACGTAGGCGACCCGGTCCAGGCGCTGCGCGAGATGCGGCGCGTGTGCCGGCCCGGCGGGGTCGTCGCGGCCCGCGACAGCGACTACGGGGCCTTCACCTGGTTCCCCGAGCGGCCCGGCCTGGACGCGTGGCAGGACCTGTACCACCGGGTCGCCCGTGCCAACGGCGGCGAACCGGACGCGGGACGGCGGCTGTTCTCCTGGGCCCGGCAGGCCGGCTTCACCGAGGTCACGACGACGGCCGGCACCTGGTGTTTCGCCACCCAGGAGGAGCGGGACTGGTGGAGCGGCCTGTGGGCGGACCGTACGACGGCCTCCGTCTACGCCGAACTGGCCGTCGACGGCGGGCACGCGACCACCGCCGAACTGGCGTCGATCGCGGAGGCCTGGCGGGAGTGGGGCAAGCAGGAGGACGCCTGGTTCATGGTCCCGCACGGCGAGATCCTGTGCCGGGTGTCCTGAGCCGGCGCAGCCGTGGGCCCGCCCGGGACACCGGGCGGGCCCACGGCGCACATCAGCTCGGGCGCATCCTGAACTCGTAGGCGTCCGGCAGGGGTTCGTCGGTGAGCTCCGCCCAGACCTCGCCGAGGATCTCCGCGCCCTCGCGCAGGTCCGCGACCTCGAAGCCCGCGTCGAAGACGGCGCGGGCCTCGGCCGGCCGCCCCTCGGCGAGCAGGATCCGGATCTCCAGGAAGCGGAAGGCGCCCCTGTCCCGGACCGCGTCCGGCAGCCGCGCCCACAGCTCCCGGGCCGGGCCGGGCCGGCCCGTGGCGAGGAGCGCCGCCACGCCCTCGCGCCCGAGGGCGGCGGCCACGGGTTCGCCCGCGTCGTGGGCCTCGTGGTCGGTGAAGGCCTCCGCGAACCGCTCGGCGGCCCGCGCCGGGTGCCCGTCCTCCCGGTCGGCGACGGCCAGGCAGTACAGCAGGGGCCAGCGCACCTCGGCCCGGTGCAGTCCGCGCTCCCAGCTCCGTACCGCCTGGGCGCGGTCTCCGGCGTGCCACTGGGCGATGCCGAGGTGGTACTCGGTGGACGGGTCGGCCGGGGCGGTCTCCAGCATGTCCCGCCAGGGGGCGGCGACCAGCGGCGCGCCGGGGGCCGCGTCCTTCGCCGGGGGCGGCAGGACGCCGGTGCGCAGGAGCTCCCGCCAGGGCTCCTGGTCGGGGCCGAGCGTCGACTCGGGGAAGGGCGTGCCCGGCAACGCGTATCCCCCGCGCAGTACTTCGAGCGCTCCCCAGCCCGAGCCGGCCGCGAGGACGGTCTCCGGTTCGGCGTCCGCGGCGCCCTCCCGCCAGGCGGTGTACGCCGCGTCGACGGCGGTACGGGGCAGCGCCGTCTCCAGACGGTGTTCGACGTCCGCGCGGGCGGCGGCCCAGTCGTCGCCGAGCGCCGTGGCGGGGTCGGCGGCGAGCGGTCCGTACGCCTCCAGCCAGCTGAACTCCGCTTCGCCCGGGAGCTCCAGGTGTTCCAGCTGGGTGCGGGCGAGTCCGGCCTGCATCTCGGCGTAGCCGGGGGTGCCGGGTTCGGTCAGCCACTCCTGCCAGCGCCGGCCGCCGCGCCCGGTGCCCCACAGGAAGAGCTTGCGGCCGCGCAGCGGGTCGGTGGAGGTCTGGACGAGCCCGTGGCCGTCCTCGTCGAGGGCGGCGATCCAGCGGCGCTGCTCCTCGGGCAGGTCGTAGAAGAAGTCGGCGGCGTGGACGCCGTTCAGCGGGTACGAGCGGTCGGTGCCGTCCTCGGTGACGGGCACCGGGAGGCGGTCCAGGCCGCGTTCGTAGCCGTGGTGCCAGGCCGCGTCGGCGGGCGCGAGGACCCTGCGCTCCTCGGGGACGGCGGTGTTGGACCACCAGTAGACGGGGGCGGTCCGCTCGTGGGGGTTGCGGATGCGGACGCCGACGTACAGGAAGTCGGAGTCCTCCGGGAGCCACAGGTCGACCTGGAAGGGCAGGTCGCGCAGGCGCTCCCACTCCCACAGGCGGAGCATCGGGCCGCCGTCGGGGGCGCGGACGGTCGCCGCGTGGAGGGGCGAGCAGGAGAGGGTGGTGTGGCCGGTGGCCCCGATGTTCCACTCGATGCCGCCGGAGAACCAGGCGCCGTTGAGGGCGAAGGCGGCGGGCTGGAGGACGGGGTTGCGGTAGAGGAGTTCGCGTCCGGTGGGCTTGTGGTGGAGGGAGTGGACGCGGCCGCCGAGGCCGGGGAGCACGGTCACCCGGAGCCGGTCGTTCTCGATCACGATCGTGTCGAGGTCCGCGGGGGTGCGCTCGCGGCCGTAGCCGTCGCGCACGGGGGTGGGGAGCAGGCTGCGCAGGGGCGCCCGTCCGATGCCCCGGGCCATGTCGCGCGGGAGCTCCGCGAGGGTCCGCGCGTCGACCGCGTGGGCCCCGGCGCCGGCGGGGGCCCGCAGTGCGGGGAGAGGGTTGTCCGGGCCCAACGGGGCTGCGGGCAGCGTCAGTACGGCACGTCGTACGGTCGTCATCGATCCATGGAACACGGCGGAGCCGGTCCTGACCAGGGGCTCTACGCGGTTCTCCGCGTCAGGCTCCGGTCAGTCCTCGGCAAAGGGGCCGGGGGCGGGGCCGCCCGGATATTCCCGGCGGCGACGGCGGACGCCGCCGTAGTGTGGAGGGTCGGCCCGCCGCCGTGGCGGGCGTGGACCAGGCACAGGGAGTACGAGGAATGGGCACGCAGCACACCTACCGGGTCATCGTGCGCGGCACGTTCGACGGCCTGTCGGAGGAGAGCCGGGCCCGGCTGCTCGCCGAGGTGGACGACCACGGGATGGCGGCGATGCAGTTCACGGAGGAGGGCTCGCTGGCCTACGACCGGACGCTGAAGGCCTTCTCGTACCGCCTGGTCGTCGTCTCGGACGCCGAGGACGGCGACGAGATGGCGGGCGCGATCGCGGAGGACCGGGTGGAGACGGCGCTCGGGGAGCTGGGGCACGGGTACAAGGCGCTGCGCTCGACGGTGACGGACCTCGACACGATGAAGATCAACCGGAAGCGCTAAGGCCTGTCCGGCGGATCGGGGCCGTACACAGGTCCTGGGATCTGCTGTGAAAGTGCTGGTCGCGGCCGTTCGTCGACGGCTGCGAGCAGCACGGTCGCCCGGTGGCGGACGTCGGTCCCGTCGCCCGGTGGCGGACGTCGGTCCCGTACTCGACCGCGTGCCTCAGGGCTGTCGGCCCTTCGCCTTCTGCCGGGCGTAGTAGGTGCGGGCGCGGTTGCGGTCGCCGCAGTCCTTCGTGCTGCACCAGCGGCGGTTGCGCCGCGGTGACGTGTCGAGGTAGACCCAGCCGCACTTGGCGTCCTCGCATTGGTGAAGGCGGTCGAGGCCGTCGCGCTGGGTGAGGGCGACGAGTCCGCGGACGATGCGGTGGCGGGGCAGGCGGAGGTCGGTCTCCCGGTCCTCCCATTGCCAGCGGTCGCCCGTGGGGACCAGGTCGGCCGCGGCGATCGCCGCCCGGTACAGGTCCGCGAGGTCCGCTGCGGCTTCGGCGTCGCCCTCGAAGAGGGCCGCGTAGGCCTTCTCGCGCGCTTCGACCACCTGTTCCCTTTCCCGCTCGGCCCGGGCGTCGTCGCGGCCGGCGAGGTCGCGCAAGGACGCGGCCTCGTCCGTACTGATCAGGCCGGTTTCGGTGCACCAGTCGAGGACGTCGGCGAAGGTGTTCAGTCCCTCCCTGCGTTCGGGCCCGCCGAGCCGCCAGGCCACGGTGTTCACCAGGTCGAGCATGCGGTCACCCGCGATGTGGCCGAACCTCACCCTCGGCTCCTCTCGTCCCCTCGCAGCCCGAAGCTCTGCCGCCCGCCGGAAAGACCTCACGGGCAAAAGGATTATTGCATGTGAGGTGATCTCCTTGGCATCATGCCTGATCGGCCCATCACCCGTGAGACAGCCGCCAGGAGACCGACCGTGCCCGCTGCCCTCCGCAGACCGTTCACCGCGCTGTGGGCGTCCCAGGCGTCCTCGAACCTCGCCGACGGGCTGCTGCAGGCCGCCGCCCCGCTGCTCGTCGCCACACTGACCCGTGACCCGCTCGTGGTGGCGGGCATGACGGTGGTGCAGTTCCTGCCCTGGCTGGTCGTGACCCTCCCCGCCGGCGCGCTGGCCGACCGCATGGACAGGCGCCGGATACTCGTCGTCGGCAACGGGCTGCGCGCGGCCGGGTTCGCGCTGCTCGCCCTCGCCCTGGCCGGTGGAGGGCACCACATCGCCCTCCTCTACGCCGCGGTGTTCACAGCCGGCTGCGCCGAGACGATGGTCGACAACGCCGCCCTGACGATCCCGCCCCGCCTCGTGCCCCGGGAGGAACTGGAGCGCGCCAACGGCAGGCTGTTCGCCACGCAGTCCGTCATCAACACCTTCGTCGGTCCGCCCGCCGGCGCGGCGTTGTTCGCGCTGGCGGCATCGGCGGCCTTCTTCACCGGCGCCGCCGCGTTCGCCCTCGCCGGCCTGGCGGCCCTGCTGCTGCCCCCGCTGCTCCCCACCGGCGAGGACCACGGGCACCGTGGCGCGACCCGGACCGGCATCGCCCAGGACATCCGCTCCGGATGGGCCCACTTCTGGGGCCACGGCCTGCTGCGCCGAGTCGCGTTCATCTCGGCGGCGATCAACTTCTTCGGCGCGGCCACCGGCGGACTCCTCGTCCTGCTGGTCACCGGCCCGTACCGCGTTCCCCTGTCGGGTTACGGCCTGTTCGTCGCCGTTCCCGCCGCCGGAGCGATCGCCGGCTCACTGCTCGCCGCCCACGTCGTGCCCCGCATCGGCGGCGGCCCCACCACCTGGCTCGCCGCCCTCGTCCCGGCCGCCGGCTACGCCGTCCTCGGCCTGGGCCACAGCACGCCCCTCGCCCTGACCGCCATGTTCGGCGCCGCCCTCGCCGCCTCGCTGAACCAGATCGTCGTCAGCACCCTGCGCCAGGCGGCGGTCCTCGACGAGCTCCTCGGCCGCGTCACCGCCGCCTACCGCCTGATCGTCCTGGGTGTCGTCCCCTTCGGGGCCCTCACCGGCGGCCTCCTCGGACGGGTCCTGGGAGTACGCGCCGCCTTCGTCGCCGCAGCCCTCGGACTCGCCCTCGTCGCGATCCCCCTCGCCTCCCGGGTCACCACCCGAGCCCTCCGCGACGCCGAAACGGCTCCCCCGTCGCGGAATCGCACCGCGAGGCGCTTTCGCGACGGGCCCTGACGAGCTCGTCAGTCGGATGCCGTGATGGCCCAGCGCTCGTGGTCGCGCCAGGCGCCGTCGATGTGCAGCATCGCGGGCGAGAAGCCCTCCAGGCGGAAGCCGGCGCGGCGGACGAGGGCGCGGGAGGCGGTGTTGCCGGGCTGGATGTTCGCCTCCAGGCGGTGCAACTCCAGGGGCCCGAAGGCGTGTTCCAGGACCAGGCCGAGGGCCTCGGTCAGCAGTCCGCGTCCGGCGGCGTGCGCGAAGGCGCCGTAGCCGAGGGCGCCGCTGCGGAAGGCGCCGCGGACGATGTTGTTGATGTTGACGAAGCCGGCGATCCGGTCGCCGTCCGCGTGCTCGCACACCAGGAAGCCGGCGCGGGCCGGGTCCCCGACGAGGGCGCCCGCGTAGGCGGTGTACGCCTCGGTCGTGCACGGCGGGAAGAGCCAGGGACGGTGGAGCTCCCGGCTCTCGCGGGCGCGGGCGGTGAACTCCTCGGCGTCGGCCGGGGAGAAGGGACGCAGGCCCACGCGGGGCCCGGCGGCGAGGTACGGACCGTGATCGTCGGGCATGGGGGCAGGCTAGGGGGTGTGCGGTGCGGGAGGCACTACGGGCCAGGCAACAGGCGCGTACGGACACGGCCAGGCCCGGTACGGACACGGCCAGGCTCGTACGGGCACGGCCCGGCTCGGCCCCGCACCGGCGCGCGGCGCTCAGCGGCGGGCGTCCCGTACGCGGGGCGGGCAGGTCTCTCCCTTCCGTACGACTCCGATCATGACGGTGGTGCGCCGGTCGAGGGCCGTGCCCGCCGCCGGGTACTGGGTGCAGACCTGCCAGCGCGGCGGCCACAGCACCCGCCGGTCGCGGCCGCTCACGTCGTGGACGTCGAGCCGGGTCCGGCGGTCCAGGCGGGTGAAGACCCGCCACAGGCCCCGGTCGAGGAAGTCCGGCATCGGCCGTGTCCCGGCCTCGCCGGGTGCGGCGGCCTCCTCCGCCGAGGAGGCGGCGACGGCCGCGAGCGCGAGGACCGCGCCGACGCCGACGACGGTGGCCCGCCTCACTTCCGCCTCCGGGCGACGAAGTAGCAGCCGCAGGCGGCGCCGAGGACGGCGGTCGCGAGCAGGGCCCCGTAGAGCGGCATGGTGACTTCGGGGATCAGCAGGCGGATCTTGACCTCGCGGGTGTTCTCGAAGATGAAGACCAGGGTGAGGACCGCGATCACGATCATCGCGATCCGGCCCGGGGTGAAGGCTCCGGCGAACCGGGACGTGCCCCCGCCCGATGTCCGTGGCGCCTGCTTCGGACTCATGCCCGGCCCTCTCCTCCGTCGTGCCGTCGGTCGTACCCGGCCACAGCCGTGGGACCAGAATGGGACGGGCGGGGCCTCCCCGTGATGGCAAGGTGGGCCGTACGGGTGACTTGTCAGACAACGTGGGCCGCTACCGTGTGCGGAGAGACGGCGGAGACCGGGCCGGGAACGGGCCGGGAACGAGACGAGGAGGGGCCGTGGCGGTCAGCGGACAGCGGCGGCGACCGGTCGTGGCGCTCTACGAGCGGATCGCGGACGCCGTCCACGACGGCACCTACCCGCCGGGCTCCACGCTCCCGTCCGAGCCGAAGCTCGCCGCCGAACTGGGCGTCAGCCGGCCGGCCCTGCGCGAGGCGCTGCTGCTGCTCCAGGAGGACGGGGTCCTCACGGTGCGGCGCGGGGTGGGCCGCACGGTCAACGACCGTCCGCCCCGGCGGGGCTTCGAGCACGTCCAGCCGCTGGAGGAACTGATCGGCGCGGGCACCCCGCTGCGAGTGCGTGCCCTGCTCAGGACCGTCGAGGAGCCGACCGACTTCACCACCCAGCACCTGCTCGCACCCGCCCGTGCCGAGCTGCGGTTCTGGGAGTCCGTACTGACCGGGGAGGGTGCGGCGGCGGCGCTGAGCCACGAGTGGGCGGCGCCCGACGAGCTGCTCGACCGGGTGCACCCGGAGTTCGCGCGGGCCCTGCGGGAGGCGGAGGCGGACTCCGGTCATGCGGTTCATGCGGTCTCGATGCTCGCGGTGCTTGTCGCGGCCTCGCGGGAGACGGCCCTGACCGCGCACAGCGGCATCACGGCGACGCTGCTCGGGCGGCGGCGCGGGGAGCAGCTGGGCCGCCCGGCGGACACGCCCGCCGTCCTGATCACGCAGGTGGTGAGGGTCGGCGAGACGCCGGTCCTGGCCGCGAAGCACATGCTGCCGACGGGGACGCCCGCACTGCCGGTGCTGCAGTCGCACTGAGGGCGGGCCGACGAGCGGTGCGGGCCCGGCCCGACACGACCCGACCCAACCCGGCCCAGCCCGGCCCGTAGAACGAGCCGTGCACCGAGGCCCCGCACGGCCCCCTGTCAGAGCCGTCACAGCACCCGGCCCGGCCGTCGCGTACACTTCCCCGCCATGCACTTGTCTGACAACCCTGCCACGCCTGCCGCCGCCACCGTCTCCGAGTGGATCCGCCGGGCCCCCAAGGCCGTCCTCCACGACCACCTCGACGGCGGGCTGCGCCCCGCGACCATCGTCGAGCTGGCGCGGGAGTGCGGCTACACCGCGCTGCCGACCGAGGACCCGGCCGAGCTCGCGGTCTGGTTCCGGGACGCCGCCGACTCCGGCTCCCTCGAGCGCTACCTGGAGACCTTCGCGCACACCTGCGCGGTCATGCAGACCCGCGAGGCGCTCGTGCGCATCGCGGCCGAGTGCGCCGAGGACCTGGCGGCGGACGGCGTCGTCTACGCCGAGATCCGCTACGCCCCCGAGCAGCACCTGGAGGGCGGGCTGACCCTCGACGAGGTCGTCGTGGCGGTCAACGACGGCTTCCGCGAGGGCGAGCGCCGCACCGGCGGCCGGATCACCGTCCGCACCCTGCTCACCGGCATGCGCCACACCGACCGTTCCCTGGAGATCGCGGAGCTCACGGTCGCGCACCGGGACAACGGCGTGGCCGGCTTCGACATAGCGGGCGGCGAGATCGGCAACCCGCCGGCCCGCCACCTCGCCGCCTTCCAGCACCTGAAGCGGGAGAACTGCCACTACACGATCCACGCCGGCGAGGCCGTCGGCGCGGAGTCGATCCACGAGGCCGTGCAGGTCTGCGGCACCGAGCGGATCGGCCACGGCGTGCGGATCACGGACGACATCGCCGAGGACGGCACGCTGGGCCGGCTCGCCTCGTACGTCCGGGACAACCGCATCGCCCTGGAGGTCTGCCCGACGTCCAACCTCCAGACGGGCGCCGCGAAGGACTACGCCTCGCACCCGATCGACGAGCTGCGCCGCCTGGGCTTCCGGATCACGCTCAACACGGACAACCGGCTGGTCTCCGGCACCACCATGAGCGAGGAGTTCCAGCACATGGTGGACGCCTTCGGGTACGGCCCGGAGGTCTTCGAGGAGTTCACGGTCGCCGCCCTGGAGGCCGCGTTCCTGCCGCTGCCGGAGCGGCAGCGGCTCGTCGACGAGGTCGTACGGCCGGGCTACGCGGCGCTGTAGGTCAGCCCACCCTCCCCTGGACGAGGGGGAGGGACAGCGTCCCCGTGGACTCGGGGGCGCTGACGACGGTCACCGGCTTGATGCCGCGGTTGCCGGAGTACGCGGTGTCGCTCGCGGCGACGACGAACTCCAGCCGGTGGCCGGTCTCGTAGCGATGGACGATGCCCGGCAGCTCGACGGTGAAGGATCGGGTGACGTCCGGGACGCGTACGGGCGCGACCAGCCGGTTGACCAGGGTCTTCGTGCCGTCGGGCGCGACGTCGTACAGCTTCGCGAAGAGGACGAGCTTGTCGGCGGCGTCGCCCGAGTCCTGGACGCGTTCGGTCGCCGGGGAGACGACCCGGAGTGTCGCCCTCGGCGCGCCGACGAGGTCGACGGGCTCGGTGAGCGGGGCGCTGCTCCAGCCGAGGTAGGTGCCGGGGGTGTCGTACGGCCGGGGATCGGGGAGCCCGATCATCCCGGCGAGCGAGGACTCCGAATGGCTCGTCGGGACCAGCCAGTTGGCGTACTGGCGGGAGCCTCGGGCGACCTTCGTACGGTTGTCGACGAGCTTGCCGTCGCCGGAGAGGTACAGCTTCTGGCTGAGCGCCGGGACCCGGTCGGCGGTGCCGTAGCCGCTCTGTCCCTCGCGGTACCAGGCGAAGGCGGGGCCGGTGTCAGCGGCCGCGTTCTTCCGGAGGTGGCGGTCGAACCAGGCGAGGACGCGCTGCCCGACGTAGCTCCCCTCGGGGTCGCCGAGGTCGAGTTCGCCCGCCTTCTGTCCCCCGCTGTGGCCCCAGGACTGCCAGATCATCCGGGTGTCGACGCCGCGCTCGCGCAGCCGGTCGTAGGTGGCGCGGGCCTCGTTGAGGTTGAACAGGCTGTCGGACTGGCCCTGCACGATCAGGGTGGGGGCGGTGATCCGGTCGAGGTAGGAGACCGGGGAGACGCTGCGGGCGTAGGCGAGCATCTTCTCGGTCGCGGCGGCCGGGTAGCGGCCGGAGTCGAGGAGCCTGATCGTGTCGCAGGCGTCGGTGACGAAGTGCAGACAGCCGAGGGAGTTGATCCGGCTGGGGTCGAGGGACGGGGAGAGCAGGGGCTGGCCCTCGCCCATGAGGTAGAAGCCGTTGGCCCACTGCCACTTGAAGACCCCGGGGGTGGCCCGGTCGGCGGCGTTGGGGGCGAGGGAGTACGCGAGGTCGTTCCAGGTGATGAGGGGGACGAGGGCGTCTATACGGGGATCGACGGAGGCGGCCGCGAGTTGGACGGCGCCGCCGTAGGAGCCGCCGATCATGCCGACGCGCGGGTCTCCCGTACCGTCCCGGGTGACGAAGTCGGCGCGGGTTCCGTCGTCGGCGGCGATGCTCCCGGCGAGGAAGTCGACGAGCCGGGCGGCGGCGCGTCCGTCGGCCTCGGGGTCGTCGAGGGAGATCAGGCAGCCGGACTTCCCGAAGCCGAGGCCCGAGTAGACGAGGCCGACGTAGCCGCGCTCGGCGAAGGCCTTGCCGATGGCGGCGGTGGAGCCGTCGCTCTTGCTGCCGCCGAAGCCGTTGGTGGCGAGGACGGCGGGCGCGGGGTGTGCGGCGTCCGTGCCGGCCGGCCGGTAGAGGTCGGCGTCGACGGCGCAACTCCGGCCGCCCGCCTCGACGGTGAACCGGAGCGGGGTGACGGTGTACGGGGCGGCCGCCCCTTCCGCACCCGCGGCGGGTGCGGCGAGGGCGAGCGGCGCGGCGAGCGCGGCCGCACCGGCCACGAGCGCGAGGACCTTGCGGGACCGGGGCACGGCACGGGACACAGAGACCTCCACGCTGAGGACGACGCCGAGAGGCCCGCCGCACCTACCGACTGGTAGGTACCCGGGCGGCGCTCATGCTGTGACACGTGTCATAGCCCCGTCAACACATCGGACGAAGGTTGCTGACGGAGATTCAGTGAAGGCGCCTCGTCCCTCGCCGACGGCCGGGTCCCGCGGATCGCCGCCCGCCCCTCGATGGAAGAATGGCGGCATGACAGGCGCTGAGGAGTTCAAACCCGAATCGGAGCGGGTGACGCGCGTGCTGCGCGATCAGATCATCGAGGGGACCCGGGCACCCGGCAGTAGGCTCGTCGAGCGCGAGATCGCGGCCGAACTGGACGTGAGCCGGCTGCCCGTCCGCGACGCCCTGCGGGACCTGGTCGCGGAGGGCCTGGTGACGCCGCGACCGCGCACCTGGGCGGTGGTCCGCGAGTTCACGGCGTCCGACATCTCGGACCTCGGCGAGGTCAGGTCCGCCCTGGAGATCCTCGGCTTCCGGCTCGCCGCGCAGCGCCGCACCCGGGCGGGGCTCGCCAAGCTCCGCGCCGACCTCGACGCCGAGCTGGCGGCGGCGGCCAAGGGCGACGGCCAGGCCGCCCGGCGGGCGGCCGCCGACTTCCACGAGACCGTCACGGAGCTCGCCGACAACGCGCTGCTCAGCGAGCTGAACGCGACGCTGCGCAGCCGGATGCGCTGGATGCTCGGGCAGCACGACGACTTCACCGCCGTCGCCGAGGAGCACGCGGAGCTGTACCGGGGGATCGAGGCGCGGGACGTGGAGCGCGTCGAGAAGCTGGCCCTGCGTCACCTGGAGACGAGCCGGCAGGAGGCCGCCGCGCACCAGCGCAGGACGGCGGCGGAGTAGGGCCCGTCTTCCGGATCGGGCCCTGGCCCGTCGGATCGGGCCCTGGCCCGGGGTCGTGGCGGCGGCGGATTGCCGCCACGACCCCGGAGATCAAACGGTATACCGAATGGGCGGTCCGTCCCCTATGACGGCCGTCACTCCCCCACGTACACGACACCCCCGTCGACGTCGGCGCGGATCTCCGTGCCGACGCGGCGCGCCATCAGGTCGTCGAGGCGCTCCAGGGGGCCGATGAGGGTGCGGCCGCCCGCGCGGGCGACGCGGATGGCGGCGTCGACCTTGGGCTTCATCGAGCCCTCCGCGAAGGCGATCTCGGCCAGGCCCTCGGGCGAGGCGGTGAGGATGTCCCGCTGCTCGGGGGTGCCCCAGTTCTCGCTGACGAAGTCGCCGTCGGTGAGCATGATCAGCATGTCCGCCTTCAGGTCGGCGGCGAGGGCGGCGCTGGCCGCGTCCTTGTCGACGACGGCCTGCATGCCGATCTGGCGGCCCTTGGAGTCGGTGCGCACCGGCACGCCGCCGCCACCCACGCACACCACGAGCGTGCCGTTGTCGAGGAGGGTGCTGACCAGCGGCGCCTGCATGATGCGCAGCGGCTCGGGCGAGGGGACGACCCGGCGGAACGCGCCGCCGTCACGGGCGATGGTCCAGCGGTACTCGGCCGCGGCCTCGGCGGCGTCCTGCGCCGAGTAGGTGGGGCCGATCAGCTTGGTGGGGCGCTCGAAGGCCGGGTCGGCCTCGTCGACCTCGGTCGTGGTGAGGACGGCGGCGACCTCGCGCTCGCCGGCCAGGGCGTTGGAGAGCTCCTGCTGGATGACGTAGCCGATCATGCCCTGGGTCTCCGCGCCGAGGATGTCCAGCGGGTAGGCCGCGACGTCCTGGTAGGCGAGGTTCTGGAGCGCCAGGAGGCCGACCTGCGGGCCGTTGCCGTGCGTGATGACGACCTCGTGCTCGCGGGCCAGACCGGCCAGGGCCTGGCAGGCGCCCCTGACGTTGGCGCGCAGCCGGTCGGCCGTCATCGGTTCCCCGCGGCGGGCGAGTGCGTTTCCTCCGAGAGCGACGACGATGCGCATGCGATTTCCCTTGCGGTGCTTGTGTTCGCTTATGAGACCCAGAATGGTATACCAATATTGGTTGGCCGGAAGGGGGCAGGAGCGGTCACGGACGCACGGCGACGAGGAGAGCACGGTGAGGTGCCACAGCCATGCCGGCGAACCCCGGACCCGCTCCGGCGACGCCCGGCTGCCCGGCGAACCCCGGCCCGGCTCCGACGACGCCCGGCCCGGCTCCGGCGAACCCCGGCCCGGCTCCCACGACGCCCGGCCCGGCTCCGACGGACCCCGGCTGCCCGGCACGCTCCGGCCGCGCTCCGGCGACGCCCGGCTGCTCGGCCTGCTGCGGGGCCTGTCGGGGACCGGCTCGGTCCATTCGGTCTTCAGCCGGGTGGTGAACCTCCTCACTCCGGACGGCACGCTGATCGCCCTCGCCGCCCGGGACGGCGGTGACGCGCCCCGCACCCTGGTCCTCGACGTGGCCGCCTGGACGGGGCAGGGCCTTGAGGCCGGCCGGAGCGTCGTCTTCTCGGACGGGACCCTCACCGTCGACCGTCCGCGCCCCCTCCGGCCGCTCTTCCTGACCACCGCCGGGGCCCGCCCGTGGCACGCCGTCACCCCCTCCCTCGCCGCCCTGCCCCCCGGCGGCTTCGCGGCCGCCGCCGTCCTCCTCGACCGGCTCTGCCGTACGTACGGACCGCTCGGCGGCATGCTCGGCCCGGCCCCCGGCGCCGGCCTCCTGGAGACGGCCGTCGCCCGCGCCCTCGACGAAGGGCGCACGACCCTGGTCGCGGGCGTACGGGCCGGGGACGGCGACGGGATCCGGCGCGGCGTCCTCGCCCTGCTCGGCCTGGGGCCCGGACTCACCCCCGCCGGCGACGACTTCCTCACCGGCCTCGCCCTGGTCGCCGCCCTCCCCGGGAGTCGGCTGGCCGCCTTCGTACCCGTCCTGCGGGACGTCCTCGCCGAACACGGCGCGCGCACCACGGCGCTCGGGCTCGCGACGCTGAGCGAGGCGGCCGACGGCCGGGCCCGAACCGAACTCCTCGACCTCCTGCGCCTCCTCGCGGAACACCGCCCGGCGCAGGACCTGAACGTTCCCGTCCGGAGGGTGCTGGCCATCGGCCATACCTCGGGCGGCGACACCCTGTCCGGCCTGGTGGCCGGATTCCGTCTGGAAGAAGAACTGCGAGGTCCGCTGTGAGCATCACAGCAGTCGTACGGAAGAACACCTATTTCGATTCCGTGTCCCTGATGTCCGTCTCGACCAAGGCCAACGGCCTGGACGGGGTGGACCAGGCGTTCACCGCCATGGGCACCGAGATGAACAAGGGAGTCCTTGAGAACCTGGGCCTGCTCACCGACGAGCTGCGGGCCGCCGAGAGCGGCGACCTCATGATCGTCCTGGTGGCGGAGGACGGCGCCGACACCGAGGCGCTCCTCGCGGAGATCGAGGACCTCCTCACCCGCAAGGCCCCCGCCTCCGCCGACGGCGGCGAGGTCACCTACCGGACCATCGCCTCCGCCGCCGCGGGCATCGACGGCGCCAACCTCGCGGTCATCGCCGTCAACGGCGCCTACGCCGCCCGCGAGGCCCGCAAGGCCCTCGAGAGCGGCCTGCACGTGATGATGTTCAGCGACAACGTCGCCGTCGAGGACGAGATCGCGCTCAAGAACCTCGCCCACGACAAGGGCCTGTTCATGATGGGCCCGGACTGCGGCACCGCGATCATCAACAACACCGCGCTCTGCTTCGGCAACAAGGTCCGCCCGGGCTCGATCGGCATCGTCGCCGCCTCCGGCACCGGCTCGCAGGAGGTCTCCGTCCGCGTCCACGCCCTGGGCGGCGGCATCTCGCAGCTCATCGGCACCGGCGGCCGCGACCTCTCCGAGCAGGTCGGCGGCATCATGATGGTCGACGGCATCCGCGCGCTCGCCGCCGACCCGGCCACCGACGTCATCGTCCTCGTCTCCAAGCCGCCGGCCGCCTCCGTCGAGAAGAAGGTCCTCGCCGAGGTCGCCGCCGCGGGCAAGCCGGTCGTCGTCTGGTTCATCGACGGCTCCGAGGAGGCGGTCACCGCCGCCGGCGGCCACTTCGCCGCCGGCAGCCTCCAGGCCGCCCGCAAGGCCGTCGAGCTCGCCGGCGTCGAGGGCTCCCCCGTCGAGGAGTTCGATGCCGAGGCCGCCGCCGACGCCGTCGTCTCCCGCCTGGCCGAGGGCCAGAAGTACGTGCGCGGCCTGTTCTGCGGCGGCACCCTCTGCGACGAGACCATGTACGCCGTGCGTGACGCCGGGCTCGACGTCTGGTCCAACATCCAGAAGAACGCCGACTTCCGTCTCCCGGCCGGCTCCGCCTCGCGCGGCCACACCTTCCTCGACTTCGGCGACGACGACTTCACCAACGGCCGTCCGCACCCGATGATCGACCCCGCCCTGCGCATCGAGCGCATCGTCGAGGAGGCCAAGGACCCCGAGGTCGCCGCGATCGTCATGGACTTCGTCCTCGGCTTCGGCTCCCACGAGGACCCGGTCGGCACCACCCTCCCCGCCATCGAGGAGGCGCAGCGCATCGCGAAGGACGCCGGCCGTCACCTGGAGATCGTCGCCTACGTCCTCGGCACCGACCTGGACACCCCCTCCGTCGCCGCCCAGAGCGCCGCCCTGCGCGCGGCCGGCGTCACCGTCACCCCCAGCTCCACCGAGACGGGCCGGTTCGCCCGTGAGATCGCGAAGAAGGCACAGGCATGAGCACCGAGAACACCGAACTCACCCCGGCCGCCCGGCTGTTCGCTTCCGACCTGAGCGTCGTCAACGTCGGCCTCGCCATGTTCGACGCCGACATCGCGGCCCAGGACGCCAAGGTCTCCACCCTGGACTGGACCCCGCCCGGCGGCGGCAACCCGGAGGCCGCCCGCGCCCTCGACGCGCTTGAGCGCCCCGAGCTCGCCGCGCGGATCGAGGCCGCCAACGCCGAGGCCGTCGAGCGCATCATGGCCGCCCGCCCGATGCTGATCGGCTTCGGCCGCGCCCTCGACGTCGTCCCCGGCATGACCCCGACCACGATCCTCCACTCGGGCCCGCCCATCGCCTGGGAGGACATGAACGGGCCGATGAAGGGCGCCGTCACCGGCGCGATCGTCTTCGAGGGCCTGGCGAAGGACCTGGACGAGGCCGCCGAGGTCGCTGCCTCCGGCCGGATCACCTTCAAGCCGTGTCACGAGGCGGACTCGGTCGGCTCGATGGCCGGCGTCACCTCCGCCTCGATGTACGTGCACATCGTGAAGAACGAGACGCACGGCAACATCGCGTACACCAACCTGTCCGAGCAGATGGCGAAGATCCTGCGGATGGGCGCCAACGACCAGAGCGTCATCGACCGCCTGGTCTGGATGCGGGACGTCTTCGGTCCGATGCTCAAGGAGGCCGTGGAGTTCACCGGCCCCGTCGACCTGCGCCTGCTGCTGTCCCAGGCCCTCCACATGGGCGACGAGTGCCACAACCGCAACGGCGCCGGCACCCTGCTGCTCTTCCAGGCGCTCGCGCCGGGCCTGCTTCAGTCCTCCTTCACGACCGAGCAGAAGAAGGAGGTCTTCGACTTCGTCGCGTCCTCCGACTACTTCTCGGGACCGACGTGGATGGCGATGGCCAAGGCCGCGCTGGACGCCGCCAACGGCGTGGCGGACTCCACGATCGTCACCACGATGGCCCGCAACGGCGTCGAGTTCGGCATCCGCGTCGCCGGCCTGCCCGGACAGTGGTTCACCGGTCCCGCGCAGAAGGTGATCGGCCCGATGTTCGCCGGGTACAAGCCGGAGGACTCCGGCCTCGACATCGGCGACAGCGCGATCACCGAGACGTACGGCTTCGGCGGCTTCGCGATGTCGGCGGCGCCCGCCATCGTCGCGCTCGTCGGCGGCACCGTGGCCGAGGCCATGGGCTACACCCGCGACATGGGCGAGATCACCACGGCGCAGAACCCCAACGTCACGATCCCGGCCCTCGACTTCCAGGGCCTGCCCACCGGCATCGACGTCCGCAAGGTCCTCGACACCGGGATCCTGCCGATCATCAACACGGCCATCGCCCACAAGGACGCCGGCATCGGAATGATCGGCGCCGGCATCACCCACCCGCCCGCCGAGGTCTTCACCAAGGCTGCCACCGCCCTCGCCGCCGCTCTCGCCTGACGCGACAGCCCTCCCGGAAGACCGGACACGATGAACACACACCGCACCTCGGCGGAGGAGCAGGACTCCCCCGCGGGCTCCTCCGCGGGCTCCCCTGCGGACGCCTCCGCGGGACGGGAACTCGACCCCGAGTACGAGCACAGCCCCGTCCCGGCGCACAGCCGCAAGTCGCTCCTGACGGTCTCGGCCGTCTGGTTCGGATTCCCCATGATCCTGACCAACGCCGTCCCCGGCGGCGTGGTCGTCGCCCTCCTCGGCTTCTGGCGAGGGCTCGCCGCCATCGCGGTCGCCAACCTCGTCATGCTCCTGTACGTGGGGATCCTCAGCCACCGCGCGGGCACCAGCGGCGAGAGCTTCTCGCTCCAGGCGACGCGCACCTTCGGCCGCACCGGCTACATCGTCGCCTCCGCGTTCCTCGCGACCATCGTGGTCGGCTGGTTCGCGTTCAACACCGGCGCCACCGGCGCCACCCTGCACCAGGCCTTCGGCTGGCACGAGCAGCTCGTGGCGCTCCTGGCCGGTCTGGGCTTCATAGCCCTGACCTACCTCGGCATCAAGGCCTTGTCCTGGCTGGGCGCGGTCGCCGCCCCGCTCTTCCTGATCGCGGGCATCACCGCGCTCGTGATCGTCGCCAAGGACCACGACCTGGGCGCCGTCTTCTCGTACGAGGGGGTGGGCGGCGGCGCCTCCCTCACCTTCGGCGCGGCGGTCTCCATGATCATGGCGACCTTCGCCGACTCCGGCACGATGACGGCCGACTTCACCCGCTGGTCGAAGAACGGCCGGCAGGCCGTCCTCGCCACGGTCAGCGCCTTCCCGGTGGCCAGCGTGATCGCACAGGTCACGGGTGGCCTGGTGGTCGCGGCGGGCGCGGTCGCCATGCCGGCCACGGCCGGCGGCGACTTCCTGCCGATCCTCACCGGTCAGGGCTCGTCGCTCCTCGACGTGCTCGCGGCGGTCTTCGTCTTCGTCAACCTCGGCTCCGTGTGCAGCCACTGCCTCTACAACGGCGCCCTGGGCTGGTCCCATCTGACGGGCCGGACGATGCGGCTGATGACGGTCGTCCTGGGTGTCGTCGGCACCGTCGCCGCGCTGGCCGGGGTGTGGAACCACTTCCTGGACTGGCTGGTCATCCTGAGCGTCTTCGTCCCGCCGCTGGGCGGCGTCCTGATCGCCGACCAGTTCTTCGCCCGCGGCGGACGCGGCGCGATGGACCGCCGTCCGACCGTGACGGTACGGCCCACCGCCTTCCTGGCCTGGGCCGTGGGCGCGGCGGGCGCGGGCTTGGCGCACTGGTTCGCCCCGCAGCTCTCCGACGCGGTCACCGGCCTGGTCGTCGCGATCGTCGCGTACGCCGTCCTCGAACGGGTCGTGTCGCGGCCGTCCGAGGCCGTCGGAGCGGCCGGGGCGACGGCGGGGTAGGACGCTCCCCTTCGAGGAGACGCGCTCTCGCCCCCGCTTGCGGTGGGGCGGGGGCGCGTCGTCGTACGGACCCGGCTTCCGGTCAGCGCAGGGCCGGTACGTCCAGGGTGAGCGTGCCCGCGTCCGCGTCCAGCACGGCCGGCAGGCCGAGCGGCAGGGTCACTGCGGTCGGGCTGTGCCCGAAGCCCATCTCCTCCAGGACCGGCACCCCGAGGCCGCCGAGCCGGTCGGCGAGCACCGCGCGCACCTCCTCGTACGGGCCGCACTCCTCCCAGGAGCCGAGGCCGATGCCCGCGACCCCGTCGAGCCAGCCGGAGCGCAGGAGTTGGGTGAGGATGCGGTCGAGGCGGTACGGCTCCTCCCCCACGTCCTCCAGGAGCAGCAGCCCGCCGTGCGCCGAGGCCCGCCCGTGCGGGGTGCCGAGGTCGGCGGCGAGGAGGCTGACGCAGCCGCCGAGCGTCACGCCCCGGGCTCGGCCGGGTATCAGGGCCCGTGCCGTGTCCGGGCCGAGGGTCAGGACGGTCTCGGGCTCGAAGAGGGTGGCCCGCAGCGACTCCTGGGTGGCCGGGTCCGACAGGAACGTGGCGGCGGCGACCATCGGCCCGTGCAGGGTGGTGAAGCCGGCGCGGACGGCGAAGGCCTCGTGCAGGGCGGTGACGTCGCTGTACCCGACGAAGGCCTTGGGCCCGGCCGCCCGGATCGCCGTCCAGTCCACCAGGTCGACCATGCGCTGGGCCCCGAATCCGCCGCGCGCGCAGAGCACTGCGGAGACCGAGGGGTCGCACCAGGCCTCGGTCAGATCGCGGGCCCGCGCCAGGTCCTCGCCTGCGAGGTACCCGAGGGTGGGGTGGGTGTCCCGGACGTGCGGGGCGACGACCGGTTCCAGGTCCCAGCCGCGCAGGATGTCGAGCCCGGCCGTGAGCCGCTCCTCGGGAATGGGACCGCTGGGGGCGACGACGGCGACCCGCGCCCCCGGCCGGAGCCGCTCGGCCCGGGTCAGGGCGCCCACCGGGGTCACGTGCGGTACTCCAGGTCCGGGACGTCCTGGCGCTCGATGCCGAAGGTCCGTACGTACAGGGCGAGTTCGGCCTCCAGGGCCCGGACCATGGTGTCGGCCCTGCGGAAGCCGTGCCCCTCCCCCTCGAAGGCGAGGTAGGCGTGCGGGACGCCCCGGCCGGCCGTGCGGGCGAGGAAGCGCTCGGCCTGCGCGGGCGGGCAGATGACGTCGTCGAGGCCCTGGAGCAGCAGGAACGGGGCCGTGACCCGGTCGACGTGCTCGATGGGCGAGCGCTCCTTGTAGCGGGCGGGCACCTCGTCGAGCGGTCCGATCAGTCCGTGGAGGTACTGGGACTCGAAGTCGTGGGTCTCGTCGGTGGCCCAGCCCCGCAGGTCCAGGATGGGGTAGATGATCGTGCCGCAGGCGTACACGTCGGTGGAGACGAGGGACGCGGCGGTCGTCCAGCCGCCCGCGCTGCCGCCGCGCACGGCGAGCCGGGCCGGGTCGGCGGTGCCCTCGGCGGCGAGGGCCGCCGCGACGGCCGCGCAGTCCTCGACGTCGACGACGCCCCACTGCTCGCGCAGCCGCTCCCGGTACTCCCGGCCGTAGCCGGTCGAGCCGCCGTAGTTGACCTCGGCGACGCCGATGCCCCGCGAGGTGAAGTAGGCGATCTCCAGGTCGAGGACGAGCGGGGCGTGGCCGGTGGGCCCGCCGTGCGCCCAGATCACGTACGGCGGCAGCTCGCCTTCAGGGCCGCCGAGTTCGGGGTGGTGGGGCGGGTAGATCTGGGCGTGGATCTCGCGCCCGCCGGGGCCGGTGAAGGTACGGATCCGGGGCTCGGGGAGGTAGGCGGGGTCGACGGCGTCGGTGTGCGCGGCGCCGACCACGCGGCTGCGGCCGGTGCGGGTGTCGAGCTCGACGAGCTCGTAGGAGCGGTGCGGTCCGGCGGCGACGCCGACCACCCGGGTGCCGTGTGCGGCGAGGGTGGAGGCCCACTCGGTGCGGGTCCCGCCGGCGTCGACGAGGGCGCGGCGCTCGGGGTCGAGGATCCCGAGGGTGGTGGTTCCCCTGCCGTGGACGACGGCGATCAGCCCGTTCTCCAGGGAGGTGAACCAGCGGAGTCCGATCTTCCAGAGCGGGCCGCCGAACTCCTCCGCGCGGGGGCAGAGCGCTTCCGGTGCGGCGAGGCCGCCGTCGGCGTCGACCTCCGCGCGGTAGAGGTTCCACCAGCCGGTGCGGTCGCTGACGAACAGCAGCCGCCCGGCGGCGTCCCAGTCGACCTGCGGGATCGACTCGGCGGTCCCTCCGGCGACGGTCCCTGCCTCGCGGAAGGTGCCGTCGGGGGTGACCTCGGCGAGCTGGACCTCGGTGCCGTCCCAGGGCATCCGGGGGTGGTCCCAGGCGATCCAGGCGGCCCGGCGGCCGTCCGGGGAGAGCCGGGGTCCGGTCACGAAGCGGTGGCGCCCGTCGGAGAGTTCACGGACGGCCGTGCGGTCCTCGGCGGCCGAGCCGTCGAGGGGAACGGCGGCGAGGACGCGGCGGACGTCGGTCGGCGCGGGGCCGGTGAACTCCTCCAGGACGCACCACACCTCGCCCCGGTCCGGGTGGATCACCGGGTCCACCCAGCGCAGTCCGCCGCCGACGGCGGAGACCGGGGTGAGCGGCCGCGGCTCCGCGCCCAAGGCATCGGGTTCGTACGCGTAGAGCCGCTGGTCGGGGAAGTGGCAGAACACGGCGAGCGGTCCGCTCGCCGGGCGTACGGCCGCCGCCCAGGGCTGCCCGCCGTATTCGACGACCCGGCTGCGGACGTTCCACGGGGCGGGCAGCAGGCTCTCCTCGGTGCCGTCGGCGCGCCGCCGGACGAGGGCCCGCCGGCCGCCCTCCTCCGGGCGGGGCGCGGTCCACCACAGTTCGTCGCCGACGGCGCCGAGGTACTCGGGCCGCCCGTCGTGCGCGGCGGCGAGCGCCGCGTCGACGGGTGACGGCCAACTGCCGTACCCGGCCGTGGTCGTGGCCATACCGTCTCCCCCTGTCATGGGTCCGATCCCCCTGCCCTACGCGGACTTCAGATAGTGGTCGAGCACCCGGACGCCGAAGTGCAGGGCGTCCACGGGGACGCGCTCGTCGACGCCGTGGAAGAGCGCCCCGTAGTCGAGGCCGGGGGGCAGCCGGAGCGGCGAGAAGCCGTAGCCGGTGATGCCGAGCCGGGAGAACTGCTTGGCGTCGGTGCCGCCGGACATGGTGAACGGCACGACGTGCCCGTCGGGGTCGAAGCGCTCGACGGCGGCCCGGAGCTTGGCGAAGGTCGGCGAGTCGACCGGGGCCTCCAGGGGCACCTCGCGGTGGTGGAACTCCCACTCCACGTCGGGCCCGGTGAGCAGGTCCATGGTGGCGGCGAACTCCTCCTCGGCGCCCGGCAGCATCCGCCCGTCGATGTAGGCGACGGCCTGGCCCGGGATGACGTTGACCTTGTAACCGGCCTCCAGCATCGTCGGGTTGGCGCTGTTGCGGACGGTCGGCTCGACGAGCGCGGCGGCGGGGCCGAGCTTGTCGAGGAGGAGGTCGACGTCGAGGTCGCGGGCGCTCGTGTCGACCTCGATGCCGTACAGCGCGGCCAGTTCGGTGAGGGCGGCGCGGACGGTCGTGGTGAGGCGGACCGGCCAGGTGTGGCCGCCGATCCGGGCGACGGCCGCGGCGAGGCGGGTGACGGCGTTCTCCGCGTTCACCTTGGAGCCGTGGCCGGCCCGGCCGTGGGCGGTGAGCTTGAGCCAGGCGGTGCCCCGCTCCCCCGCCGCGATCGGGTAGAGGGTGGTGCCGGGCTGCGGGTGGAAGCTGAACGCCCCGGACTCGCTGATGCCCTCCGTGCAGCCCTCGAAGAGGGCCGCGTGCCGGTCGGCGAGGAAGCCGGAGCCGTCCTCGGCGCTGGCCTCCTCGTCGGCGGTGTAGGCGAGGACGATGTCCCGGCGGGGGCGGATGCCCTGCCGGGCCCAGGAGCGGACGACGGCCAGGACCATCGCGTCCATGTTCTTCATGTCGACGGCGCCGCGCCCCCACACCACCCCGTCGCGGACCTCGCCGGAGAAGGGGTGCACGGTCCATTCGGCGGGGTCGGCGGGCACCACGTCCAGGTGGCCGTGGACGAGGAGCGCCTCGGCCGAGGGGTCGGTGCCGGGGATCCGCGCCACCACGTTGGTGCGGCCGGGGGTCCGCTCCAGGAGGGTCGGTTCGATCCCGGCGTCGGCGAGCCGCTCGGCGACGTACTCGGCGGCCGGCCGCTCGCGGCAGTCGCCGCCGCCCCGGTTGGTGGTGTCGATGCGGATGAGCTCGGAGGTGAAACCGACCACCTCGTCGAGCGCCGTCGTGTCCGGGCCCCGGACCTCCTCAGCCATACTGCTCCTCCACCGCGGCCGAGACGATGGTCGTGACCGCCTTGAACGTGCGAATTGCCTCGTACATCGTCTCGCTGGTGTACGCGACGCGCCGCTCGCCGCTCCGCGCCACGCCGGGAACCACCGTGGCGGCGGCGCCCAGGTGCTCGGCGTCGAACTCCAGCTCCACGGTGAAGGGGCCGCCCCGGACCGGCTCGTGCCGGACGGCGAGCGCGGCCCCGGTCTTCGCGGCGGCGCGGATGTCGGCGGCGGTCCTGGCCGGGGTGCGGCACACCGCCGCGTACCGCGAGACGTGGTCCTTGACGGCGACCTTGGGCGCCTCGGGTGCGTACCCGAGGGCGTCCTCGCAGGTCAGGTCGTCCCCGGTGACGAGGACGACGGGTACGCCGTACTCCGCGACCACGTGCGCGTTGAGCAGGCCCTCGCTCGCCCGCTCGCCGTTGAGCCAGACCCCGGTGATGGAGTTCGCGAGGTAGGTGTGCGCGAGGACCCCCTCGCTGCCGGCTCCCGTGTGGTAGCCGACGAAGGCGATGCCGTCGACGTCCCCGTGCTGCACTCCCTCGACCATCGAGAGGGACTTGTGCCGCCCGGTGAGCATCTCGGCCCGCTCGTCGAGCTGCTCCAGGAGCAGGTTCCGCATGGACCAGTGCGCCTCGTTGATGAGGACCTCGTCCGCGCCGCCGTCGAAGAAGCCGAGCACGGCGGCGTTCACGTCGGACGTGAACATCGCGCGGCACCGCTCCCACTGGGGCGTCCCGGGCAGCACGTCGGCGGGCCAGGTCACACCGGTCGCGCCCTCCATGTCGGCGCTGATGAGGATCTTCATGCCTGGCACCGTACGCGTCGCCCGGCCGCCCTACCACCCCTGTGGATAACCACCGTTGGAGTGGACCAATGGCAGCCCGGCACACCACCCGATCGGCGGTCTTCGAATCGGACGAAACATTGCCAACGGGTGCGTATAGGCTGTCGGCCGCAGTTGTCGTTGTCGACCTTCCGGAGAGCTCTCGGTGACCATCGCCTTCACCCCGTCCGAAACGTCCCCCGCCGAGCCCGAGACGGTCTCGGCGATCTCCGAGCCCGAGTTCTGGGAGCCGTCGGCTCCCGAGCCCCAGGAGGCCACCGCGCCCCAGGAAGCACCGGACGTGCAGGACACGGAGGACGTGCAGGACACGGCGGACGCGCAGGACGTGCAGGACACGGAGGACGTGCAGGACTCCCGGGACCACGACCCCGTCGTCGTCCGTGACGCCCGGGACTTCGGGGTCTACGCACGGACCGGCGGCTGGACCTTCGCCCTGAAGGTGGCCCGGAGCGTCCGTCCGGGCGGCCAGCCGGCCGAGGGGACGGCCGCCGCGAAGGTGTCGGCGAAGGCGTTCGCCGCGCTCGCCGGCTGCTCGCCCGAGCGGGTCATGCGCTACTACAAGGCCTGGGACATGGCGGCCGACGACGGTCTGGTCCCGCAGTTCGAGGTGCTGGTCCCGGGCGAGGACATCGAGCTGCCGGACGCGGACGTCTGGCTCTCGTACTACACCTCCCGCAACAGCGCGCACTCCGTGCGCGGCCAGGCGATCACCGCGGCGGCCGAGGCGGAGGGCATCAAGCCGACGAAGGCCCTGGAGGTCGCGGAGAACCCGACGGCGCTGCGTGCGGCGATCCTCGCCGACCCCGGGACGGCGGAGGCCGCGCGCGGGGCGCTGCTCGACCGGATGAAGGAGGACCCGGCGCTCCAGACCGAGATGGCCAGGGCCTTCGCCCGTACCGACGACCTGAAGAAGGCGGTGGCGAACGAGGCGAAGGCCGCCGACCGCATCGGGTACGTACGGCAGATCGTGGAGAAGGGTGAGATCAGGACCCCCGCCGGGCAGACCGTGGAGGCGCCGGCCGAGCTGCGGGCCGAGGCCGAGCGGCACCTGTCGCTCCTCGACGAGCTGGACGACTCGGAGGAGGCGGGCGAGTGGGCCGGCGAGGCCTACGACACGGTGAAGGGCCTGGTCGCCAAGGCGGTCGAGGAGGATCCGGCGCTGCGCGTCCAGGAGCGGCGGACGAAGTTCTACAACAGCCTGCAGAAGGCGACGAAGGTCTTCGAGGAGCTGACGCTCGACGAGGTGATGGAGGAGGACATCTACGAGGCGGACATGCTCCAGCGCCTCGAAGCCCTCCAGGAGGCGATCGGCACCTGCATCAGCGCGCTGCGCAAGGCGACGACCGCCTCCTCCTGAGGCGAAGGCTCAGTCCTGGTGGCCGAGCTGGAGGTCGCGCTCGGTGCGGCCGCCGCCGGCCACTTGGAGGACGGTGGCGACGGGCGGGTACCCGGCGGCGATGACCGTGTACTCGCCGGAGGACAGGTCGATGAAGCGGAAGGTCCCGTCGGCGCCGGTGGTGAGGGTGTCGACGACGTTGCCCGCCGCGTCGAGCAGGGTGACCCGGGCCTCCTCCACGGGGCGCCCTCCCCCGGCCCGTACGGTGCCGCGGAGCACCGCGCCGCCGGCCAGTTCGATGTCCTGGCGGGTCTCGCGGGAGGACTGGACGCTCACGGGGAGCGCGGCGGGCCGGAAGGCGGGGGCGCTGGCGGCGAGCGTGTACTCGCCCGCGACGAGTTCGCCGATGACGTAACCGCCCTCGCGTCCGCTGCGGGTGGAGGCGACGACCTCGCCGCGTACGTCGGTGAGGGTGACGGCCGCGTCACGCACGGGCGTGCCGTCGGCGGTGACGACGCTGCCCGCGAGCCGTCCGGCGCCGCCGAGGACGACGTCGAGCTCCACCGGCCGGTCGCCGACGGTGACGGAGACGGCCTGCGGCTGGTGTCCGCCGGCCGCCGCGATCAGGACGTACGCGCCGCCGCCGGGGACGCTGAGGGCGTACCGGCCGTCCTCGCCGCTGGCGCCGCGGCCGATCTGCCGGCCCTGGACGTCGATGAGGGTGAGCGCGGCCCGGGGGACGCGGCTGCCGTCGTGGTGCTGGACGGTGCCGCAGACGGGCACTCCGGAGTGCGGAGGGGTGGCGGCGGCAGGGGCGGGAACGGGGGCGGCGTGGCGGGCGTGCGGCACGGCCTGGGCGGCGGTGTCGAAGGCGATGTCGGTGGCCTCGGTGAGGGGGCTGTGGTGGGACACCAGCGGTTTCTCCTTGAGGAAGAAGGCGAGGACGAGGCCGAGTACGAGGACCGGCACGAGGTAGAGGAAGATCCGCGGCATCGCGTCCGCGTACGCCTGGACGTACGCGTCGCGCAGGGCGGGCGGCAGGGTGCGGACCGTCTGCGGGGTGATCGATTCGGCGGGCAGTGGGGCCGCACCGGTGTGGGGCAGCCGGTCGCCGAGGGCGTCGTCGAGCCGGGAGGCGAAGAGGGTGCCGAAGACGGCGGCGCCGACGCTGCCGCCGATCTGGCGGAAGTAGTTGTGGGCGCTGGTGGCGGTGCCGAGGTCGGCGGGGCGTACGGAGTTCTGCACGGCGAGCACGAGGACCGGCATGACGAGGCCGATGCCGGTGCCGAGGACGGCCTGCCAGAGGCTGTGCTGGAGGCGCGGGGTGTCGGTGTCCATGCGGGAGAGCAGCCACATGCCGAGGGCGGAGACGGCCCCGCCGATCACCGGGTAGATCTTGTAGTGGCCGGTGCGGCTGATGAGCTGGCCGGAGACGACGGAGGCGATGACGATGCCGCCCATGAGGGGCAGCATCAGGAGGCCGGATTCGGTGGCGCTGGCGCCCTCGACCATCTGCAGGAAGCTGGGGAGGTAACTGGCGGCGCCGAAGAGCGCGATGCCGACGACGGCGCCGACGAGGGCGGTGACGGTGAAGACGGAGTCGCGGAACAGCCGCAGCGGGATGAGCGGTTCGGGGGCGAAGCGCTCGACGACCAGGAAGAGCAGGGTCGTTCCGGCGGCTCCGCCGGCCAGGGCGAGGATGACCTGGGAGTCCCAGGCGTACTCGGTGCCGCCCCAGCTCGTCAGCAGGACCAGGCAGGTGGAGGCGGCGGCGAGGAGCAGCGCGCCGAGGACGTCGAAGCGCGCGCGTGCCGCGGGTTTCGGCAGTTTGAGGACGGCGGCGACGACGGCGAGGGTGACGAGCCCGAAGGGCACGTTGAAGTAGAAGCACCAGCGCCAGGAGACGTGGTCGGTGAAGAAGCCGCCGAGGAGCGGTCCGGCGACGGAGGCGAGGCCGAAGGCGGCGCCGATCAGTCCCATGTAGCGGCCGCGTTCCCGGGCGGGGACGATGTCGGCGATGATCGCCTGGACGCCGATCATGAGGCCGCCGGCGCCGACGCCCTGGACGGCACGGAAGGCGATGAGCTGGTTCATCGTGTGGGACCAGCCGGCGAGGCCCGAGCCGATGACGAAGACGACGATCGCGAAGAGGAAGACGCCCTTGCGGCCGAGGAGGTCGCCGAGCTTTCCGTAGACGGGCAGGCCGATGGTGGAGGTCAGCAGGTAGGCGGTGATCGCCCAGGACATCCGGTCCAGGCCGTGGAGTTCGCCGACGATCTTCGGCAGGGCGGTGGCGACGATCATCTGCTCGAGCGCGGCGAGGAGCAGCGCGAGCATGAGGCCGCAGAAGACGAGCCGGACGCGGCGGGGGTCGAGGCCGGCGGGTCCCGGCCCGGGCGGTGGCGCGAGGTCGGCGCGTGCCCCGTCCGAGGCGGGCGGTCCGTCCGGGGCGAGCGGCTCCGCGCCCTCCTCGGCTTCTTTCACGATCGTGATCGCACCCACGTGCCTGCTCCCCTCGTCACGGCGTCTGCGCCGCGCCATTCTTCGCATTGCGCGCGAAGGGGGAGCAAGTCGGGCGGTACGGGAGGGCGGTGGCGTCCCGGGGGATGAACGTCCCTGCACTACGGCGTACTTGGGTCGCTCATCAGCGCCTTTACGAGAGGGCCCGCGCCCCCCGGTGCGCGGGGGCGCGGGTACGGGGGGTGCGGGCGATCCACTCGAATCGGTGAACGCTCCGGGCGTTACTTCTCGACCTCGTCCGCCAGCTTGGCGAGGACGGCGTCGTAGATGCGGCCGAGTCCCTTGGGCGCGAAGGTCCTCTCGAAGAAGCCGCCGATGCCTCCGGCGCCGTTCCAGACGGTGCTGACGACGGCGCGGGACTTGCCCTCGCCGGCGGGGGTCACGGTCCAGGTGGTGACCATGGAGGAGTTGCGGTCCTTCTCGACGAGCTGCCCGTCGGTGGGCTCGGTGACCTCCAGGAGGCAGTCGCGGACGCGCTTGCTGGTGGCCTGGAGCTTCCAGTGGACGAGGGTGCCCTCGCCGTCGCCGCCCTCGCGCACCTCGTACTCGCTGAAGTGCTCGGGGAGCAGCTTCGCGCGCGTGCCGCTGTAGTCGGCCAGCGCGTCGAACACCGTCTCCGCGTCCGCGGCGATGATCCGTTCCGTGGTGGCCTCGACCTGCGCCATTGACTTCCTCCAGCTTGTGGTTCCTCGGGGGTGTGGGCCAAGCGAACCACGTGGGCTCCGGGGGGCGAAATCCGGGTTGCCACGATCAAGGGAACAGGTGTTCTATTCTGAGCGAACGGCGAGGCCGAGCCACCGAGGAGGCGTCCATGCGCTGGGACAATCTGGGCGACACCCCCGCCGCCCCCGCCGGCATCGCCCTGTTCGGCACGGACGCGGTCACCACCCGCACCTTCGACGCCCCCGAGTTCCGGGGCGTCACCTTCCACGAGGTCCGGGCCCGCTCGATCCTGAACCGGGTTCCGGGCGCCTCCCGGATGCCGTTCGAGTGGACGGTCAACCCGTACCGGGGTTGCACGCACGCGTGTGTGTACTGTTTCGCCCGCAAGAGCCACAGCTACCTCGACCTCGACACCGGCCTCGGCTTCGACTCCCAGATCGTCGTCAAGGTCAACGCCCCGGAGCTGCTCGCCCGGCAGCTCGCCTCCGCCCGCTGGCAGGGCGCGCACATCGCCATGGGCACCAACGTCGACTGCTACCAGCGCGCCGAGGGCCGCTACCGGCTGATGCCGGGCATCCTCACGGCCCTGCGGGACCGGGCCAACCCGTTCTCGATCCTCACCAAGGGCACGCTGATCCTGCGCGACCTGGAGCTCCTCGCCCAGGCCGCCCGGGTCACCGAGGTCGGCATCTCCGTCTCCGTCGGCTTCACCGACCGGGAGCTCTGGCGGACGATCGAGCCCGGCACCCCCTCGCCGCAGCGCCGCCTCGACGTCGTCCGCGCCCTGGGCGAGCACGGCATCGACTGCGGGGTCCTGATGGCGCCCGTGGTGCCCTTCCTCGGCGACCGGCCCGAGCAGCTGCGCGCGACGGTCCGCGCGATCGCCGAGGCCGGCGCGAGCTCGGTCACCCCGCTCGTGCTGCACCTGCGGCCGGGCGCCCGCGAGTGGTTCACGGCCTGGCTGCGCGAGCACCACCCGGACCTGGTGCGGCGGTACGAGCGGATGTACGCGGACGGGGCCTACGCGCCGACCTGGTACCAGCGCCGGATCACCCGTCAGGTGCACGAGCTGGCAGCCGAGTTCGGCATCGGGCCCGCCCACCGGGGCGCGCCGCGCCGGATCCCCGTACCGGACCGGATCCCCGTACCGGACGGTCCCGAGCAGCTCACCCTGCTCTGAGCCTCCCGACTCCTCGGATCATCGGACCGGTCACCTGACACGCCGTCGGATCACCCTCCGTTCGGGTCAACTCTCGGCGAAACAGGTCCCCTCGGCGCCGGTTCGGGACACAAACGCCCTATGACCCCACGCGCAGGAATGCTGATCGCCGCTGGAGCGCTGGTCGCCGGGACGTTCACCGTCCTGCCCGCCGGCCCCGCGGACGCCGGTGAACCGACCCCCCGACCGCTCTCCCCGCTCGCCTGGACCGACTGCGCCACGCAGGCGTACCCCCGGCTCCAGTGCGCCACCCTGAAGGTGCCGCTCAACCACGACGACCCGGCCGGGCGGAAGATCACGCTCGCCCTCACCCGGGTCCCGCACACCGCGAGGACCTCCCAGGGCCCGCTGCTCGTGAACCCGGGCGGGCCCGGCGGCAGCGGGCGCGGCATGGCCGGGTACGTGGCGGCCTCGCTGCCCCCGAAGGTGGCCGCCGAGTACGACATCATCGGCTTCGACCCGCGCGGGGTCGGCAAGAGCGAGCCCGCGCTCGACTGCGAGCCCGGCCACTTCGCACCGGTGCGGGCGGACTCGGTGCCGAACAGTGCCGCGACCGAGCGGGCGGCCGTCGAGCGGGCGCAGTCCTTCGCCGAGTCCTGCGGCAAGAAGTACGCGGACCTGCTGCCGTACATCGACACCGTGAGCACCGCCCGGGACCTGGACGCGATCCGCAGCGCGGTCGGCGCGCCGAAGATCAGCTATCTCGGCTACTCGTACGGCACCTACCTGGGCGCCGTGTACGCGCGCCTGTACCCGGACCGGGTGCGGCGGATGGCGCTCGACTCCGTCGTGAACCCGCACGGCGTCTGGTACGAGGACAACATCGCGCAGGACTACGCCTTCGACACCCGCCACAAGGCCTTCATGGCCTGGGTGGCCCGGCAGAACGCCGTCTACAGGCTGGGCGCCGACCCGGAGGCCGTCGAGGCCGCCTGGTACCGGATGCGCGACGCGCTGCGCGCCGAGCCGGCCGGCGGGAAGGTCGGCCCCGCCGAGCTGGAGGACACCTTCCTGCCGGGCGGGTACTACAACGGCTACTGGCCCCGCCTCGCGAGCGCCTTCGCCGCGTACGTCAACGACGCGGACCCGACGCCGTTGAAGGAGGCGTACGAGCGGTACGGGGAGGCCGACGCGGCCGCCGACAACGGGTACTCGGTCTACACGAGCGTGCAGTGCCGGGACGCGGGCTGGCCCCGCGACTGGAACGTGTGGCGCAAGGACAGCTGGGACACGCACGCGAAGGCGCCGTTCTCGACCTGGAACAACGCCTGGTACAACGCTCCCTGCGCCTTCTGGCCGGTGGACTCCCTGACCCCGCCGAACGTCACCAACGACCAGGTGCCGCCGGTCCTCATCCTCCAGGCCACGGACGACGCGGCGACGCCGTACGAGGGCGGGGTCGCCCTGCACCGCCTGATGCGCGGCTCCAGCCTCGTCATCGAGGAGGGCGGCGGGAACCACGGGGTGACCCTCGGCGGGAACGACTGCCTGGACGAGCACCTCGCCGCCTACCTCGCCACGGGCAAGGTCCCGCGCGGCGAGGGCGACGCCGAGGTGGACGCGGTCTGCGCCGCGCTCCCCGACCCGGAGCCGGAGCCCGTGACCCCGGCCGCGCCGACGACCCCGAAGAAGACCGGCAAGCGGGCCGGCGCGGTGCGCCCGGAGCCGGCGGGCGTCGCGCTCCACGGCCTCCTGGGCCACGTCCGCTGAGCTCCTGACGGTTCCTCACCGTGCCCGCGCCCCGGAAAGGGGTCGCGGGCACTGTCAGTGGCGTGCGCGAGGATGTGGGGCATGACGAGTCACCTCACCTACGTGCCCGCCCCCGACGGCCTCGCACCCAGCCCCCAGTACAGCCATGTCGTCTGGGGCACGGGCCGGTTCGTCGCGATATCCGGGCAGTGCGCCTTCGACGCCTCCGGGGCGGTGGTCGGCGAGGGCGACGCGGCGGCCCAGGCCCACCAGGTCTTCGCGAACCTGGAGCGCTGCCTCGCGGCGGCCGGCGCGGGCTTCGGGGACGTGGTGAAGCTGACGTACTTCGTCACGGACGTGGCCCACCTCCCGGCGGTACGCGACGCCCGGGACGCCCACTTCGCGGGCGCGCCCCTGCCGGCGAGCTCGGCGGTGCAGGTCTCGGCCCTCGTCCGCCCGGAACTCCTCGTGGAGATCGAGGCGTTCGCCCTGATACCGGAGCGGTCCGCGGCGGCATCGGACGAGACGGGGACGGAGTAGACGGGGCAAACGAGATCGGGGCGGACGAGGCCGGGGGGTAACTCCGTCTGCTACGTTGACGCGCATGTTCCTCTTCCGTGCGTAGGAGTCGGCGATCCGACGACCGTGCCCAGCCGGGCGCGGTGTCCCGCCGTCCCCGCACGCCCCGGCGCCGCAGGCCTTCGCCCGGTGCCCTCTTCGAGGAACTCCGTCATGTCCGTGACCTCCCCTGTCCACTCCCCCGCGCCCACCTACGCGGCGGTGCTGCGGACCCCGCACGCCCGCCGCACCTTCGGGGCGGCCCTCCTGGGGCGGCTGTCCTACGGCACCGCCCCGCTCTCCCTGATCCTCTCCGTCAAGGCGAGCACCGGCTCGTACGCCGCGGCCGGCACGGTCATGGCCGCGTTCGGTCTCACCGGTGTCCTGCTGTCGCCCGCGCGCGCCGCCCTCGTCGACCGGTTCGGGCCGCGCCGCACCCTGGTGCCCCTGGCCACCGCGTACGCGCTGCTACTCACCGTGCTCGCGGTGGCGACGGCCCGACCCACGACCCCGGCGCTCGCGCTGGTGGTCCTGGCCTCCTGCGCGGGAGGCCTGACTCCGCCGCTCGGTCCGGTGACGCGGGCGCTGTGGAGCGCGATGCTGCCCGACCGGGAGCTGCTGCGGCGCGCGTACAGCCTGGACACGGTGGCGGAGGAACTCCTCTTCGTCACGGGCCCGTTGCTGGTGGGACTCCTCCTGCGGTACGCGGCGGCGCCGGCCGGGCTCGCGGTGAGCGCCGGACTCGTCCTGACCGGCACCCTCGCCCTCGTCACCTCGCCGGCGGTGCGGGGCGGGGCCGGGGAGCGGGAGCCGGGGGCGCCGGAGCGGGCGGCGGTCCGGCGGGGCGCGCCCGGTCCCGGACTGCTCGGGGCGGCGGTCGTGGCGGCCGCGGTCGGCATGTGTCTGGGCGCCGTGGAGCTCCTTGTGATCGCGTTCGCCGACGGACACCACCGCCCCGGGGCGGTGCCGTGGGCCATGGCGGCCCTGTCGGCGGGCAGCGCGGTCGGCGGCCTCGTGTACGGCGCGGTGCGGTGGCGGGCCTCGACCGCCGTGCGCCTGTCGGTACTGGCGCTCTGCCTCGGTGCGGTCCTGGCGGCAACGGGGCTCTCCCCGCATCCGTACGCGCTGATCGGGTGGGTGGCGCTCGGCGGTCTCTTCACGGCGCCGGCGATCACGAGCGCCTATCTGCTGGCCGACGAGTCCGTCGGGGCGGGGCAGCGCACACGGGCCGGGGCCTGGGTCAACACCGCGTTCAACGCCGGTACGACGGTGGCGACGGCCGGTGCGGGTCTCCTGGTGGGCCGGCTGCCGCTGTCGGTGTGCTTCGCGGTGGCGGCGCTCCCGGCGGTTCTGGCGGCGGTCGGGACGCTGGTCCCGGCCGGGGTGCGAGCGCGCCCCGGGTCAGCCGGCCGGGTCGAGCCGGTGCAGTGACCGCATGGCCTCCGTGCCCAGGCGGGGGTGCGGAAGGGCCGCTTCCAGGGCGGGGCGGGCCCGGGCGTCGCCCAGGGCGCCGAGGCCCTCGACGCAGGCGAGGCCGACGCGCCAGTGGGGGTCGTCGGCCCGAAGTCGCCGTTCGAGGACGGTGATCAGGGCCGGCACGGATTCCGGGGCGCGGAGTTCGGCGAGCAGCCGGACCGGCAGCAGGGCGTAGGCGACCCGGAGTTCGTTGGTGGCGAGGGCGGCCGCCGCGCGCGCGGTGCGCGGGTCGCCGAGCCGGACCAGGGCGTGGGCGGCGGTGACGCAGCGCTCCGGGTCGCGGTGGTTGAGGAGGAGGACGAGGGCCTCGAAGGCGCGGGGGTCGCCGGCGACGCCGAGGGCGTAGGCGGCGATCTCTCGGGCCCAGAGCGGCTGCCCGGGTGCGGTGAGGACGCGGTGGAGTTCCTCGGGGTCATCGGTCGCGGCGAGTTCCGCGAGTTCCTCGAATGCCGCCGGGACTTCTCCGGTGTCATTCTCGATCTCGTCCCGCAATCGATCGATCATCGAGCAGAATTCCGGGTCCTCGGAGATTTCCATGAATCCGACCCTATCCGCGATCCAGATCACACTTTCCCAACTTCCCGGGACTGGCGCGCTCGTTACCGGCCGGTTAGTCTCAGGTGAGCGGGCACCACCCGCACTTCTCACGACGGCCTGGTGACGCAGCCGTTGTGTTCGCTTGTCGGTTCGGCAGTTTCGACGTGGCTCCGGGACAGAGTCCGTCTCACCTTTCCAGGGCGCCGCCCTTTCTCGGGCGTCCCCTCTCGCGCATTTCAGCGGCACCACCCGCGTGCTCCTCCCGCACGCACCCGCACCCGCGCACTCACATTTCCCGCGCACTGCCCTCAGTCGTCACTCTTCCTCTGGAGTCCCCTGATGGACACCCCTCTCTCCACCATCGCCGTCGTCGGTCTCGGCACCATGGGCTCGGGCATCGCCGACGTCCTCGCCCGGGCCGGCCGCGAGGTCATCGGCATCGACATCAGCGACACCGCCGCCGCCCAGGCCGTCGCCGCCCTGGAGGCCTCCACCGCCCGTGCGGTGGCCCGTGAGCGGATCACCGAGGAGGAGCGGCAGGACGTCCTGGCCCGCTTCCGTACCTTCTCCGACCTCCAGGCGGCCGCCGAGGCCGACCTCGTGATCGAGGTCGTGCCCGAGTCGTACGAGGCGAAGCAGGAGGTCTTCCGGGCCCTGGACGGGATCGTCCGGCCCGACGCGATCCTGGCCACCGGCACCAACGCCCTCTCCGTGACCCGGCTCGCCGCCGACTCGGCGCACCCCGAGCGGGTCCTCGGCCTGCACTTCTTCGCCCCGGTCCAGGCCATGAAGCTGGTCGAGGTGGTCTCCTCCGTGCTGACCGACCCGCGGGCCGTGGAGGCCGTGACCCGGCTCGCCCAGGACCTCGGCAAGGAGCCGGTGGCGGTCGGCGACCGGGCCGGTTTCATCGCGGACGGGCTGCTCTTCGGCTACCTGAACCAGGCCGCCGCCATGTACGAGGCCAAGTACGCCTCCCGCGAGGACATCGACGCGGCGATGAAGCTGGGCTGCGGTCTGCCGATGGGCCCGCTGGCGCTGCTCGACCTGATCGGCGTCGACACGGCCCGTACGGTCCTGGAGGCCATGTACGCGGCCTCGCACGACCGGCTGCACGCCCCCGCCCCGATCCTCAAGCAGCTCAGCGAGGCCGGTCTGACCGGCCGCAAGGCGGGCCGCGGCTTCTACACGTACGAGGCGCCGGGCTCCGGCGAGGTCGTGCGCGACGCGCTGACCCCGCTCACCTCCGCCGGCACCGGCACCGGCCGCGAGGTCCGCTCGGTCGGCGTCGCCGGCTCGGGCACGATGGCCTCCGGCATCGCCGAGGTCTTCGCCAAGGCCGGGTACGCGGTCGTGCTCGCCGCCCGCTCCCAGGAGAAGGCCGACACGGCCAAGGCCCGGATCGCCAAGTCCCTGGCCCGCTCGGTCGACAAGGGCCGCATGACGGGCGAGGCGCGCGACGAGACGCTGGCCCTGATCACCCCGGCCGGTTCGCTCGACGCCTTCGCCGAGGTCGACCTGGCCGTCGAGGCGGTCGCCGAGGACCTGGAGATCAAGCAGGAGCTGTTCGCGCGGCTCGACAAGATCTGCAAGCCGGGCGCGGTGCTCGCCACCACGACCTCCTCGCTGCCGGTCATCGCCTGTGCCAAGGCCACCACGCGCCCGCAGGACGTCATCGGGATGCACTTCTTCAACCCGGCGCCGGCGATGAAGCTGGTCGAGATCGTCCGTACGGTCCTGACCGCCGACGACGTCCACGCCACCGTCCGCGAGGTCACCGCGAAGATCCGCAAGCACCCGGTGGACTGCGGCGACCGCGCCGGCTTCATCGTGAACGCGCTGCTCTTCCCGTACCTGAACAACGCGATCAAGATGGTCCAGGAGCACTACGCGACCCTGGACGACATCGACGCGGCCATGAAGCTGGGCGGCGGCTACCCGATGGGCCCGTTCGAGCTGCTCGACGTGGTCGGCCTTGACGTCTCGCTCGCGATCGAGCAGGTGCTGCACCGCGAGTTCCGCGACCCGGGCCTCGCGCCCGCCCCGCTCCTGGAGCACCTGGTGGCGGCCGGCTGCCTGGGCCGCAAGACGGGTCGCGGCTTCCGCGAATATGCCCGACGCTGAGCCCCGCGCCGCCGGCTGGGGCGGTCTGCTGAGTCCCCCGGGCGCCGCCGGTGCCCCGGGGGCCTCCCCGCCCCCACCTGGGCACACTCCCACTCCGATGCAGTACGTTCGGACCATGCCCAAGGCCGCGAAGACACCCCGTGCCACGTCCCCGTCCGACGCTCCGGAGAGCGCGGCGGGCACTCGTGCCGCCGCGCAGCGGCTCAAGATGCGCCGGGAGCTCGCCGCGGCCGCGATGGAGCTCTTCGCGACCAAGGGGTACGAGGCCACCACCGTCGACGAGATCGCGGCCACGGCCGGGGTCGCGCGGCGGACGTTCTTCCGCCACTTCCGCTCCAAGGAAGAGGCGATCTTCCCGGACCACGACGACACGCTCGTACGGGCGGAGGCGGTGCTGAACGCCGCCCCGCCGCACGAGCACCCGCTCGACACGGTGTGCCGGGGCATCAAGGAAGTCATGAAGATGTACGCGGGGTCCCCCGCGGTCTCCGTGGCGCGCTACCGGCTCACCCGTGAGGTGCCGACGCTGCGGGAGCGGGAGATCGCCTCGGTGGCCCGCTACGAGCGGCTCTTCACCCGCTATCTCCTCGGGCACTTCGACGAGCGGGACCACCACGCCGGCAACGACGACCCGCTGCTCGCCGAGGTGGCCGCGTCGGCGGTCGTCACCGCCCACAACCACGTGCTGCGCCGCTGGCTGCGGGCGGGCGGCGAGGGTGACGTGGAGGCCCAGCTGGACCACGCCTTCGCGATCGTCCGGGAGACCTTCGGCTCGGGCATAGGCGCCCGTCCGGCGCCCGCCGGGAGCGCCACCGCCGCACCGGCCGAGCCGGCCCCGGAGGCGCCGGCCGCCGCGACCGCGTCCACGACGGGCGACGTGGTGGTCGCCGTGGCACGGACGGACGCTCCGCTCGACGAGGTCATGCGGACCATCCAGCAGGCGCTCAAGGGGGCCTGACACCGCTCGACGAGGAGGGCCGTCCCCGGATTTCCGGGGACGGCCCTCCTTGCGTTCCCCCAGCTCACAGGCCATTTCGATCGATCATCGCTCATCCGTGACGGGCAGATTGCATCTGAGTGAAATTGTTGGCACGCAGTGCCTTGTCAGGTGACACGGCGTGCCATACGTTGATGTTGTCCGGGCGGCCGGCGCGCAGAGATCACACCTCGCGCGCCGGCTGTCCCCACCAACCGACGGTTGGTGCGCCCGGACGCCTGCGTCACAGGCACCCTCGCGCTCCACCACACAGCGCCGCCACCGCACCACCCAGCCGAACCGACGGCACACCTCCACAGCAGCAGCACTTCCCGCCGTAACCCCCAGGCGTCCCTCCCCCGGGACGCTCACCGCCGGAGGCAACCCGTGAAGGAAATCCTGGACGCGATCCAGTCGCCGGACTCCACGTCCGCCGACTTCGCGAACATCAAGCTCCCCGAGTCGTACCGGGCCGTCACCGTCCACAAGGACGAGGCGGAGATGTTCGCCGGCGTCGCCAGCCGCGACAAGGACCCGCGCAAGTCGCTCCACCTCGACGACGTCAAGCTCCCCGAGCTCGGCCCGGGCGAGGCCCTCGTGGCCGTCATGGCGAGCTCCGTGAACTACAACTCGGTCTGGACCTCGATCTTCGAGCCCGTCTCGACCTTCGGCTTCCTGGAGCGCTACGGCCGCCTCTCCGAGCTCACCAAGCGCCACGACCTGCCCTACCACGTCATCGGTTCCGACCTCGCGGGCGTCGTGCTGCGCACCGGCCCGGGCGTCAACTCCTGGAAGCCCGGCGACGAGGTCGTCGCCCACTGCCTCTCGGTCGAGCTGGAGTCCTCCGACGGCCACAACGACACGATGCTCGACCCCGAGCAGCGCATCTGGGGCTTCGAGACCAACTTCGGCGGCCTCGCCGAGATCGCCCTCGTGAAGTCCAACCAGCTGATGCCGAAGCCCGGCCACCTCAGCTGGGAGGAGGCGGCGGCCCCCGGCCTCGTCAACTCCACCGCCTACCGCCAGCTGGTCTCCCGCAACGGCGCCGGCATGAAGCAGGGCGACAACGTCCTCATCTGGGGCGCGAGCGGCGGACTCGGCTCGTACGCCACGCAGTTCGCCCTCGCCGGCGGCGCCAACCCGATCTGTGTCGTCTCCTCCCCCGAGAAGGCCGACATCTGCCGGTCCATGGGCGCCGAGGCGGTCATCGACCGCAACGCCGAGGGCTACAAGTTCTGGAAGGACGAGAACACCCAGGACCCGCGCGAGTGGAAGCGCTTCGGCTCCAAGATCCGTGAGCTGACCGGCGGCGAGGACATCGACATCGTCTTCGAGCACCCGGGCCGCGAGACCTTCGGCGCCTCCGTGTACGTCACCCGCAAGGGCGGCACCATCACCACCTGCGCCTCGACCTCGGGCTACATGCACCAGTACGACAACCGCTACCTGTGGATGTCGCTGAAGCGGATCATCGGCTCGCACTTCGCGAACTACCGCGAGGCGTGGGAGGCCAACCGCCTGATCGCCAAGGGCAAGATCCACCCCACGCTCTCGAAGGTCTACTCCCTGGAGGAGACCGGCCAGGCCGCCTACGACGTCCACCGCAACCTCCACCAGGGCAAGGTCGGCGTCCTCGCCCTCGCCCCGCAGGAGGGCCTGGGCGTCAGCAACCCGGAGCTCCGGGCCCAGCACATCGACGCCATCAACCGCTTCCGGAACATCTGAGGTCCCGAAGATGACTGAGCGCCAGAAGGACCGGCCGTGGCTCATGCGGACGTATGCGGGTCACTCGACCGCCGAGGCGTCCAACGAGCTGTACCGGCGCAACCTCGCCAAGGGTCAGACCGGCCTCTCGGTCGCGTTCGACCTGCCGACGCAGACCGGGTACGACCCCGACCACATCCTCGCCCGCGGCGAGGTCGGCCGGGTCGGCGTCCCCGTCTCGCACCTCGGTGACATGCGCCGGCTGTTCCAGGACATCCCCCTGGAGCAGATGAACACCTCCATGACCATCAACGCCACCGCCATGTGGCTTCTGGCGCTCTACCAGGTGGCAGCCGAGGAGCAGGGCGCGGACATCACCAAGCTCCAGGGCACCACCCAGAACGACATCGTGAAGGAGTACCTGTCGCGCGGGACGCACGTCTTCCCGCCCGGCCCCTCGCTCCGCCTCACGACGGACATGATCGCGTACACGGTCAACCACATCCCGAAGTGGAACCCGATCAACATCTGCAGCTACCACCTGCAGGAGGCCGGGGCCACGCCGGTCCAGGAGATCTCGTACGCGATGGCCACCGCGATCGCGGTCCTCGACTCGGTCCGCGACTCGGGGCAGGTCCCCGAGGACCGCTTCGGCGAGGTCGTCGCCCGCATCTCCTTCTTCGTGAACGCGGGCGTCCGCTTCATCGAGGAGATGTGCAAGATGCGCGCCTTCGGCCGCATCTGGGACAAGATCACGCTCGAGCGGTACGGCATCGAGAACCCGAAGCAGCGGCGTTTCCGCTACGGCGTCCAGGTCAACTCGCTCGGCCTGACCGAGGCCCAGCCGGAGAACAACGTCCAGCGGATCGTCCTGGAGATGCTGGCCGTCACCCTCTCCAAGGACGCCCGCGCGCGTGCCGTGCAGCTCCCCGCCTGGAACGAGGCCCTCGGCCTCCCCCGGCCCTGGGACCAGCAGTGGTCGCTCCGCATCCAGCAGGTGCTCGCCCACGAGTCCGACCTCCTGGAGTACGAGGACATCTTCGCCGGCTCGCACGTCATCGAGGCCAAGGTGGACGCCCTCGTCGAGGAGTGCCTGGCCGAGATCGACCGGATCCAGGAGATGGGCGGCGCGATGGCCGCCGTCGAGTCCGGCTACCTCAAGTCGCAGCTGGTCTCCTCGCACGCCGAGCGGCGCGCCCGGATCGAGGCCGGCGAGGACAAGATCGTCGGCGTCAACATCTTCCAGGCGACCGAGGAGAACCCCCTCACCGCCGACCTGGACACCGCGATCATGACGGTCGACCCGGCCGTCGAGGCGCGGGTCGTCGGCTCGATGAAGACCTGGCGCGACAACCGCTACCAGCCGCCGTTCAACCACCCGCGGCCCTGCAAGGCCCTGGAGCGCCTCAAGGAGGCCGCCAAGGGCACCGAGAACCTCATGGAGGCCACCCTGGAGTGCGCCCGCGCCGGGGTCACCACCGGCGAGTGGGCCGGGGCCCTGCGCGAGGTGTTCGGCGAGTTCCGCGCCCCCACCGGCGTCTCCTCCGCCCCGGTGGCCGTGACGGCCGAGGCGGGCACGCCGCTCGCCCTGGTCCGCGAGAAGGTCGCCAGGACCGCCGAGGACCTGAACTGCGGGCGGCTGCGGCTGCTCGTCGGCAAGCCGGGCCTGGACGGGCACTCCAACGGGGCCGAGCAGATCGCCGTACGCGCGCGTGACGCCGGTTTCGAGGTGGTCTACCAGGGCATCCGGCTGACGCCCGAGCAGATCGTCGACGCCGCCCTGGCGGAGGACGTGCACTGCGTGGGCCTGTCGATCCTCTCCGGCTCGCACTCCGCGCTGGTCCCCGACGTCCTCGACCGCCTCCGCGAGGCGGGCGCGACGGACATCCCGGTCATCGTCGGCGGAATCATCCCGAACGCCGACGCCGCAGAACTGAAGCGCGCGGGTGTCGCCGCCGTCTTCACACCGAAGGACTTCGGTATCACGGAGATCATCGGCCGTATCGTCGACGAGATCCGGCAAGCGAACAAGCTCAGCCCCCTGGAAAGTACGGAGGTCCTCGCATGACCAGCCCTGTGAACCGGCTCCGCCCCCGCCGCTCCTGCCTGGCGGTCCCCGGCTCCAACCCGCGCTTCCTCGAGAAGGCCCAGGGCCTCGCCGCCGACCAGGTCTTCCTCGACCTGGAGGACGCGTGCGCCCCGCTGGCCAAGCCCGAGGCCCGGCACACCATCGTGAAGTTCCTGAACGAGGGCGACTGGACCGGCAAGACCCGCGTGGTCCGCGTCAACGACTGGACGACCCACTGGACCTACCGCGACGTCGTCACGGTCGTCGAGGGCGCCGGCCAGAACCTCGACTGCATCATGCTGCCGAAGGTCCAGGACGCCCAGCAGATCGTCGCCCTCGACCTGCTGCTCACGCAGATCGAGAAGACCATGGGCTTCGAGGTCGGCAAGATCGGCATCGAGGCGCAGATCGAGAACGCCCAGGGCCTCACCAACGTCAACGCGATCGCGCAGGCCTCCCAGCGCGTCGAGACGATCATCTTCGGCCCGGCCGACTTCATGGCCTCCATCAACATGAAGTCCCTCGTCGTCGGCGAGCAGCCGCCCGGCTACCCGGCGGACGCGTACCACCACATCCTGATGAGCATCCTGATGGCGGCCCGCGCCAACAACCTCCAGGCGATCGACGGTCCCTACCTGCAGATCCGCAACCAGGAGGGCTACAAGGCGGTCGCGCAGCGCGCCGCGGCCCTGGGCTTCGACGGCAAGTGGGTGCTGCACCCGGACCAGGTCGCCGCCGCGAACGAGATCTTCTCGCCCTCGCAGGAGGACTACGACCACGCCGAGCTGATCCTCGACGCGTACGACTACTACACGTCCGAGGCCGGCGGGAAGAAGGGCTCCGCGATGCTCGGCGACGAGATGATCGACGAGGCCTCCCGCAAGATGGCCCTGGTCATCTCCGGCAAGGGCCGCGCCGCCGGCATGCAGCGCACCAGCAAGTTCGAGATCCCGGAGGCCTGAGTCCGATGCAGTTCGGCCGTACCTATGAAGAGTTCGAAGTCGGTGCCGTCTACAAGCACTGGCCCGGAAAAACGGTCACCGAATACGACGACCACCTCTTCTGTCTGCTGACGATGAACCACCATCCGCTGCACATGGATGTGAATTACGCCGAGAACACGACGGACTTCAAGCAGAACGTCGTCGTCGGCAACTACATCTACTCGCTGCTGCTCGGCATGTCCGTGCCGGACGTCTCCGGCAAGGCCATCGCCAACCTGGAGATCGAGTCGCTGCGGCACGTGGCGCCGACCTTCCACGGCGACACCATCTACGGCGAGACCACGGTCCTCGACAAGACCCCGTCGAAGTCGAAGAGCGACCGCGGCATCGTCTACGTCGAGACCAAGGGCTACAAGCAAGACGGCACCCTCGTGTGCGTCTTCCGCCGCAAGGTGATGGTCCCGACCGCCGAGTACATCGACGCGCGCGGCGGCGAGCAGCCCGGCCGCCCGGAGCTGAAGGAACAGGGGAAGTAGTCATGGCGCGACTCGCCCAGACCCACGGTCTGACCGACGTCCAGCAGGAGATCCTCGCCACGGTCCGGGACTTCGTCGACAAGGAGATCATCCCGGTCGCCACGGAGCTCGAGCACCGCGACGAGTACCCGCAGCAGATCGTGGACGGGCTCAAGGAGCTCGGCGTCTTCGGCCTGATGATCCCCGAGGAGTACGGGGGCCTGGGTGAGTCGCTGCTCACCTACGCGCTGTGCGTGGAGGAGATCGCCCGCGGCTGGATGTCGGTCTCCGGCATCATCAACACGCACTTCATCGTGGCGTACATGCTGAAGCAGCACGGCACCCAGGAGCAGAAGGAGTACTTCCTTCCGCGGATGGCGGCCGGCGAGACGCGCGGCGCCTTCTCGATGTCGGAGCCGGGCCTCGGCTCGGACGTGTCGGCGATCACGTCGAAGGCCGTCAAGGACGGCGACGAGTACGTCCTCAACGGCCAGAAGATGTGGCTGACGAACGGCGGCACGTCAACGCTGGTGGCCGTCCTCGTCCGAAGTGACGAAGGACACCCGGAGGGCACCGCCCCCCACAAGTCGATGACGACCTTCCTCGTCGAGAAGGAGCCCGGCTTCGGAGAGGTCCGCCCCGGCCTCACGATCCCCGGGAAGATCGACAAGATGGGTTACAAGGGCGTCGACACGACCGAACTCATCATGGACGGACTGCGCATTCCGGCCAATCGTGTGCTCGGCGGGGTCACCGGCCGAGGGTTTTACCAAATGATGGACGGCGTCGAGGTCGGCCGCGTGAACGTGGCGGCCCGTGGTTGCGGCGTCGCACAGCGTGCTTTCGAACTGGGTGTCTCTTATGCCCAGCAACGTCACACTTTCGGCAAGGCGATCGCCCAGCACCAGGCGATTCAGTTCAAGCTGGCCGAGATGGCTACCAAGGTCGAGGCCGCCCATGCCATGATGGTGAATGCAGCACGCAAAAAGGACTCCGGGGAACGAAACGACCTCGAAGCAGGGATGGCGAAGTACCTCGCCTCCGAATACTGCAAGGAGGTCGTCGAGGATGCCTTCCGCATCCACGGCGGTTACGGCTTCTCCAAGGAGTACGAGATCGAGCGCCTCTACCGCGAGGCCCCGATGCTGCTCATCGGTGAAGGTACCGCCGAGATCCAGAAAATGATCATTGGTCGTCGGCTCCTGGAGGAGTACCGATTCCAGGGCTGATTGTCGCTTTTGAGTCGGTACGGCCGCGAAGAAGATCACACCCCGTGTTCGTCTTCCGGCCGTCGACTCGGTTCCTGGCTTGCCCAGTTGCGCCCCGCAACCGATAGCATCGCCGGAAAGCCGCCGTCCCCCGTTGCCAGTGCGGCATCATCCGCTACGAAGGTCATCCATGCCCGACAGTCGAACCTCTGCACATCGCGACAGCCTCAAGGGCGTACGCATCGCACGCGGAGCATCGCCGTGGCTTCTGCCGACCGTGGCCACCGCGGCGCTCAGCCTCGCGCGCGCGAGCAAGTCCAAGCGCGCCAAGGCCATCGCCGTGCCGACCACCGCTCTCGCGGCCGGCATGCTGTGGTTCTTCCGCGACCCCGAGCGCGAGATCGCTCAGGGCCGGGTCATCTCCCCCGCCGACGGTGTGGTGCAGAGCATCATGCCGTGGAAGGACGGACGCACCCGGGTCGCCATCTTCATGAGCCCGCTGAACGTCCACGTCAACCGCGCGCCGCTGGCCGGCACGGTGACGTCCGTGGAGCACGTCCCCGGCGGGTTCGTCCCGGCGTTCAACAAGGAGAGCGAGAACAACGAGCGCGTTGTCTGGCACTTCGACACCGAGCTCGGCGACATCGAGATGGTCCAGATCGCGGGCGCCGTCGCCCGGCGGATCGTGCCGTACATCCCGCAGGGGACGAAGGTCGAGCAGGGTGACCGTATCGGTCTGATCCGCTTCGGCTCGCGCGTCGACATCTACCTCCCCGAGGGCGTCGAGGTCGCGGTCGAGGTCGGCCAGGCCACCACAGCGGGGGTGACTCGCATTGACCGTGATTGATCCCGACACACGGGCCGCCGACTGGGTCGCCGACGCCGAGGCGGAGGCGGCCGAAGAAGCCGAGGAGATGCCGCTGTCGCTGAGGCTGTCCATAGCGGACGCCCTCACGCTCGGTAACGCCACGTGCGGCTTCATGGCGGTGTACTTCACCACCACCGGCATCCTCATCCCGCACCTCACGGGCAGCAGCGAGACCGGCATGGCGCGCAACAGCGCCGCCACCGCCGTGATCCTGATGCTGGCCGCGGCGATCTTCGACCTCTTCGACGGCATCGTGGCGCGCAAGCTCCGCAGCTCGCCGATGGGCGCCGAGCTCGACAACCTGTCGGACCTGATCAGCTTCGGTCTGGCCCCGGCCTACTTCGTGCTCGTGTACGGCATGGTGGCGGACGACGCGCAGCAGAAGGTCTCGGCGGTCGCCGCGATCGTGGTGCTGCTCGCCGTGGTCCTGCGGCTGGCCCGCTTCTCCTGCGTGACGATGAAGGACGGCATGTTCCAGGGCATGCCGAGCCCCTTCGGCGCGCTGACGGTCGTCTCGATCATCCTGCTCGAGCTGCCGTTCATCCCGACCCTGCTCGCGATCATCGGCACGGCGTGGCTGATGGTGAGCCGGGTGGAGTACCCGAAGCCGCGGGGTGTCCTCGCGGCGGCGATGCTCAGCTGGATCGTCGGAGCGATGGCGATGCTGGCCGCGTGGGCGTTCGACGCCCCGGGCGGACAGATCCTGCTCCAGACCGGCTGCGCGCTCCAGGTCGTGCTGGGCGCCGTGATCCCCCTCTTCGCGACGGCCCGCCGGGTGAACACCTTCCGCGACAACCGGCGCGAGAGCCGGGAGGCGCGGGCGGCACAGCTGCCGTAGCGGACGGCGTACGAAGGGCCCGGGAGGCGAATCGCCTCCCGGGCCCTTTCGCATGCCCTAGACCTGCTTGTAGTAGAGCGTGGTGGCGCGGAGGGTGCCGGCCGGGTCGGCGGCGAAGTCCGGGATCGTCCCGGCGGCGGTCCAGCCCGCGCCCCGGTAGAGGCGCTCGGCCGGGCTGCCGGTCTGGGTGTCCAGGACGAGCAGGCTCAGGCCCGTGGCGGCGGCGTGGGCCTCCGCCGTGGCCAGCAGGCGGTACCCGAGGCCCCGGCCGCGGGCGCAGCGGTGGACGAGGAGCCGGGCGATCTCGCCGCGGTGCCGGCCGTTGGCCGTACCGGCGCGGACGAGGGTGACGACGCCGGTGAGCCGCCCGTCGGGGGCGCGGGCAGCCCAGACGTCCCGTACGCCCTCCGCGGCCTCCTCGGCGACCCGGGACCACCAGGCGGCCGCCTCGGCGGTCTCCAGGGGCGCCAGGAAGCCGACGGAGGCCCCGCTGTCCACGGCGTCCACGAGGAGCTCGGCGAGCCCGGCCGGGGCGTGGGCCCGTACGGCGTCCGGGTCGAGGCGCTCGATGAGATCGAGCCGCCGCTCCAGACAGAGGAGATCCGGCCGGTCGTCCCAGGAGGCGACGATCTCGAAACCGAGGCCGCGGTAGAGGGCGAGCGGCTCCTCCCGCCAGTTCCAGACCGTGAGGCGCACGGCGGGCACGCCGGAGTCCGCGGCCCGGCGCAGGGCCTCGGCCATCAGCGCCTTCGCGAGGCCCTTCCTGCGGGCCTCGGGCGCGACCCAGAGCCGCTTGATCTCGGGCGCGCGGCCCTCGCGGGGGGCCTTGAGGACGACACAGCCGGCGGGCTCGTCCGCACCGGGCGGAGTGGCGAGCAGAACGGTGTCGGCGGCGAACGCGGCTGCCGGGTCCTCGGCCTCGGCCTCGGCACGGTATACGGCCGGGAGCTCGGCGACGGTCGCCACGGCCTTGTCCTGCTCGGCCTGATTGGCCAGGTGGTAGGTGGCGAGGAGGTCGGGGAGGCGGGGGTGGGAGCGGTTCTCCTCGATGCGTGCAGCAGTCATGGGCCGAGCTTCACACTGCCGTGTTTCCGCCAGATGACGCTCTTCCGCCGACACTCCCGGGACGGTGCCCCACGCGGGCCGCACGTACCAGCGCCCCACCCTCGCGTGGACCCGCGCCCGTGCGCCCCCGCCACCCGGCGCCCGTGTGCCCGCGCCCTGCTGGACGTCGCCCGCGCCTGTACGGGCCCGCGCCCGTGTGGGCGTTGCCCCGCTGCCGTGTGGGCCCGCGCCCGCCCTCAGCGGCGCCTCCCGCCTCCGCCCCGTGCGGGGCCGCGCCCGGGTCGGGCGGTGCCCTTCGCCGCCCGCCGTGTGGCCCCACGCCCGGGCGGGCGGTGCCCACCCCCGTGTGGGCAATCGTCCCGCAGGGCGGGACGGGTGGGCACACGGGACGGCGCCCCCCAGCCGGGCCCAGGCGTTCCGCGCCTGGACCCGCACCCCAGCGGCGCCGCACCACGTGGTGCGGGTTCAGGCGCGGAAGCCTCTGGCGCCGGCAGGGGCGCCGTTCCGTTGTGCCCACCCGTTCCGCCCCAGCGGAACGATTGCCCACAACGGGGGGGCGACGGGGCACCGTCACGGGCGGGTGCCGCCCACAGCGGGGCGGGGGCTACGACAGGAAGTCCCTTGCGATGTTCGACGCCGCTTCCTCCAGCAGCGGGCCCGCGTTCGCCATGGACTTCGCCGGGTCCGGCTCCAGCTCCGCGAGGGCGTACGCGCGGCGGATGCCGGCCGCGCCCAGGGCCTCCGGCGGGAGGGCGAGGCGGCCGCAGACCGCGACGACCTCCTTGTCGGCGGCGCGGGCGGCGGCGGCGACGCCGGCCGGGGCCTTGCCGTGGAGGGTCTGCTCGTCGAGGGAGCCCTCGCCGGTGATGACGAGGGTGGCCCGCTCGAGCGCGGGCGCGAAGCCGAGGACCTCCAGCATCAGCTCGATGCCGGGCCGGAAGCTCGCGCCGAGGATGAGCGCGCCGTACCCGATGCCGCCCGCGCCGCCCGCGCCGGGCGCGACGGCGGCCTCGGCGGCCCGGGGGCCGATGGCCTTCTCCAGGACGGTGGCGAAGTGGGCGAGGGCCGCGTCGAGGGTGCGGACGTCGTCCGGGGTGGCGCCCTTCTGCGGTCCGTAGACGGCGGGCGCGCCCTTGGGGCCGGTCAGCGGGTTGTCGACGTCGCTCGCGAGGATGAAGTCGACGGAGGCGAAGCGCGGGTCGAGGCCGCTGAGGTCGGCCGTGGCGAGGTCGGCGAGCGGCGCGCCGCCGGGGCCGACGGGCTCGCCGGCCGCGTCGAGGAAGCGGGCGCCGAGCGCGGCGAGCATGCCGGCGCCGCCGTCGGTGGTGGCGCTGCCGCCGACGCCGAAGACGAGGGTGGTCGCACCGGCGTCGAGGGCGGCGCGGAGCAGCTCTCCGGAGCCGTACGTGGTCGCCGTCAGGGGGGCGAACACGCCGGGCGGGAGGAGCTGGAGGCCCGAGGCCTCGGCCATCTCGACGACCGCGGTGGTGCCGCGCAGCGCGTACGCCGCGGTGACCGGCTCGCCGAGCGGCCCGGTCACGCGGACCTCGCGCCGTTCGAAGCCGGCCGCGACGGCCGCCGCGACGGTGCCGTCGCCGCCGTCCGCGACGGGCAGCGTCTCCACCGTGAGCTCCGGGAGGACCCGTCGCAGTCCTGCTGTGACCCGCTCCGCGACCTGTACGGCCGTGAGCGAGCCCTTGAACTTGTCGGCCGCCACGAGCACGTGAGCGACCTGAGTTGCTGCCCCGTCCGTCACCTTGCATCCCTTGCTTTCGAACGTGCAGTCGCGCCGAGGGGGAGCCTATCCGTACCGCCAGACGGCGTGCCACCCCCTGATAAGGCGATATTCCGCACCATAGTGGGGTCGCATGGGTACGGAAAAGATCATTCCGGATGGCACGACCAACGGCAGAGGCGACGGCAGAAGCGACGGCAGGCCCGACGGCACGGTCATCGGGATCGGGGTCGTGGCCGTCGTCGCGGTCGTCGGCTGGGCGGCGCTGGGCGGGGACTCCTTCGACCGCGCGTCCTCCACGGCTCTGACGTGGGTGTTGTCGAACTTCGCCTGGTTGTTCGTGGTCGCCGCGGACACCTTCCTGGTGCTGTGCGTGGTGATCGCGCTGAGCCGCTTCGGCCGGATCAGGCTGGGCGCGGACGACTCGGAGCCGGAGTTCACGAACCTGGCGTGGATCGCGATGATGTTCAGCGCGGGCATGGGCATCGGCCTGATGTTCTACGGGGTCGGGGAGCCGCTGACGCACTTCCTGACCCCTCCTCCGGCGAGCGGGGTCCCGGCGGGGACGGGCGCGGCGGCCCGGACGGCCCTGGAGTACTCGTTCTTCCACTGGACGCTGACCCCGTGGGCGATCTACGGCATCGCGGGGCTCGCGCTCGCGTACGCGGGCTTCCGCAAGGGCCGGGGGAACCGGCTGAGCTCCGCGTTCGTGCCGCTGATGGGGGCGCGCCGGGCGGATTCCTGGCCGGGGAAGGCGATCGACCTGCTCGCGGTGTTCGCGACGGTTTTCGGGACGGCGACGAGTCTGGGTCTCGGCGCCCTCCAGGTCGCCGAGGGGCTGAACCTGACGATGGGCGTGGAGAACTCCACGGCCACCCAGCTGATCATCATCGTGGCGCTCTCGGGGGCCTTCGTCCTGTCGGCGTTCTCCGGGCTCCACAAGGGCGTGAAGTGGCTGTCCACGCTGAACATCGTCCTCGCGGCCTGTCTGATGCTCTTCGTGTTCCTGCTGGGCCCGACCGTCTACGTCCTCGACACCATCCCGGCCTCGGTCGGCGGCTATCTGCACCAGCTGCTGCCGATGGCGAGCCGGACGGGCGCGTTCACCGACCGCGACTGGCTGGGCGCGTGGACGATCTTCTACTGGGCGTGGTGGCTGTCCTGGGCGCCGTTCGTCGGCACCTTCATCGCCCGGATCTCGCGCGGCCGGACGATCCGCGAGTTCCTGGTGGGGGTGCTGCTCGTACCGTCGGGGGCGACGGTGGTGTGGTTCTGCGTCATGGGCGGGACCGCGATCCGGCTCGAGTCGACGGGCGCGGCGGACCTGGCGGCGGCGGTGAAGGACGGCGCCGAGGCCTCGCTGTTCGCGATGCTGGAGGCGCTGCCGATCGGGACGGTCACCTCGGTGATCGCGATGCTCCTGGTGATGACGTACTTCATCACGAGCGCGGACTCGGCCTCCCTGGTGATGGGTTCGCTGACGAGCCGCGGCTCGCTCCATCCGCCGACCTGGCTGGTGGTGACCTGGGGCGTCCTGATGGCGGCCGTGGCGGCGGTGCTGCTCGTGGCGGGCGGTCTGACCTCGCTGCAGACGGCGACGATCCTGGTGGCGCTGCCGTTCGTGGTGGTGATGCTGGTGCTGTGCTTCGCGCTCCTGAAGGAGCTGCGGGAGGACCCGGGGGCGGGCCCGGCCCGGCACCCCGCGATGCACGGGCTGCGGGACGCGGTGCGGACCCTGGTCGGGGAGGCGCTGACCGAGCGGGGCGGCGACGGGCGGGGTGGCGCGGGGCAGGGCGGCGGCCGGTACGGCCGGGAGTCGCTGGAGAAGGCCCGTACCGGCGCGGAGCCGCCCGAGGACTGACGGTCGGCGCGCGCCCGGCCCCCGCGTTCGGTACACCGGAGGTATGGGGTTCACGGACGGGGAGCTCGGGGACCGGATCCTGGGCGGCTGGACGGGCCGGATCGCCGGGAACATGCTCGGCAAGCCCGTGGAGCGCGGGGACCACTGGACCCGGGAGCACATCGACGCGTATCTGCGGCTGACCGACGCGCTCCCGCTGACGGACTACCTCCCTCCCCCGCCGCCCGACGCGGCGGGCTTCGAGCTGCGGCCCGAGTGGGAGCGGTGCGTGCGGGGCGGGATCGACGGGAGCTGCCGGGACGACGACGTCGACTGGTCGGTCCTGGGCCTGCACCTCCTGGAGACGTACGGCTTCGCGTTCAGCACCGAGCAGGTCGGGGAGGAGTGGCTGCTGCGGCTGCCGTACCTGCAGACGTTCACGGCGGAGCGGGTCGCCTACCGGAACCTCGCGAACGGGCTGCGGCCGCCGCTGACGGCCACGTACGACAATCCGTACCAGGAGTGGATCGGGGCGCTGATCCGGGCCGACGTGTACGGCTGGACCTGTCCGGGCGATCCCCGCCGGGCGGCCTCGCTGGCCCGCCGGGACGCGGTCCTCTCGCACACCGGGAACGGGGTGTACGGGGCGATGTGGGCGGCGGCGCTGATCGCGGCGGCCTTCACCGCGCCGGACGTGCGGTCCGCCCTGGAGACGAGCCTGGAGCGGGTGCCGGCGAGCAGCCGGCTCGCCCGGACCGTACGGGGCACGATCGCGCTGTACGAGTCGGGGCTCGACTGGTCGGAGGCCCTCACCGAGCTCGCGGAGCGGACGGCGGGCCTCGGCTGGATCCACACCGTCCCGAACGCGGCCGTCCTGACCGCCGGACTCCTGTACGGGGAGGGGGACTTCACCCGCACGATCGCGCTGACCGTCCGCGGCGGCCTGGACACCGACTCCAACGGGGCGACGGCGGGCTCGGTGGCCGGGGTCCGCTGCGGCGCGGCCGCGATCCCGCCACAGTGGTCGGAACCCCTGCGGGACCGGGTGCGCAGCGCCGTCTTCGGCTTCGACGGGGTCCGGATCGGCGAACTGGCGGAACGGACGCTGCGGTTGGCGGAGCGGACGGAGTGACGGCGTCCTGGGGCCTGTCCGACCCTGATCCGCCGGACAGGCCCTAGCCCTGCGGGGGCTCCGGCTGGATGATCTCGCCGGTGCGCTGCGGTTCGTCGCGGCTGACGGCCCGCGCCTCGGTGCGGTGGCCGCGGGCGATGTAGTCGCGGACGACGGCCTCGACGGCGTCCTGGGGGTTGCCGATGCCGGCCAGGACCATGACTTCCACGACGAGTTCGGCGTCGAGCGCGATGTTCACCTTGGCCATGACGGGAACCTAGCACCCGGAAACCCGCTCGCGGGAGCGGTTCGGCGGTGCCTAGGGTCTTCGTATGACGATGGTCGCGATCTTCACCGGTGCCGGCATCTCCACCGACTCGGGCATCCCCGACTACCGGGGTCCGAACGGTGTGTGGCGGCAGGACCCCGAGGCCGAGCGGCTCGTCACCTACGGGCCGTACATGGCCGATCCGGAGGTCCGCCGCCGCTCGTGGCGGATGCGGCTCGACGGTCCGGCCCTGAGCGCCGAGCCGAACGTGGCGCACCGCGCGATCGCCGCGTACGAGCGGACGAGCGGCAACGCGCTGCGGGTGATCACGCAGAACGTGGACGGGCTGCACCAGGCCGCAGGGGTGTCCGAACGGAAGGTCCTCGAACTCCACGGCTCGGCGCGTTCGGTGGTGTGCACGGCCTGCCATGCGCGCTCGTCGATGGCGGAGGCGCTCGACCGGGTGCGGGCCGGTGAGGACGACCCGGCGTGCCGGGCGTGCGGCGGGATCCTGAAGTCGGCGACGGTGATGTTCGGGCAGCGGCTCGATCCGGTGGTGCTCGGCACGGCCATGTCGATCGCCAAGGCCACCGAGGTGTTCGTCGTGGTCGGCAGCAGCCTCCAGGTCCAGCCGGCGGCCTCCCTCGCGGGGATCGCGGCCGAGCACGGCGCCCGGCTGATCATCGTGAACGCCGAGCCCACCCCGTACGATCCCGTCGCCGACGAGGTCGTGCGCGAGCCGATCGGCACGGCGCTGCCCGCGCTCCTCGACCGGCTCCGCTAGAAAAGGGCGCCTAGAAGAGGGCGTCCGGTTCCGCCGTACCCGATTCGAAGGCGAGCAGCCGCTGCTTGCGGTCCAGGCCGCCGCCGTAGCCGGTGAGGCCGCCGCCCGCGCCGATGACCCGGTGGCAGGGGACGATGATGCCGACGGGGTTCTTGCCGTTGGCGAGGCCCACGGCCCGGGAGGCTCCGGGGTTGCCGAGTTCCTCGGCGAGTTCGCCGTACGTCCGGGTCTCCCCGTACGGGATGCGGAGCAGCTGCTCCCAGACGCGCAGCTGGAACGGGGTGCCGATCAGGTTCAACGGCAGGTCGAACTCGGTGAGTTCGCCCGCGAAGTAGGCGTCGAGCTGGCGGATCGCCTCGTCGAAGGGGCGCGGGTCGGGCTCGCCGAAGGTCTCCTCGGGCGGGCGGTGGCGCTGTCCCGTCATGTGGAGGCGGCTGAGGACGCCGTCGACGGCGACGAGGGTCAGCGGCTCGTAGGGGCTGTCCACGACGGTGTGCTGGACGAGGGGCATGGCGGTGACTCTCCTTATGCGGGCAGGAGGTTGATCGGGTGGTCGTCGGTCGCCCAGAGGTACTGGACGGCGTAGGCGCGCCAGGGGCGCCACTGCGCCGCGGCGGCGGTGAGCGCGGCCGGGGTGCCGGGCAGTCCGAGTCCCTCGGCGGCGCGGCGGACGCCGAGGTCGCCGGGGAGGAAGGCGTCGGGGTCGCCGAGGGCCCGCATGGCGATGATCTCGGTGGTCCAGGGGCCGAAGCCGGGCAGGGCGAGGAGCCGGGCGCGGGCCTCCTCGCGGTCGTCGGCGGGGCCGAGCGGGAGCGAGCCGTCGGCGAGGGCCCCGACGAGGGTGAGGAGGGTGGTGCGGCGGCTGCGCGGCAGGGCGAGGGTCTCGGGGTCGAGGGCGGCGAGCGCCTCTGGGGTCGGGAAGAGGTGGGTGAGCCCGCCCTCGGGGTCGTCGACGGGGACGCCGTGCGCGGTGACCAGGCGGGCGGCGTGGGTGCGGGCGGCGGCGGTGGAGACCTGCTGGCCGAGGACGGCCCGTACGGCGAACTCGGCGGGGTCGACGGTCCCGGGCACCCGGCGGCCGGGCGCCTTGTCGACGATCGGGGCGAGCAGCGGGTCGGTGCGGAGCCGTTCGTCGACGGCGACGGGGTCGGCGTCGAGGTCGAGGAGCCGGCGGCAGCGGCTGATCGCGTGGGTGAGGTCGCGCGGGTCGGTGAGGAGGAGGCGGCAGGCGATGTGGTCGGGGCGGGGGGCGAGGGCGACGATGCCATGTCCGTACGGGAGGCTCAGCGTCCGCCGGTAGGCGCCGTCGCGCCACTCCTCCACGCCGGGGACGGCGGTCGCGGCGAGGTGCCCGAAGAGGTTGGAGGGTTCGAGGGGGGTGCGGAACGGCAGCCGGAGGTTGATGACGCCGGGGGTGGCGGTCGCCGGAGCGGTCGGCCCGTCGGCGCCGGGGCCGGTCGCCGCCCGGACCGGGGACCGGCGGGCGGCGGACCGGCGGGCGGCGCGGGCGCGGAGTTCGCCGGGGGTGAGGGCGAAGACCTCGCGGACGGTGTCGTTGAAGGTGCGGATGGAGGAGAAGCCGGCCGCGAAGGCGATCTCGGCGAAGGGCATCGGGGTGGTCTCGATGAGCAGCCGGGCGGTCTGGGCGCGCTGGGCGCGGGCCAGGGCAAGCGGTCCCGCGCCGAGTTCGGCGAGGAGCTGGCGTTCGATCTGGCGGGTGGACCAGCCGAGCCGCCGGGCGAGTCCGGGGACGCCCTCGCGGTCGACGACGCCGTCCTGGATGAGCCGTACGGCGCGGGCGACGGCGTCGGCCCGGACGTTCCACTCGGGCGAGCCGGGGCTGGTGTCGGGGCGGCAGCGCTTGCAGGCCCGGTAGCCGGCGCGCTGGCAGGAGGCGGCGCTGGGGTGGAACTCCATGTTCTCGGGCTTGGGCGGGACGGCCGGGCAGCTGGGGCGGCAGTAGATCCGGGTGGTGCGGACGGCGGTGAAGAACACGCCGTCGAAGCGGGCCTCCTTCGACTGGACGGCCCGTACGCAGCGCTCGGTGTCGGTGTGCATGGTTCCAGGATCGGGGACGGACGGCGCACGGGCTGGCGAGAAAACGACATGGACGTCCGCCCCCGGTCGTGGCGGGTCAGACGGTGACGGTCCGGTAGTGGGTGGTCAGCCGGCCGTCCTCGCCGAGGACGTGGAAGGCGAGGGCGGGCGGCAGGTCGAGGTGGACGTGCGGGTTCTCCGTGCCGGGGTTCTCCCAGGGCAGCCGGAGGGCGGAGACGACTCCGGGCGCGACGAGCAGCGGGCGGCCGGCGAAGGCCGTGGCGGCGGCCGTGTGGGCGTGGCCGGCGAGGAAGGCCGTGAGGTGGGGGTGGCGGTCGGCGAGCGCGGCGAGCCGCTCCTCGCCGAACTGCCGGATGCCGTCCACGTACGGGGTGTGCAGCGGCACCGGCGGGTGGTGGAAGGCGACCAGGACGGGGACCTCGTGCGGGGTGGCGGCGAGGACGCCGTCGAGCCATTCGATCGTCTCGTCCTCCAGGAGGCCCTCGTCCTTGCCGGGTACGGAGGAGTCGCAGAGGGCGATGACGAAACCCTCGCCGCGGAGCACCTGGTTGACGGGGGCGTACGGGCGGGCCGCGGCCTCCTCGGCGAGGAGGCCCTTGCGGAAGGCGGCGCGGTCGTCGTGGTTGCCCGGGCAGACGAGCAGCGGATGGCGGGAGGTCAGCAGCTCCCGCGCCACCGCGTACTCGTCCGGGGTCGCGTGGTCGGCGATGTCGCCGGTGACGAGGACGGCCGCCAGGTCGTACGGCAGCTCTTCCAGGTACCGCAGGACGGCGCGGGTGCGGTCCGCGCTGCGCGGCTCGTCGTCGATGTGGATGTCGCTGACATGGGCGATGACGATCATGCGGCCGTGCCTCCGTGGGTGCGCGTGAACAGGCGTTCACGCGACCGTACGGTGATCATGAGCGGGCCGGAAAGGGCCGATCCGGGAACGGTGGACCGTTCGATCGCTCGACCGCTTGCCGGGCCCGGGCGAGGCAGGGCGGGGGCCTTTTCCCCGGTCGCCTACTCGAAGCGGACGGTGTCCCCCGCGCCGCGGCGGACGATCTCGGGCTCGCCGCTGGAGAAGTCGACGACGGTGGTGGGTTCGGTGCCGCAGTCGCCGGAGTCGAGCACCGCGTCCACCTGGTGGTCGAGCCGCTCCTTGATCTCCCAGCCCTGGGTGAGCGGTTCGGCCTCGTCGGGCAGGAGCAGGGTGCTGGAGAGCAGCGGCTCGCCGAGTTCGGCGAGGAGCGCCTGGGTGACGACGTGGTCGGGGATGCGGACGCCGACCGTCTTCTTCTTGGGGTGGAGCAGCTGGCGCGGCACCTCCTTGGTCGCCGGGAGGATGAAGGTGTACGCGCCGGGCGTGGACGCCTTGACCGCGCGGAAGACGTCGTTGTCGATGTGCACGAGCTGGCCCAGCTGGGCGAAGTTCGCGCACATCAGCGTGAAGTGGTGCCGGTCGTCGAGGTCGCGGATGGCGCGGATGCGGCTGATGCCGTCGCGGCTGCCGAGCCGGGTGCCGAGCGCGTAGCAGGAGTCGGTCGGGTACGCGACGAGCGCCCCGTTCCTGATGGAGTCGGCCACCGCGCCGATGGTGCGGGGCTGGGGGTTGTCGGGGTGCACGTCGAAGTACTTGGCCATGGGGACCAGTCTATTTTCGCAGGCTCCGCCAGACGGCCTTCGCCGCATTGTGCCCGGACATGCCGTGGACGCCAGGTCCTGGCGGGGTCGCGGAGGAGCAGAGGAAGACCGCCGGGTGCGGGGTGGCGTAGGGGCGCAGCGAGAGCGTGGGGCGCAGGAGGAGCTGGAGGCCTCGGGCGGCGCCGCAGGCGATGTCGCCGCCGATGTAGTTGGCGTTGCGCTCGGCGAGTTCGGGCGGTCCCGCGGTGGCGCGGGCCAGGACGCGGTCGCGGAAGCCGGGGGCGAAGCGCTCGATCTGACGCTCGATCGCCTCGGTGAGGTCGCCGCGCCAGCCGTTCGGCACGTGGCCGTACGCCCAGAAGACGTGCTTGCCCTCGGGGGCCCGGGAGGGGTCGACGAGGCTGGGCTGGGCGGTGATGAGGAAGGGGGCGTCGGGGGCGGTGCCGGAGGAGGCCTCGCGCAGGGCGGTGCCGATCTCGCCGGCGGTGGGGCCGACCTGGACGGTGCCGGCGCGGCGGGCCTCCTCGGCGGTCCAGGGCACGGGGCCGTCGAGCGCGTAGTCGATCTTGAAGGCGCTGGCGCCGTACTTGTAGTGGTCGTAGTGCCCGCCGAAGCCGGCGATCCGGGCGAGGGCGGTGGGCGAGGTGTCGAAGACGTAGGCGCGGGCCGGCGGCAGGTCGTCGAGCCGCTTGACCTCGAAGTCGGTGTGGACGGCGCCGCCGAGGTCCTTGAGGTACGCGGCGAGGGCGTCGGAGATGGACTGCGAGCCGCCCCGGGGCATCGGCCAGCCGCCGGCGTGCGCGGCGAGCGCGAAGACCAGACCGACGGCGCCGGTGGCGAAGCCGCCCAGCGGGGCGATGACATGACCGACGAGCCCGGCCAGGAGCGCACGGGCCTTCTCGTCCCGGAACCTTCGCATCAGCCAGGTGGACGGGGGGAGTCCGGTGAGGCCGAAGCGGGCGAGGGTGACGGGGTCGCGGGGCAGCGCGGTGAGCGGCAGCTGCATGAAGTCGCTCGCAAGGGTGTCCCACTTGCCGAGGAAGGGGGCGACGAGCCTGCGGTACGTCCCGGCGTCACGCGGGCCGAAGGAGGCGGCGGTCTCGGCGACGGAACGGGCGAGGACGGCGGCGGTGCCGTCGTCCCAGGGGTGGGCCATGGGCAGTTCGGGGTGGAGCCACTCCAGGCCGTACCGGTCGAGCGGCATCGTCTTGAAGACGGGCGAACCGGCGCCGAGCGGATGCACGGCCGAACAGGGGTCGTGACGGAAGCCGGGAAGGGTGAGCTCCTCGGTCCTGGCACCGCCGCCGACGGTGGACTTGGCCTCGAAGACGGCCACGGAGAGGCCGCGCCGGGCCAGTTCGACGGCGGCCGTCAGTCCGTTGGGCCCCGCCCCCACGACGACGGCATCGAGCATCGACGTCTCGTTCGTCACCTTCGGACTCCTTCGTCAGCCGATGGCCAAGGCTCCCAGGATAGGCGGGTGGCGAACCGCTCCTCACGCGCCCCCGAGGAGCGTCCGGATCCGCTCGGCGGTAGCCGAGTCCCGGGCGGTCGTGAACGGCAGCGCGTTGCCCCCGGCGATGCGGAACGGCTCCCCCGCGATCGTCGTGGTCGCGCCGCCCGCCTCGGCGACCAGGAGGAGTCCGGCGGCGTGGTCCCACGCGTACTCCCAGCTGAAGGCGGTGCCGGCGAGCGCCCCGCGCGCCACGGCGAGGTATTCGAGCCCGGCCGAGCCGCAGGGCCGGGGCCGTATCCCCTCGACGTTCAGGCCGAGCAGGGCCCGCTTCTGGTCCGGGGTGGTGTAGTCGGGGTGCGAGGTGGCGACCTCCAAGACCTCGCCGGACGTCGGCGAACCGGACTGTATCGCCTGGCCGTTGAGTGTGGCGCCGCGCCCGCGCACGGCGACGGCGAACTCCTCCAGGGCGGGCGCGAAGGTCCAGGAGGCGAGGACCTCGCCGCGGTGGGCGAGGGCGACGAGGGTGCAGAAGCCGGGGTCGCCGTGGACGAACTGGCGGGTGCCGTCGACGGGGTCGACGATCCAGACGGGGGCGTCGCCGCGCAGCGCCTCGTACACCGTGGGGTCGGCGTGGACGGCCTCCTCGCCGACGACCACGGAGCCGGGCAGCAGGGCGGTGAGGGACGCGGTGAGGTGCTCCTCGGCGGCCCGGTCGGCGACGGTGACCAGGTCGTGCGGCCCGTTCTTCTCGACGATGTCGTCGGCGGCGAGCTGCCGGAAACGCGGCATGATCTCGGCGGCGGCCGCCTTGCGGACGGCCTCCTCGACCTCGGTCGTACGGCCGCCGAGGACGTGCTCAAGGAAGTCTTCGATCATGCCTCCAGCTAAGCACGGGTCGCTGACAACCGGAACGCCGCACTTGTCACCCTCCGTTTCCCCGGGGAGTACCCTTTGGCCGGGTTCACCCCTTACACACAGGGAGGCTTCCGTGCACGGCGCGTACCACGGCGAGTACAAGGTCCCCGGCGGAAAGCTGGTGGTCGTCGACCTCGACACCGAGGACGGGGTCCTGCGGAACGTCCGGGTCGCGGGCGACTTCTTCCTCGAACCGGACGAGGCGATCCTCGCGATCGACGGGGCCCTCGAAGGCGCCCCCGTCGACACGGACGCCCCGGGGCTCGCGGCGCGGATCGACGCGGCGCTCCCGCCGGGCACGCAGATGTTCGGCCTGACCACGGAGGGCGTCGGGATCGCGGTCCGCCGCGCCCTCGCCCACGCCACGGACTGGACCGACTACGACTGGCAGCTGATCCACGAGCCGCCGCAGTCCCCCGCGCTGCACATGGCGCTCGACGAGGTCCTGACGGCCGAGGTCGCGGCCGGCCGCCGCCCGCCGACCCTGCGGGTCTGGGAGTGGGGCGCCCCGGCCGTGGTGATCGGCAGCTTCCAGTCCCTGCGCAACGAGGTCGACCCGGAGGCGGCCGAGCGGCACGGCATCCAGGTGGTGCGCCGGATCAGCGGCGGCGGGGCGATGTTCATCGAGCCGGGCAACACGATCACGTACTCGCTCTCCGTCCCCGACGCCCTCGTGCAGGGCCTGTCCTTCACCGACAGCTACGCCTACCTCGACGACTGGGTCCTCGGCGCGCTCGGCGACATGGGCATCCGGGCCTGGTACCAGCCGCTCAACGACATCGCGACGGACGCCGGCAAGATCGCGGGCGCGGCGCAGAAGCGGCTCGTGGGCGGCGAGGGGGCGGTCCTGCACCACGTGACGATGGCGTACGACATCGACGCGGACAAGATGACCGAGGTGCTGCGGATCGGCCGGGAGAAGCTCTCCGACAAGGGCACGAAGAGCGCGAAGAAGCGCGTGGACCCGCTGCGGCGGCAGACGGGCCTGCCGCGCGAGACGGTGATCGACCGGATGATCGCCTCTTTCCGGAGCCGGTACGGGCTCGCGGAGGGCGGCCTCACGGAGGACGAACTGACCCGCGCGAAGGAACTGGCGGAGTCGAAGTTCGGTACGCGGGAGTGGACGGCCCGAGTTCCGTAACCCCGCACCCGCGTGGGGCCCGCGCCCGATGGGCCCGCGCCCCGCGCCCGTGGGGGACGTCGCCCCGCTGCCGCGTGGGCCCGCACCCGCTGCCGTGTGGGCAATCGTCCCGCTGGGCGGGACGGGTGGGCACACGGGACGGCGCGCCTGGCCGCGCCCCCGCCCCCTGCGCCTGAACCCGCACCACCGCCGCGGCGCACACGGGGTGCGGGTTCGGGCGCGGAAGCCTCTGGCGCCGGCGGGCGCGGGTCCGTTGTGCCCACCCGTTCCGCCCCAGCGGAACGATTGCCCACAACGAGGGGGGACGCGGGCCCACAACGGGGCGGGCGCCGTACGGGCGGGTGGGCACCGCCCCGAGCGCGGGCCCGCGGCGGGGGCATCGTGACCCCGTCGTGTTCTTCTCGTTGATGCCCACGCGGGCCGGGGCGGCTGTGCGGAAACGTCTCCGCACAGCCGCCGGCCCCCGGGACACGGCGTCGACGGTGCGGAGGTCAGGTGGGACGGGCGAGGAAGTTCATGGCGGCGGTCGCGGGCGCGGTGATGGCGGTGTGCCCCCTCGTCGTCGCGCCGCCCGCGTACGCGGTCGTCGGCGGCCAGGAGGCGCGGCCCCATCAGTACCCGTTCATGGTGGGGCTCGTGGATCTGGAGGAGCGGCGGGTGATGTGCGGTGGGGCGCTCGTCGGCGAGCGGTACGTGCTCACCGCCGCGCACTGTCTGACCGGCTCGTACAGCAGCACCGCGCGCGTGGGCGTGCTCCTCGGCGACCACGACCTGACGCGTACGGACGACAGTCCGCACGCGGTGCTCGCGACCCCGGACGCCTTCCTCCCGCACCCCGGCTACGACCCCGCCACCCAGCGCGACGACATCGCGCTCGTCCGGCTGGCCGAGCCCGTGGTGTTCAACCGTGACGTGCGGCCGGTCGCCCTGCCCGCCCGGTACGCCCACGGCACCTTCGACCACACGCAGGTCGAGGCCCCCGGCTGGGGCACCACCTCGTTCGGGGGCCGTACCTCCGACGTCCTGCGGACCGTGCTCCTCGGCACCATGAGCAACCCGACGTGCGGGGCCCGGGGCATGTCCCAGGTCACCGCCGCCCAGCTCTGCACGTACGCGCCGGGCCGTGACACCTGCCAGTACGACTCCGGCGGCCCCCTGGTGCACACGGTCGCGGGGACGCCGTACGTGGTCGGCCTCGTCTCGTACGGGAAGGGGTGCGCGACCGACACCCCCGCCGTGAACACCCGGGTCTGGTCCTACCTCAGCTGGATCGGGAGGACGGCCGGGCGGCTGCCCCGCGCCTCATGAGGACGGTGTGGAGGAGCAGGGCGGCGGCGAGGCCGACGGCCCAGCCGTAGTCCGCCAGGGGCTTCAGGAAGGGGATCAGGCCGTTCTCGGGGAACGGGCCCGTTCCCGGCGCCGAGTGGGAGCCTCCGACCGCCAGGACGCCGCCGACCGCGAAGGCGAGGACGGCCGCCGGGTTCCAGCCGCCCCGGTACCAGTAGGGGCCGTCGGCCCGGTAGAGGCCTTCGAGGTCGAGGACGGTCCGGCGGACGAGCCAGTAGTCGGCGATGAGGATGCCCGCGACCGTGCCGAGGAGGCCGCCGACCAGGCCGAGCCAGGTGAAGATGTACAGCTCGGGGGTGGCGGTGAGCTTCCACGGCATGATGAGCACGCCGACGACGCCGGTGATCAGCGCGCCCGTACGGAAGTTCACCAGTCGCGGGGCGAGGTTGGCGAGGTCGTACGCCGGTGAGACCACGTTCGCCGCGATGTTCACCGACAGGGTGGCGACCAGGACCGTCACCAGGGCGAAGAGCAGGCCGAAGACGTTGTCGGTCTTCGCCGCGAGCGCCACCGGGTCCCAGACGGGCGCCCCGTACACGGCCTGCGAGCCCGAGGTGACGAGCACCGAGAGCAGGGCGAACAGGGTCATCGTGGTGGGGAGTCCGAGGCTCTGTCCCCAGACCTGCGCGCGCTGGCCGGCGCCGAAGCGGGTGAAGTCCGGGATGTTGAGGCTCAGCGTCGCCCAGAAGGCGATCATGCCCATGAGGGCGGGGAAGAAGACGGGCCAGAAGTCGGCGCCCCAGCCCAGTTTCGACGGCTGGTCGAGGAGCGGGCCGAGGCCGCCCGCCTTGACCGCGACCCAGACGAGGAGGGCGAGCGCGCCGACGATCACGAAGGGCGCGGCCCAGTTCTCGAAGCGGCGCAGGGCCTCCATCCCCCGGTAGATGATGGCCAGTTCGAGCGCCCAGAAGAGGACGAAGCAGAGCCACAGCGTCCACGGCTGGCCGCCGACCTTCGACGCCGACGCCCAGCCGCCGCCGAAGACCTTGTCGAGCAGGACGAAGACGCCCTGGCCGCCGATCCAGGTCTGGATGCCGAACCAGGCGCAGGCGACGCCGGCCCGGACGAGGGCGGGCAGATTGGCCCCGCGCAGTCCGAAGGAGGCGCGGGCGAGGACCGGGAAGGGGATGCCGTACTTCGGTCCGGCGTGCCCGGTGAGCAGCATCGGCACGAGGACGACGACGTTGGCCAGGGCGATGGTGAGGACGGCCTGCTTCCAGTCCATGCCGAGGGCGACGAGACCGGAGGCGAGCATCCAGGAGGGGATGTTGTGGGCCATGCCGACCCAGAGGGCGGCGAAGTTGTACGTCGTCCAGCGGCGCCCGGCCACGGGGACGGGGAGCAGGTCGTCGTTGACGAAGCGGGAGTCGGCGGGGGCCGTGCCGGGCGCGAGCTCGACACGGCCGTCACGGACGTCAAAGGGGCCTGGTCTGCCGGAGGATGCGGTTGCGGTCATGGACGGAACCCTTCGTTCGGGGACGCAAACGAGGCCGTGCGGGGCGTGGGGTTCTTGACCGTGCGGAGTCTTGTCCTACGGGGGCAGGGGCGTCAAGGGAAGCGGAACGGGCCCGTTGACGCCCGTTCACCTGTTCAGTGGGCTCCCTCGGCGGCCGCGGGGGCCTCGGGGGCCGCGGGGGTCTCCCCGCCGCATGTCGTACGGCCGAAGGAGCCGGTGGCGGTGGCGCGTTGGACGTGCCGGCCGTGCACGGCGAGGGTGCAGCTCGCCGTGCCGCCCTTCTCGCCGAGGGTGACCTGGACGATCGGAGCGGCGCCGACGGGGACGCTCACGGTCTTCTTCCACGGAAGCGTGGCGTTCGTGACCACGGTGGCCTTGTCGTCGTCGGGCCCCCGGTAGGAGATGTCGGCGATTCCTTCACCGAGCACCTCGTACGTCACGTCGGCGGCGGCCACGGTCCGCGCGGGTGCACCGTGCCCGGGCGCGGCCGGGTCCTCGGAGCCGAGCAGCCGGTACGTGCCGAACCCGCCGATGGCGAGGAGCAGTACCGCCGCTGCGGCGATGCCACGGCGACGCCGTGGCACATCGGGCACCTGCTCCGCCGGTTCTGCCAGTTCTTCCGTCGTGGACATGGCCGCGCTTTCGGTCGACTTGAAATTCGGCCTGGGTTATACACCATCCGAATACGTGAATGCCAGGCGGCCGACAAGTCCGGCATGGCGCGCTGAAACTCCGCAACCCGACCCTTGAAATGCCCCAATTGCGTGAGCGCTTGACGGGGCGTCGTCTCTGTGATGAACAATCCCCCCGCTGTGACCTGATCACGTCCGGCGAGGTCGCTTCCCACGCACGGGAGGTGGCCTGCTTTGGCATGCCCTGAGGCATGTCGTTCGAGGTCAGGTCCACCATCTCAAGATAGGGATTTGCGTGAGAATGAAATACGGGCGGGCGATAGCCTGCCTCGTGGTATCGGCGATCGCCGGTACCATGCTGCCACAAGTCGCTTACGCGGCACCGGTTTCGGGCGAAGGCGACGAGGGTATCGTCGACGCCTTCTCGGGCTGGTTCTCGGACGACGACGACAATGCCGAGCCGGCGAAGCCGGTCGAGCCCTCGACCGGTGGGACTCCCGTCCTGCCGAGCCGGGAGAAATTGCCGAAGGGCAAGGCGGCGCCGAAGCCGAAGCGGGTCGCGGAGCTGACCGGGAGGCGGACGGCGAACGCCCGCTACTGGCAGCTGTCCGACGGCCGGGTGCAGGCCGAGGTGTCGGCGGTGCCGACCGGCTACCGGGCGGGGAAGTCCTGGAAGGACATCGACCCCACCGTCGTCCCGACCCGGGACAAGGGCTTCGCCTTCGCCAACACGACGAACGCCGCGTCCAGCTGGTTCGGCTCGGACGCCGGAAAGCTGGTCCGGTTCGAGACCGCCGGCGGGCGTGCGGTGACCCTGGGCCTTGAGGGCGCGGGGAAGCTCGCGCCGGTCGCGGCCGGGGACACGGTCACCTACAAGGACGCGGTGTCCGGTGCGGACCTGTCGTACCAGGTGGGTCCGGGCCGGGTGAAGGAGAACATCGTCCTGGACGCCAAGCCGTCCGGTCCGGTGTCCTTCACCTTCACCCTGAACTCCGGCGGGCTGACGCCGAAGCAGAACAAGGACGGCTCGATCTCCTTCTACGGCGAGGGCGCGGACCCGGTCCTCGTCATCCCCGCCGCGTTCATGACGGACGCACGGAAGGACGCGAAGGCGCCGTACGGCTCCGGCTACAGCGGGAACGTCACCCAGAAGCTCACCAGGGCCGGCAAGGACTGGAAGCTGACGGTCACGCCGGACGCGACGTGGCTGGCCGCGCCCGAGCGCCGCTACCCGGTCACCATCGACCCGACGCTCTCGATCGCGCCGACGCCGACCACGGCGCAGGACGTGATGATCTCGTCGGACGGTGCGACGACGAACTACGACGACAACTGGCGCCTGTCGGTCGGCAACACCTCCACCGGCACCTCGCGTGCGCTGATCCGGTTCCCGGTCTCCAGCATCCCGGCCGGCACCAAGCTCGACTCGGCCGATCTGCGGCTGTACTTCGACCAGACCCACACCACCGGTGACACCGAGGTCCAGCTGGAGGCGCACCGCGCCACGCAGGCGTGGACCGAGTCCGGGGCGACCTGGAACAACGCCAACGCGATCACCGGCGAGCTGTCCGGCACCGCCGTCGTCGTCGACAACGGCGAGGCCGGTCGTACGGCAGCCGTCGGCGCCTGGCCGGCGTCGGGGAACACGGCGTACACGCAGTACGCGGTGAACCAGACGTACATGTACAACAAGGATTCGGTCGCGGGTGACACCTACACCTGGCAGCCGAGTCTTCCCGAGGACGGCACCTACCAGGTCGAGACGCACTACATCCCGGCCTCCGACCGTGCGACGAATGCGCCGTTCACCGTCACCTACGACGGCGGGACGAAGGCCTACACCGTCAACCAGCAGGCCGGCACCGCCGGCGTGTGGAAGACGCTGGGCTCGCATCCGTTCAAGGCCGGAACCCTCGGCAAGATCGTCCTCGGCGACGGCCCGGTCTCGACGACCACGTCCGTCATCGCCGACGCCGTCCGCTTCACCAAGGGCGGTGTCGTCACCAAGCAGGCCGGTGAGCTGAACACCTGGCACTCCTTCCCGGTGACGAAGACCGTCCAGTCCTGGATCGACGGCACGAACGTCAACAACGGCTTCGTGATCAAGGCCGGTGACGAGTCCGCGAACGGCCCCAAGGGCGGCCCGCGCTACGAGGGCTCGGAGTTCGGGTACGGCGGCGAGACCGCCAACTACCCGCGCCTGGTCCTCACGTTCGGCCGTCAGGGCGTCGACCTTTCCGCCCCGACCACGATCCACGACACCGGCGCCGAGCTGAGCTGGTCCGCCTACCAGGACAAGGACCCGATCGGCACCGGCGACGACATCGTCGAGTACCAGGTCCACCGGTCCGTCAGCCAGACCTTCACCCCCTCGGCCGCCACCCTCGTGGCCCCCGTCGCGCCGGGCACGACGTCGTTCACGGACACCTCCGCGACGCCGACGAAGGCCGACGACCCCGACCCGTTCGGCCGCGCGTACTACTACATGGTCGCGGTCAAGACGAAGGACGGGCAGGTCGTCGCCGCCCCCACCCAGCTCGTACGCCTGCCCAAGGCCGGCCGCACGACCAAGGTGCTGAACGCGACGCAGGACACCACCCTGTCCTCGGCGCAGACCACCCTCGCGCACGACACCATCGACGACGCCGGTCCGAAGAACTGGCTGTCGGTGGGAAACAACTCCGCCACCTACGGCGACACCCGCGCCCTGCTGAAGTTCCCGGCCCTCGGCATCCCCGCCACGGCCCGGGTCCTGGACGCCAACGTGCGCCTGTGGTCCACCCAGACCGCTCAGGACACCACCGGCGCCCTGTACGAACTGCGGCCGCTGACGCGTGACTTCGACGAGTCCGCCACCTGGGTCAAGGCCGACAGCGCCACGAACTGGACCACTCAGGGCGGCGACTTCGGCGCCGTGACGGCCGACACCGGCGCGATGACCAACGACCCGGCCCGTCACGACTGGAACGTCACCTCGCTGGCGCAGTCCTGGGTGACCACCCCCGCGTCCCAGAAGGGCGTCGTCCTGAAGATGGCCGACGAGGCCGCCTCGCAGGAGCGCACCCTGTTCCTGTCGTCCGAGGGCACCGAGCCCAGGCTCGCGCCGAGGCTCGTGGTCACGTACGTCGACTCGACCACGGAGTCGACGTACTACGCGCCGCAGACCCCGGCCCGTATGACGCCGAACAGCGACTACACGGTCGACTTCACCCTCACCAACACCACCGCCTCCACCTGGACCTCGGCCGACAACGTCCTGACGTACAAGTGGGCTCTGCCCGACGGCACGGACGTGACCAACGGTGGCAACCAGGTGCAGACGGCGCTGCCGTCGAACGTCGCCCCGGGCGGCTCGGTCAGCCTGCAGGCGCAGCTGAAGACCCCGATCAACTCGGACAACGGCAACAAGCGCACCGACTACGTCCTGACCTGGGACGTCTACAACAAGACGACCGGCACCTGGACCTCGGGCACCTCCGGCATCCCGGGCCTGGCCCAGAACGTGGCCGTGGAGGACCCGACCTCCAACCAGCTCGGCATGGAGAAGTTCTACGTCTACACGGGCAAGAACACCGGTGCCGGCTCGACCCTGATGAACAACCTGGCGTCGGGCAACACCGTCTGGCAGTACAACGCGTTCACCAACCCCGGCCGCGGAATCACCACCTTCGCCCGGTTCGCGTACAACAGCCAGGACACCTCCGACACCGTCTCGGGCTACGGCTGGTCCTTCCAGGCCTCCGGCCCGATCCGGCTCGGCGCGCCGCTGGAGTTCCACCCCAAGCCGAACCCGATCGAGATCCGTCTTCCCGACGGTGACGGCACCACGCACGTCTTCCGCTGGGACTCGGCCACGAGCTCCTGGAAGGCCCCGGCCGGCGTTCACTACAAGCTGTCCGCCAAGCCCGGTCTGGACTGCACCCCGCTGAAGGACCCGGTCCCGGACGCCTGGACGATGACCCGTCCGGACGGCACGCGGTTCGTGTTCGGCTGCGACGGCTACATGACGTCGGCGGTCGAGAAGAACGGCAACACGCAGACGTACACCTACGAGGAACGGAAGTCGAACAACAAGCCGACGAAGTTCCTGAAGTACGTCACCGACCCGGCCGGCCGCCAGTCGCTGACGGTCGAGTACTACTCCAAGGCCGACAGCAACAACCCGAAGATCATCGACCACATCAAGTCGATGACCGACATCTCGGGCCGCAAGGTCACCTTCGAGTACTCCGACAAGGGCCTGCTCACCAAGATCACCGACGGTGCGGGTTCCACCCAGCCGAAGGTCTTCGCCTTCGAGTACGACGCCACCCAGGGCAACAAGAACGTCAAGCTCGTCAAGACGACCGACCCGCGCGGCAACGCCACCTCGCTGGCGTACAACTACCCGCAGACCGGCGACGACCCGAAGTACCACTGGTGGACCAAGACGATCACCGACCGTCTCCAGGGCACCACGGGCTTCACGTACGCCGTGGACGCGGGCAATCCCAAGTTCACGGCCACCAAGGTGACCGACGCCGAGTCCCGCTCCTCCGACTACGTCACCGACGACTTCGGCCGTGCCGTCCAGTCGACGAACGCCAAGTCGCAGTCGATGAAGCTGTCGTGGGACGCGGACAACAACGTCACGTACACGGAGGAGGCCAACGGCGCCAAGACCGCTTACTGCTACGACCAGAAGACGGGCTTCCCGCTCTGGAAGCGCGACGCGGAGAACAACAAGGCGGGCGTGCCGGCCCAGAGCGAGTGCGCCCCGGGTGTCTACCCGGCGAACTCCTCGCAGTACGCGTACCAGACGCGTGCCGACGGCTACTCGGCCGACCTCTTCACCAAGACCTCTCCGGAGGGCCGGAAGTGGCAGTTCGGCTACGACACCTTCGGCAACCTGAAGACGGTCACCGACCCCAAGGGCGTCGCCACCGCGACGGCGGGTGACTACACCACGTCGTACGAGTACGACGCGTACGGCCAGCTGATCCGGGCCGTCGACGCCAACGGCAACGCGGACACCAACAGCGGCTTCGGGCCCACGGGCTTCCCGACGACGATGAAGGACGCGCTGAACAACTCGTCGACGTTCGTCTACGACGAGCGCGGTCAGGTCACGCAGGTCACCGACGCGCTCGGCAAGAAGACCACGCAGACGTACGACGTCTACGGCCGTCCGCTGGTCAAGACCGAGCCGAAGGACCAGGCCGCCGGTGATCTGATCACCGCTCCGGCCCCGGTGTACGACGCCAACGACAACGTCACCACCTCGACGGCGCCCAACGGCGCGGTGTCGACCGCCGTCTACGACGCGGCCGACCAGATGACCTCGGCGACCGAGCCGAAGTACACGCCGACGTCGGACGAGCGGAAGACGACGTACACCTACGACAAGGTCGGCAACCTCCTGACGACGACCGAGCCGAAGGGCACGCTGACCACCGCGGACGCGTCGGACTTCGTCACGACCAACTACTACAACGAGATCTACCAGCTCACCTCCGTCGTCAACGCGAACGGCGACAAGGTCAGCTACGAGTACGACAACGTCGGCAACACGATCAAGGTCGTCGACCCGAAGAAGAACAACACCCCCGACACGACCGACTACACCAGTCTGTCGGCGTACGACCTGAACCACCGGGCCACCTCGGTCACGGACGCCGCCGGCAAGACCACCAGGAAGGCCTACGACAAGGACAACCTGGTCGTCTCCACGACGGACGCCGAGAACAACACCACGCTCGTCAGCTACGACGAGCGCGGCAAGCAGACGGAGGTCAAGGTCCCGCGCAGCGGCACCTCGCCGATCGTCTACCGCACGACCCGGTACGAGTACGACCAGGTCGGCAACACCACCAAGGTGATCACCCCGCGCGCCGTCGAGGCGGGCACGACCACGGCGTTCACCTCCCGCACCGAGTACGACGCGCTGAACCGGCCGAAGCGCCGGTACCAGCCGTACGACCCGGCCGACGCCCGCTACAACGACCCGAACGTCTACACCGAGACCGAGTACGACGCCGTGGGCCGGGTCGCGAAGACCTCGATGCCGCCCTCGGAGGGGCAGACGGTCCGCAACGTCACCAAGGTCGACTACTTCGACAACGGCTGGACGAAGAGCTCCACGGACCCGTGGTCCATCTCGACCACCTACGACTACAACGCCCTGGGCCAGCAGACGGCCAGGACGCTGACGTCGGCGGGCGGCTCGTCCAACCGCACGATGACGTGGTCGTTCTACCCGGACGGCAAGGTCAAGTCCCGTTCCGACGACGGTGTTCCGGTCGGCAGGTCCGTCGTCCTGGTGGACAACTCCGACACCCAGGCGATCACCGCCACGGGCACCTGGGCCACCGGCGACATCACCGGGCAGCAGGGCTACGACCACCGCACCCACGCCGCCGGCGCGGGCACGGACGCCTTCACGTGGTCCCTCGACATCCCGAAGGACGGCACGTACACCGCGTACGTGATGTACCCGAAGGTGACCGGGGCCGCCACGACCGCCAAGTACACGCTCACCCACGGCACGACCACCGAACCGGCGGTCACCAAGGACCAGAACGCCGGCACCGGCACCTGGGTCAGCCTCGGCAGCTACGCCCTCAAGCAGGGCGAGAACACCAGGCTGAAGCTGGACCAGAACAGCGGCGGCACCGTCGTCGCCGACGGGGTCAAGCTGGTCCGTGACAACTCCGCGGAGACCGACAACGAGAAGCGGACCTTCACCTACTCCTACGACGTCAACGGCAACCTGACGACCATCGGCGACAGCTCGCCGGGGACGAAGGTCGACGCGTACGCCATCACCTACACGGGCCTCAACCAGGTCCAGAAGGTGACGGAGTCGCTGGCGGGCGTGGAGAAGAAGGCGACGTCGTACACGTACGACGCCAACGGCCAGTCGGAGACGGTCAGCCACCCGAGCCAGTTCTCCAAGTACACCTACGACCTGCGCGAGAAGGTCAAGTCGGTGTCCGTCGGCAAGTCCGCGACGGACAGCGACCCCAAGGTCACCTCGTACACGTACACCGACCGCGGTCAGAAGCTGAAGGAGACCAAGGACAACGGCAACACCGTCGACTACACCTACTACCTCGACGCGGCGCTGAAGTCGACGACGGAGAAGAAGGCGGACGGCACCACGCTCGTCGCCTCCCACACGTACTCCTACGACGCCAACGGCAACAAGTCGCAGGACGTCGCGAAGAAGATGAACGCCGACAACCGTGCGGCGTACCTCGACTCCACGACCGACCTCACCTACGACCCGGCCGACCGGCTCGCCAAGTCCGTGAAGACGGGCAACGGCGCCGCGACGGAGACGTACGTCCACGACAACAACGCCAACGTCGTCAGCCAGACCGTCAAGGGCGCGACCACCACGTTCCAGTACGACCGGAACAGGCTGCTGAGCACCTCGACGGCGGGCGTCGGCGCGAGCTACGCCTACGACCCGTTCGGCCGTCAGCAGTCGGTCAGCTCGGGCGGCAAGGTCATCGAGCGGAGCGTGTACGACGGCTTCGACCACGTCGTGGAGTCCCAGAAGCTGGACGCCGGCGGCGCGATGAAGTCGACGACGTACACCTTCGACCCGCTGGACCGCACCGCGTCGAAGACGGCGGACGGCAAGACCACCGACTTCGAGTACCTCGGCCTGTCCGGTGAGGTCCTCGACGAGAAGGTCGCCGGCGCGCTGACGAAGTCGTTCCAGTACAGCCCGTGGGGCGAGCGCCTCTCGCAGACCAAGCACAACGCGGACGGCACGACCGAGGACGGCTACTACGGCTACAACAGCCACACCGACGTCGAGACGCTGACCGACAAGAACGGCGACACCAAGGCCACCTACGGCTACACCGCCTACGGCAACAACGACGCCACCGAGTTCACCGGCATCGACAAGCCCGACGCGGCCGACCCCACCAAGGAGGAGTACAACCCCTACCGGTACAACGCCAAGCGCTGGGACGCCCAGTCCGGCACGTACGACATGGGCTTCCGCGACTACAACCCGGGCCTCAACCGCTTCACCACCCGGGACATGTACAACGGCGCCCTCGCCGACATGAAGCTCGGCGCCGACCCGTACACCAACAACCGGTACGCCTTCGGCGGCGGCAACCCCACCAGCCTCGTCGAGCTGGACGGCCACTTCCTCTTCGCGATCCCGGCCATCTACTGGGCGGGGGCGGCACTCGTCACCGCCCTGTACGCGGCGACGCCGCAGGGCCAGCAGAACCTTCGGGACGCGGGGACGGCCCTGGGCAGCATGCTGATGCCGTCCCCGGACGTCGACTCCGACGACGACGACTCGTCCAGCAACGAACCGCGACCGAGTCCCACCCCGCAGCCGTCGCCGGGCCCCCAGCCCCGGCCCGCGCCGCGGACCACGGACACCAACAACCCGACGTGCGACCCGATGCCGCTGATCGACGGCGGACGGGTCTACGGCGGCCTGGAGGAGTACACCGACCACCAGGGCAACAAGGGCTGCCGGGCGACCGGTGCCTGGGCGTTCCTCACCAAGGCCGACCGCAGGTCGCGCACCGGTGCCGGCGGTCTGCCCAAGTGCCCCGAGTGCGAGCCCTCCGTCCAGCCGGACGGCATGGGTGAGATCGCGGCCGGCGGCGGAAACCCGCAGGCAGGGCACCTGATAGGTTACTGGGGCAAGGGCACCGGAGGGGACATCCGGAACCTGGTCGCACTGCACGGCAGGGCGAACGCCAGGATGGCCAGCAAGGTGGAAGCCTTCGGCTGGAAGCACCTGACCGGTGACAACAAACTGTTCATGTCGGTCGTGCCCATCTACGGTGACCCGCACTCGGCCGTTCCCACGCTCGTCCAGGTGGGCATGACCGCGTACGGGCCGCAGGGGGACATCGTGGAGCAGTACTCCTGCACGGCGATCAACTCCAGCACCGGCATCGGCTCGACCTGCTAGAAGGGGCTTAGAGGTGGCAACGCTTTCGGACATACGGGCCCTGTTGGGCGAACCCCGGTTCAACTGGTCGGACCCGGCGCCGTGGACGGCGCTCGAGCAGGAGCTCGGCGTCGAATTCCCCGCGGACTTCCACGAGATCGTGGACGCCTACGGTTCGATCTCGATCAACGGGCAGCTGTATCTGAAGCACCCCGCCAGTCATCTTCTGCACGATCTGGGAACGATGATCAAGCAGGACCTCGAGTTCTGGCGCGAGGAGGACATGGCCGAGTTCCTGCCGAGTCGGGCAGGGACGGGCCCCGGTGAACTGCTGCCGGTGGCGACGGCCACGACGGGGGAGATGGTCTTCCTCCGCGTCCCCGACGAGCCCTCTTCGCCCTGGCGCGTCCTGGTCCAGGAGATGGACAGTCCGTCATGGACCCTCTACGAGATGACGTTCGGCGAGTGGCTGCTCGCCTATCTCAAGGGGAGGGACGTGACGTTGTGCGCCCGCGACCGTGCGCCTGACGGGCCGTCCTACGAGTTCCTTCCCTGATCCCGCACGGGATCGACGGAGCCCCGCCACCCAGTGGCGGGGCTCCTGTCGTTCCCGGTCCGGCCGCAGGTCGGGGAGTGCCACTCGCCGGCCATCGACCGGCAATGCCCGGGCATAGGGATCCTTCGGGAACGGCTCCGCCTATGTCCCCCCTCGACACTGACTATTGGAATCCGCGTCAGGCGATCGCATAGCTTTCCGTCATCACCGCACGGCCCTCACCGTAAGGAAATGGAAATGAGCTCGGACATCGCAGGCGTCAGGATCCCGGACAGTCGGATCGCCAAGGAGGCCACCGACCTCATCCGTGAGGCCACCGACGACCTGATCTACCACCATTCGCGCCGCGTCTACGTGTGGGGCGCGCTCCAGGGGCGGAACCGCGGCCTCGCCTTCGACGAGGAACTGCTGTACGTCTCGGCCATGTTCCACGACCTCGGGCTGACCGAGCCGTACCGGGACAACGACCAGCGGTTCGAGATCGACGGCGCGGACGAGGCGCGCGCGTTCCTGATCGGCCACGGCGTCGACGAGGACCGGGCCCGTATCGCCTGGGAGGCCGTCGCCCTGCACACCACCCCGGAGATCCCCTCCCGGATGGCCCCCGAGATCGCCCTGGTGACCGCCGGCGTTGAGCTCGACGTCCTCGGCATCGGCTACCACGACGTGTCCGACGAGGTCCGCGCCGCCGTGGTGGCCGCCCACCCGCGGCCCGACTTCAAGCGGCGGATCCTCCAGGCCTTCAACGACGGCATCACCCGCCGTCCGGCCACGACCTTCGGAAACGTCAAGGCCGACGTCCTGGCGAGGTTCACCGAGGGCTACGTACGGCCGGACTTCGTCGAGGTCATCGAGAACTCCGACTGGGCCGCGTAGGAGAGGGCCGCGCAGGCGTCGCCGATCCTCGTACACTTCTCGGCGGTCCCGGCCGTCCCCGGGCCGTCGGGGCAGGCATGGACCACGCCGAACGGCGCGCCATGCGAGGAGCCGGAGACAGGGGGCCGGCGACGTGATGCAACTGGCATGGCTGCAGACCTTCATGGCGGTCTACCACACGGGGTCCTTCACCAAGGCGGCGCGCGAGCTCGGCGTGACCCAGCCGACGGTGACCCAGCAGATCAGAAGCATGGAGCTGGAGATCGGGCACCGGCTCTTCGAACGCACCACGCGGGGAACGGTCCCCACCCCCCGCGCGACGATCCTCGCCCAGGACGTGCGGGAGTCGATGATCTCGCTCAACGCGGCGATCGACCGGCACTTCACGCCCATCGACCAGAACCGCCCGCTGCGGCTCGGGACGACCGCGGAGCTCGCCGCGAGCAGGGTGGTGCCGCCGCTCGCGCGGCTGGTGGCGGACGGGACGGACGTACGGGTGCTGACCGGGGTGAGTCACGAGCTGCTGTCCCGGCTCGGCGAGGGCTTCCTGGACATGGTCATCTCCACCACGCGCCCCCGGCGGCGCGGGATCGAGGCGACGCCGTTGTGCGACGAGGAGCTGGTGCTCGTCGCCTCCCCGCGGCTGGCCGAGGAGATGTTCCCCGACGGGCCCGGGACGGGGACCGGCCGGGAACCGTCCAAGGCCGTGCTGATCACGTACGCGGAGACGCTGCCGCTGGTACGGGAGTACTGGCGCGTCGTCTTCGACCGCGAACCCGACATCCACATCGGGGCGGTCGTCCCCGACCTCCGGGCCATCCTGGCGGCGGTCGCGGCCGGCGCCGGGATCTCCGTACTGCCTCGCTGCCTGTGCGAGGAGGCCCTCGCGGAGGGTGCGGTCGTCCCCCTGCTCCGGCCGGAGGTCCCGCCCATCAACACCCTGTACCTGGCGGTGCGCAACGGGGCTCTCCAGGACTACCGGCTCTCCCGGATCCACAGCGAGCTGTTGCGCACGGCGCAGCACTGGACCTGACTCCGGGTGCCGCACGCGGATGCCTCAGAGCTTCTCCAGCCGTCCACGGGCCGCTTCCACGGAGCGGCCGCGGCGCAGCTCCCGTCCCCAGGGGTCGTCGGTCTCCAGGCGCTCGTCGATGGTGCCGAGCGTCCAACGCCGCGGGGTGAGGTCGGCGTCGTCCAGTTCGTCCCAGCTCAGCGGGGTGGCGACCGGGGCGCCGGGCAGGGCGCGGACGGCGTAGGGGGTGACGGCGGTCTGGCCGTAGCCGTTGCGCTGGATGTCGAGGTAGAGCCGTCCCTTGCGGGCCTGCTTGCGCGGCGCGGTGGTGAGCTGCTCCGGGTGCCGGTCGGCGAGCAGCTCGGCCACGTCGCGGGCGAACGCGCGAACGGCGTCGAACGCGGCGTGGCGGTCGAGCGGGACCAGGACGTGCAGGCCGCGGGAGCCGGTGGTCATCAGGGCCGCGGGCAGTTCGAGCTCGTCGAGCAGCTCGCGCAGCAGGGTGGCGGCCCGTCTGACCGCTTCGAAGTCCTCGCCAAGGGGGCGCCCCCGGCCGGAGGCTGGGGGAGGATCGAGGTCGAAGACCAGCCGGTCGGGGTGGTCGGGCCGGTCGGCCTTGGACAGCCAGCGGTGCGGGGTGATGCACGCCTGGCCGACCAGGTAGAGCAGGGTGGCCGCGTCGTCGCAGACCGGGTAGGTGACGGTGCCGTCCTCCTTGGGCAGCTCCTTGCGGTGGATCCAGTCCGGGAAGTAGTCGGGGGTGTCCTTCTGCATGAAGCGGCCGTCCTCGATGCCGTCGGGATGGCGCTCCAGCATCAGCGGACGTCCGCGCAGGTGCGGCAGGATGCGCGGGCCGACCCGGCGGTAGTAGTCGGCGAGGTCGGCCTTGGTGATGCCGTCGTCGGGGAAGAGTTCCTTCTCGGCCCGTTTGATCTCGACGGTCCGGCCGCTCACGCGGATGTCGGCGGTGGTCATGCCGTTCCTCCTCTACCGCCCCCGCGACTACCCCGCCGGTCCGGTTCCGACACGCTCGGTGCGACGGCGATGGTGCGGGGGCCGGAACGGCCGTGCGGGGTGGGAGGAGCCCCGGGGGGTACGGGTCAGGCGGTGAGTACGGGGATGATCTCGGAGCCGTACGCGTCGATGGTGCCCTCCCGGTTGTCGTGCATGTCGTAGACGGCGAACTGGTCGACGCCCAGCTCCTTGAGGTGCCGCAGTTTCTCGATGTGGGCCTCGGCGGGGCCGATGAGGCAGAAGCGGTCGACGATCTCGTCGGGGACGAAGGCGGTGTCGGGGTTGTCGGCGCGGCCGTGGTGGCTGTAGTCGTAGCCCTGCCGGTCCTTGATGTACGCGGTGAGCTCCTCCGGGACCATGGAGGAGTGCTCCCCGTACTTGGCGACGAGGTCGGCGACGTGGTTGCCGACCATCCCGCCGAACCAGCGGCACTGGTCGCGGGCGTGGGCCAGCGCCGCCGGGGAGTCGTCGGCCGTCACGTACGCGGGGGCGGCGACGCAGATCGTGAGCGCGTCGGGGTCGCGGCCGGCCTCCCGCGCGGCCTCCCGGACGGCCTTGACCATCCACTCGGTGAGGAAGGGGTCGGCGAGCTGGAGGATGAAGCCGTCCGCCTTCTGCCCGGCCAGGGCGAGCGCCTTCGGGCCGTACGCCGCCATCCACACCGGCAGCTTCCCGTTCTTGATCCACGGGATGCGGATCGGGTTGCCGTCCACCTCCGCCTCCCGCCCCTCGGCGAGGTCGCGGATGACCTCGATGGCCTCGCCGAGCCGGGCCAGGGTGTTGGGCTTGCGGCCGGCGACGCGCATGGCGGAGTCGCCGCGGCCGATGCCGCAGACGGTCCGGTTGCCGTACATGTCGTTGAGGGTGGCGAAGGTGGAGGCGGTCACCTCCCACGTCCGCGTCCCGGGGTTGGTCACCATCGTGCCCACGTGCAGCTTGGTGGTGTTGGCGAGGATCTGGCTGTAGATGACGAAGGGCTCCTGCCACAGCACGGCGGAGTCGAAGGTCCAGCCGTACCGGAAGCCGTTGCGCTCCGCCCGGCGCATCAGGCCGACGACCTGCGAGACGGGCGGGTCGGTCTGCAGGACGAGTCCGAAGTCCAACGTCGTTCTCCTAGTTCAGGTACTGGCAGGTGGAGCGGGGGGTGAAGACGCCGTGTCCGGCGCGACCGGTGAACTTCCGCTGGTCGATGACGACCTCGCCCCGGGACAGGACGGTCTCGACCTGGCCGGTGATCGTCTTCCCCTCGTACGCGGAGTAGTCGACGTTCATGTGGTGGGTCTCGACCGACAGGGTCTGGACGGCGTGCGGGTCGTAGATGACGATGTCCGCGTCGGCGCCGGGCGCGATGGTGCCCTTCTGCGGGTAGAGCCCGAACATCCGCGCCGGGGTCGCGCAGGCGATCTCGATCCAGCGGCGCCGGGAGATGTGCCCGTCCACGACGGCCTGGTGGAGCAGGTCCATGCGGTTCTCCACGCCCGGCAGACCGTTGGGGATCTTGGAGAAGTCGCCCCGCCCCAGCTCCTTCTGGCCGACGAAGCAGAACGGGCAGTGGTCGGTGGAGACCACCTGGAGGTCGTTCGTCCGCAGGCCCCGCCACAGCGCCGCCTGGTGCTCCTTGGGGCGGAGCGGGGTCGAGCAGACGTACTTGGCGCCTTCGAAGTCCGGTTCCGCGAGGTTGTCGGTGGAGAGGAACAGGTACTGCGGGCAGGTCTCGCCGAAGACCGGCAGCCCCTTGTCGCGGGCCGCCGCCAGCTCCGCCACGGCCTCCTGGGCCGACACGTGCACGACGTACAGCGGGGCGCCCGCGACCCGGGCGAGCTGGATCGCGCGGTGGGTGGCCTCCGCCTCAAGCAGGGCCTTGCGGACCTCGCCGTGGTAGCGGGGGTCGGTCTCGCCGCGGGCGAGGGCCTGCTCGACGAGGACGTCGATCGCGATGCCGTTCTCGGCGTGCATCATGATCAGCCCGCCGTTGTCGGCGGAGCGCTGCATGGCGCGCAGGATCTGCCCGTCGTCGCTGTAGAAGACGCCGGGGTAGGCCATGAAGAGCTTGAAGGAGGTGATGCCCTCCTGGACGAGCTTGTCCATCTCCTTGAGCGTCTGCTCGTTGACGTCGGAGAGGATCATGTGGAAGGCGTAGTCGACGGCGCAGTTGCCGTCGGCCTTGGCGTACCAGGTGTCGAGTCCTTCGCGGAGGCTGTGGCCGACGCTCTGGACGGCGAAGTCGACGATGGTGGTGGTGCCGCCCCAGGCGGCGGCGCGGGTGCCGGTCTCGAAGGTGTCGGAGGCGAAGGTGCCGCCGAAGGGCAGTTCCATGTGGGTGTGGGCGTCGACGCCGCCGGGCAGCACGTAGCGGTCGGTGGCGTCGATGGTCCGGGCGGCGGTCCAGCCGGCCGCGACGTCCGAGCCGTGGGCGGCGAGGGCGACGACGCGGCCGTCCTCGATCAGTACGTCGGCGTGGACTTCGTCGGCGGCGGTGACGACGAGACCGCCGCGGATGAGGGTACGGGTGCTCACGGGACTACTCCCCTGCCAACTAGAGCGACCTGAGGGCCTGTTCGAGGATCGCTGCGCCCTCCTCGGCCTCGGAGACGGTGAGCGAGAGCGGTGGGGCGATGCGCAGGGTGCTGGTGTTGTGGGCGCCGCCCTTGCCGATGAGCAGGCCGTTCTCGCGGGCGGCCTCCAGGACGGCGCCGGCCGCGTCCGGGTTCGCCCGGTCGGTGCCGGGTTCGGTGAGCTCGATGCCGATCATGAGGCCGCGGCCGCGTACCTCCCGTACCTCCGCGACCCCGGCCGCCGCCGCGCGGACGCGTTCGATGAGGAGGCCGCCGACGCGTCGGGCGTTGCCCTGGAGGTCGTGCTCCAGGAGGTACGAGAGGTTGGCGAGGCCGGCGGCCATGGTGATCGGCGAACCGCCGAAGGTGGAGATCGAGCTGGCGTCGAGGCAGTTCATGATCTCGGCGCGGGCGACGACCCCGCCGACGGACATGCCGTTGCCGATGCCCTTGGCGAAGGTGAGGATGTCGGGCGGTCCGGCCTGGCCGTGGGCCTGCCAGCCCCAGAAGTGGTCGCCGGTGCGGCCCCAGCCGGTCTGCACCTCGTCGGAGATCCAGAGGATGCCGTGCCGGTCGAGGACGCGGCGGAAGGCGGCGTAGAGGCCGTCGGGCGGGGAGGTGAAGCCGCCGACGCCCTGGATCGGTTCGGCGATGAGGGCGGCGACGCCCGCGCGGGTCTGGCCGAGCACGTCCTCCAGGTCGGCGACGCAGGCCTCGATGAACCGCTCGTCGGTGAGCCCGGCGTACGGGCCGCGGCCGCGGACGCCGCCGTGCACGTACAGCGTCTGCAGCGGGGAGAGGCCGGTGGTCGACCAGGTGCGGTTGCCGGTGATGCCGACGGTGGAGAAGGAGCGGCCGTGGTAGCTGTTGCGCATCGCCAGGATCTGGTTGGAGCGGCGGTACGCGGTGGCGAGGAGGAGGGCCGTGTCGTTGGCCTCGGTGCCGGAGGTGGTGAAGAAGACCCGGGCGTCGGGGATGCCGGAGAGGCCGGCGACGCGCTCGGCGAGCTCCACCATGGGGCGGTTGAGGTAGAGCGTCGAGGAGTGGATGATCCGCCCGGCCTGCTCGGAGACGGCCTTGGTGACCTCGGGCAGGGCGTGGGCGGTCATGGTGGTGAGGATGCCGCCGAAGAAGTCGAGGTACTTGCGGCCCTCGGCGTCCCAGACGTGGCGGCCCTCGCCGTGGGTGATCTCCAGGGGGTCGCGGTAGTAGAGGGCGACCCAGTCGGGGATGACGGCCTTGTGCCGGGCGTACAGGCTGGTCACGGCTGCACCAGCCCGTCGTACGCGTCGGGGCGGCGGTCCCGGTAGAAGGCCCACTGCTGGCGGACCTGCTCGATGAGGCCGAAGTCGAGGTCGCGGACGACGAGTTCCTCGGCCTTGTCGGAGGCGACCTCGCCGACGAACTGGCCGCGCGGGTCGACGAAGTAGCTGGTGCCGTAGAAGTCGTTGTCTCCGTACTCCTCGATGCCGACGCGGTTGATGGCGGCGACGAAGTACTCGTTGGCGACGGCGGCGGCGGGCTGCTCCAGCTGCCACAGGTAGGAGGAGAGGCCGCGGTGGGTGGCCGAGGGGTTGTAGACCAACTGGGCTCCGTTGAGTCCGAGTTGGCGCCATCCCTCCGGGAAGTGGCGGTCGTAGCAGATGTAGACGCCGACCCGTCCGACGGCGGTGTCGAAGACCGGCCAGCCGGCGTTCCCCGGGCGGAAGTAGTACTTCTCCCAGAAGCCCTTGACCTGGGGGATGTGGTGCTTGCGGTACTTGCCGAGGTAGGAGCCGTCGGCGTCGATGACGGCCGCGGTGTTGTAGTAGAAGCCGGCGTCCTCGATCTCGAAGACGGGGACGACGATCACCATGCCGGTCTCGCGGGCGAGGTCCTGCATCCGACGGACGGTCGGCCCGTTGGGGACGGGCTCGGCCCAGCGGTAGTGCTCGGGCTCCTGGACCTGGCAGAAGTAGGGGGCGTTGAACACCTCCTGGAAGCCGATCACCTGGGCACCCTGCCGGGCGGCCTCCCGGGCGTGCTCCTCGTGTTTGGCGATCATGGATTCGGTGTCGCCGGTCCAGGTCGCCTGGACGAGCGCGGCGCGTACGACGTCGGTCATGAGCTGCTCCTTCGGCACGGCGTCAGAGAGCCTCTACGCACGTAGACGCGATGCGTAGGAGGAGAACGTAAGCCCCGTCACACCCCGGAGCAAGACCGCCGCCGCGAAGCGGTCGGGTCGATCATGTTTCATACCCGAGTGGTCCACGTCGGACACGTACCGACACGTACTGACCAGTACGGATAAGGTCCCGCCCCGGGTCACGCCCCGGCCAGGCCCGCCACCCGCAGGGCGTGGAGCAGGTCGCGCTCCCGGGACGCGGACACCGCACGGGCCGCGGCGAGGAGCTGCGGGACGAGGCCGTGCGGGTCCGCGGCCGCGAGCCGGGCGCCGTCCTCGGGGGTGCGGGCGCGGACGAACGCGGTGAGCAGGGCGTGCGCCTCGCGGTGGTGGTCCTCGGCGTGCAGCGCGGCGCACGCCCCGGCCAGCTCCTCGACCGGGCGGGCCACGCCCTGCCGGAGCAGCTGCTCGCAGTCGGCCGCCCGGCCCGCGTCGGCGAGCACGCCCGCGACGGCGGCGAGCCGGGCGGGCGGCAGCGAGGCCGCCTCCCAGAGCAGGGTGGCCCAGTCGGCGCCGAGACCGGCCCGGTGCAGCTCCGCCGCGAGGGCCGGCAACCGGCCCGGGGGTCCTTCGAGCGCCTCGCAGAGCAGCACGTGGGCCTCGCCGCTGCGGCCCTGCGACCGGAGGCGCCGGAGGGCGTAGACCGCGTTGGCCGCGGCGCGGAGGGCTTCGGCGGGGTCCGGGGCGGGGACCTCGGGTGCGGCGACGGGTTCGGCGACGCCGCCGAACCGGGCCCCACGGGGAGCCGCGCCCCTGGCCGGGAGGCCCGGCGGCGGCGCCACCACCTCCGCCACCTCCTCGGCACTCTCCTCCAGCCAGGCGTACCGGGCCCCCCGGGGCCGCCGCTTGGCCTTGCCGGGCCGCGCGGCGGCTGCGGGCGGCGCGGCGGCGGGGATCGGCTGCGCGCCCGCCGCCCGGCCGGCGGCTCCGGTCCGGGTTCCGGGCGCCTCGATGCGGCCCGCCGCCCGTGGCGTCGTCGCCCCCAGTCGGGCCAGCCTCCCCGTCAGCTCCCTGACGCGGGCCGTCGCCCTCGCGTGGTCGTCGCGGGTCCACGCGAGGTCGTGTTCCAGGCGGGACGCCTCCGCCGGGTCCGGGGTCGTGCGCAGCCGCTCGGCGAGTTCACGGCTCCGGGTCTCGGCGTACCGGCGTTCGTCCTCCATGAGGTCCCGGCGTTCGGCGAGGGCCTCCGCTCCGCCGGGCCGCCCGTCGTGGGCGCCCGCGGCCGCCGCGTACAGGATCCGGCCGCGGGCGGCGAACGGGCCGTCGAGGGCCTCCCGGGCGTCCTGGAGGAGGGACTCGACGACGTCCCAGGGCAGGATGTCGGCCCCGTCGAGGCAGGCGCGCAGGCCCTCCGGATCGCGTGCGGCGAAGACCCCGTACCAGCCGCCGTCCGGCCGGAGGCGGCCGACGAGCTCCGTCAGCCAGCCCCTGAACGTGGCGACTTCCACCGGGAGTTGATACACCGTCATGCGCTCCGCACCTGCCCCGCCGTCGACTGGAACCTTCCGGTCCGCGGGTATTGGACCGCAGTCGTGTTACGGGACGACTACGGTCCGTTTTCAGAACGTCACGACGATCCCGGTGTGCGGGCGCTTGCCGAGCCGGACGATCATGGCGGGCACGTCGGTCAGCCAGTACTGCCAGGTGTACTTGCGCGAGAGCAGGCGCCGGATCCGGCGCAGCTCCTCCCCCTCCACGAGCCGCCCCGTACCGGCGTGCCGCTCGGCGCCCTCGGCGATGTTGCCGCGCAGGTCGCAGACGGCGACCTCGACCCGGGGGTCATTGCGCAGGCGCTTGACCTTCCAGGAGTCGGAGCGGGTCCACACGTACAGCTCGGAGCCCTCCACCGCGTACCAGACGGGCGTCGCGACCCCCGTGCCGTTCTTCCGGAAGGTGGTCAGGCTGACGTAGCGGCCGCGCCGCAGCTCTTCGGGCATCATGCCCGGGAGCTTAGGACGCGGCCCGTTCGTACGCGGTGCGGGCCTCGGTGATCTCGGGGGCGTGGGTGCGCGCCCAGGCGCAGGCCGCGTCGAGCGGGGTGATGAGGGAGCGGCCGAGGTCGGTGAGGGCGTACTCGACGCGGGGCGGGTTCTCGTCGTGGACGGTACGCCTGAGGAAGCCGTCGCGCTCCATGGCGCGGAGGGTCTCGGTGAGGACCTTGGGGGTGATCCAGTGCAGGGGGACGCGGAGTTCGGAGAAGCGGCGGGGCGTCCCGTCCTCCAGGCAACGGAGCACCATCGCCGTCCACTTGCCGCCGACGCGGATGGGCTGGGCGGAGCGTCCGCCGCAGTCGGGGTCGTGGAAGAGGGAGGGGCTCAGCGGCTGCGGGGACGGCTGCTCGGTCATGCGGTCGACGCTAGCCCAGTACCGTTGAAGTAACCAGGGGTGCCCGTTCTACGGTCCCGCCATGGACAACGACAGCAAGCGTGTGGTCATTTTCGGTGCCGGCGGGCGGGTCGGCCGGGCGGCCGTGGCGGAGGCGGTGGCCCGGGGCCACCGGGTGACCGCGGTGGTCCGCGCCCCGGACGCGTACCGCGATCTGGAGGGGGCGGGCGTCACCCTCGTACGGGGGGACGCGACGGACGCGGCCTCGGTGGCGGCGCTCGCCGCGGGCCACGACGCGGCGGTGAACGCGGCGGTCCGGCTCGACGTGCCCTCGGTCGACTTCTTCACGGCCGCGGCGAAGGCGATGGTCGCCGGGCTCACGGAGGCCGGGGTCGGGCGGCTGCTCACCCTGGGCATCGCCACGACCCTGGAGACCGCCCCCGGGGTGCGGATCATGGACGCGCCCGACTTCCCCGAGCAGTACCGGACGTTCTCCCAGGGGCACGTGGCCGAGTTCGAGCTGCTCACGGCGGAGGCCGGGCCCGAGCTCGACTGGCTGATGGTGATCCCGCCGATGGATCTGAACGCGGAGGCGGAGCGGACGGGCGGCTACCGGACGGCGGTGGGCACGGTGCTCGACGGCCCGGGCCGCATCGCCCACGCCGATCTGGCGCTCGCGCTCCTGGACGAGATCGAGCGCCCGCGCCACAGCCGGGTGCAGCTGGCGGTGTCGTCCTAGGAGGCGCCGACGAGGGTGCAGTGCACCACGAGCTCGTCCATGGAGAGGCCGAGGACCCCGGCCAGGGCCGCGACGGTGAAGAAGGCCGGGGTCGGGGCCCGGCCGGTCTCGATCTTGCGGAGGGTCTCGGCGGAGAGACCGGCGGCCGCGGCGATCTCCACCATGGACCGCCCGCCGCGCGCCTCGCGCAGGAGCAGGCCCAGGCGCTCGCCGCGCTCGCGCTCTTCGGGGGTCAGGGGTGTGCGCACCATGCCCCCATGCTAATACCGGCCCCCCATACTTATACCGGTATAGTAATTGGCTATGGTGGAGATCAAGACGAACGAATCCCTGGCGGCCATGCGTGAATCGGGCCGGGTGGTGGCCCGTGCCCTGGCGGCCGTACGAGAGAAGGCGGCGCCCGGCGTCGCGCTCACCGAGCTCGACCGCGCCGCGCGCGAGGTGCTCACGGAGGCGGGTGCCGGCTCGCCCTTCCTCGACTACCACCCGGAGTGGGCCCCGGTGCCGTTCCCCGCGGTCGTGTGCGTCTCCGTGAACGACGCCATCGTGCACGGCATCCCGGACGGGACCCGGCTCGCCCCGGGCGACCTGGTCTCCGTGGACTGCGGGGCGACGCTGGGCGGCTGGGCGGGCGACTCGGCGGTCAGCTTCACGGTCGGCCCGGCCCGCCCGGAGGACACCCGGCTGATCGCGGCGGCGGAGGAGGCCCTGGAGGCCGGCATCGCGGCGGCCGTCGTCGGCAACCGCATCGGCGACATCGCCCACGCGATCGGCCGGGTCTGCCGGGCCGCCGGGTACGGCATCCCCGACGGCTTCGGCGGCCACGGCATCGGCCGCGCCATGCACGAGGACCCGGGCGTCCCCAACGAGGGACGCCCGGGCCGGGGCATGAAGCTGCGCCACGGGATGGTGCTCGCGATCGAGCCGATGCTCATCGGCGGCGGCACGGACGAGCACTACACGGCGCGGGACGGCTGGACGATCCGTACGTCCGACGGCTCGCGCGCGTCCCACGCCGAGCACACGGTGGCGATCACGGACGACGGCCCGCGCGTCCTCACCGCCCCGTAGCCGGTCAGGACGCGGGCCTCACCACCATCGCCGAGCCGCCGCCCCTGCGCACGGTCTCCGCCGCCGCCACCCAGCGGCCGTCGGGGAGCCGTTCCACGCCGGTCGCCGCGCCGATCTCCGGGTTCTGCCGGAAGCCGTGCCCGATGGCCTCGAGCTCCGTCCTCAACGGGCTGTTCCACAGGGCGGGCTCGAGTTCGGTCGTGGCCTGGTTGCGCTGGCTGGCGCGCGGCGCGGCGATCGCGTCGACGAGCGGCAGGCCCCGGTCGAGGACTCCGGTGAGGGTCTGGAGGACCGTGGTGATGATGGTCGCGCCGCCCGGCGAACCGAGCGCGAGGACCGGCCGGCCGTGCGGGTCGAGGACGATCGTCGGGGAGATCGAGGAGCGCGGCCGCTTGCCGGGGCCGGGCAGGTTCGGGTCGTGGACGGCCGGGTTCGCCGGGGCGAAGGAGAAGTCGGTCAGCTCGTTGTTGAGCAGGAAGCCCCGGCCGGGCACGGTGATGCCGCTGCCGCCGGTGGACTCGATGGTGAGGGTGTAGGCGACGATGTTGCCCCACTTGTCGGCCACCGTCAGATGGGTGGTGTTCTCGCCCTCGTACGTGGTCGGGGCGGCGGTCCCGCCGCTCGCGCACGGCACCGGGCTGCTCGGGTCGCCCGGGGCGAGCGGGCTGGTGAGGGCGGCGTCGTCGCGGATCAGGCAGGCCCGGGAGTCGGCGAACCGCTGGGAGAGCAGGCCGCTCGTCGGCACGGACTCGAAGGCCGGGTCGCCGACCCAGCGGCCCCGGTCGGCGAAGGCGATGCGGCTGGCCTCGATGTAACGGTGCAGGTACTGGGCCTGGGAGGCCGCCGAGAGGTCGGTGCCCTCCAGGATGTTGAGGGCCTCGCCGACGCTCGTACCGCCGGAGGAGGACGGGGCCATGCTGTAGACGTCGAGCCCCCGGTACGAGACCTTCGTGGGCCTGCGGGACTCGGTGCGGTACGCGGCGAGGTCGGCCTCCGTCAGATCGCCGGGGCGTACGGTCCGGGTGGCGCCCTCACGGAGCGGGGGCGTACGGACGGTGTTCACGATGTCCCGGGCGAGCGGCCCCTTGTAGAGGGCGCCGACGCCTTCGCGGCCGAGCGTCTCGTACGTACGGGCCAGGTCGGGGTTCTTGAAGACGCTGCCGACCACGGGCAACCGGCCGCCGGGCAGGAACAGTTCGGAGGTGGCCGGGAAGTCGCGGAACCGGGCCTCGTTGGCGGCGGTCTGGGAGCGGAAGGTGGGGTCGACGGTGAAGCCGTCCCGGGCGAGCCGCTCGGCGGGTTCGAGCAGGGCGCCGAGCCGCTTGCTGCCCCAGGCGTCCAGGGCGGTCTTCCAGGTGGCGGGAGTGCCGGGGGTGCCGACGCCGAGGCCGCTGGTCTGACCCTCCTCGAAGGGGATGGGCTTGCCGTTCTCCGTGAAGAGCCCGGCGTCGGCGGTGCGGGGTGCGGTCTCGCGTCCGTCGATGGTCCGTACGGTACGGCTCTTCGCGTCGTAGTACACGAAGTAGCCGCCGCCCCCGATGCCCGCCGAGTACGGCTCGGTGACGCCGAGGGCGGCCGCGACGGCGACGGCGGCGTCGACCGCGTTGCCGCCCTTGCGGAGCACCTCGATGCCGGCGGCCGAGGCGTCGGCGTCGACACTGGCGACGGCGCCGCCGTACCCGACGGCGACGGGTTCCTTCACCGACGGCGGGGCGGTGCTCGGTGGCGCGGCGGCACCCATCGAGAGCACCGTCGCCGCGACGGCGAGAAGGGAGACCTTGCCAGCGGCGGAGCGACGCATTCCTACCTCCAGTCAACGACCGTCCGCGCAGCGTAACTTCCCGCGCCGCCTCCCGTAAGAACGCCTCGAACTGAAGGCCGGATCGCCGCTAGCATGCGCGCCTATGAATGAAGACCTGCGCAACGTGGTGCTCGGGGTCCTGGCCACCGGCGTCAGCGGCTCCCTCGGGTGGCTGACCCGCACCTATGTCTGGCAGCGGCGTCTGCGCCGCAAGCAGGCCTTCTTCGGGCTGCCCTCCGGTGCGGAGTGTCTGCTGGTGGTGAACCGTCTGTCCGGCAGCGAGCGGGGGGTGCACGCCACCGACGTGTCGGCGCTGCTCGAACTGTCGGCGCTGATCAAGGACTGCGGGGCGCGGCCCCGTGTGGTGCAGCACGACACGGCACGTCAGGGCCTCGGGGAGATAGCCGAGTTCTGCATCGGCGGACCCTACTCCAACCGGCGCATGGCAGCCCATCTGCCGAACCTGCTGCCCGGCCTCACGATGAACGTCGAACAGGAGCCGCGCGAGGACCGCGGGATGCTGACCGTGGCGGGTGAGACCTACCGCCCGCAGTGGGGGGTCGACGAGTACGTCGTCCTCGCGCGCCTCACCCGCGGTGAGGGCAGCCGGCCTGTGTTCCTGCTCTGCGGCCAGGCCGCGGTCACCAATCAGGCCGCGGCGCGGTACCTGGCCCGCCACCACAAGGCGCTGACGGGCAAGTACGGCCCGAACGGCTCCTTCGTCCTGCTCCTCCGGGTGGTCAACTCGCAGGCGTACGGCCCCGATGTGGTGGAGCTGGTGGCCGACGTCACGAGCGCGGCGCGGACGGCGCCGACGGCCGCACCGGCAGCGACTTGATGCCGTTGATGAAGTTGGAGACGAGACGCCGGGGCGGTCCGGCGGGTTCGAGCCCGCCGCAGGCCGCGCGCACCTCCTCGTAGAACACGCGGAGCTGGAGCCGGGCGAAGTGGGCGCCGAGGCAGACGTGCGGGCCGTCGCCGAAGGAGACGTGCGGGTTCGGGGTCCGGCCGAGGTCCAGGCGGTGCGGGTCGGCGAAGACGCGCTCGTCGTGGTTGGCGGAGGCGTGGAAGACGACGACCTTGTCGCCCGCCCGGATCTTCTGCCCGGCGAGTTCGGTGCCGTGGGCGGCGGTGCGCCGGAAGGAGAGCACGGGCGGGTGCACGCGGAGGAGTTCGTCGACGGCCGTGTCCATGGAGACCTCTCCTCCCCACAACCTCCGCTGCTCCGACGGGTGTTCGGCGAGGGCGAGGATCCCGCCGGGGGCGGCGCTGCGGACGGTGTCGTTCCCGGCGACGGTCAGCAGGAAGAAGAACATCTCCAGCTCGGCGTCGGCGAGTTCGGAGGCGGCGAGGGTGCTCATGACGTCGTCGGCGGGGTGCGCGCGCTTGTACGCGGCGAGCTCCTGGGCGTAGTCGAACATCTCGGCGAGCATGGCGGGCGAACGGGGGTTGACCGGCCGCCCCTCGCCGTCGAGGACCGGGGGCTCGTCGGGGTCCTGGTAGGCGATGACCCGCTCGGTCCAGGTGTGCAGGAGCCCCCGGTCGCTCGCGGGGATCCCGAGCAGGTCGGTGAGGTTGAGCAGGGCGTAGTCGTCGGTGACGGCCCGCACGAGGTCCACCTCGCCGCCGCCCGCGAACGCGGCACCGAGCAGCTCGCGGGCCCGGTCGCGTGCGGTCGCGGCGAAGCGCTCGATACGGCCAGGGGTGAAGGCGCGACTCACGAGACGCCTCAACCTCCCGTGGCCCGGCGGGTCCTGATTGAGCATCATGCGCCGGATGAAGGGCAGGTCGGCGGGGTCGGGATCGCGGATCTGGGTGGCGCCGAGGTGCGAGGAGTACGTCCCCGAGTCCTTGAGCACCCGGACGACGTCGGCGTGCCGGGTGACGGCCCAGAACCCCGATCCGGCGGGCCAGCCGAGGATCTCGGGCTCCTCCTGCCGGGCGACGGGGGCCAGGTCGCGCAGGGCGCGGAAGCGGTCGTGCGGGATGCCTGCGGCGTAGATCCGCGGGTCGAAGACGTCGGGTACGTCGGGCACGTCGCTCGGGTCCCCCACCGTGCGCCTCCCGTCCGGGGTGATCCAGGGGTGAAGACGTCACCATCATGACAGGTCAGAGCCGTTTTTCGTAGGACGGAACGCACAGTTCGGGAGCCTTGTCCGGGGTGTCCCCCGACTCCCAGAATCTCCGTCGTCGCATCACACGGAGAACAGGGGGCACATGGGGAACGCAGAGAAGTTCAGCCAGGACGCGGTGCTGCGGGCGCGGGTACTGCTGCTGGGGTCGGAGCAGCCGAGCCTCCGGGAGCGGCTGGACGCATACCGGGTGCTCGCGACGGCGAGCCCGCGGGCGTATCTGCCGAAGCTGTTCGACGCACTGGTCGAGCGGGCCAATGAGCTCAGGGATCCCGATCTCGACGTGGTCCTGTACGGCGAGGCGGTGGACGCGGCACGGCGGTTCGGCGCGGACGTGCCGGACGGGGAGGAGCGCCTGAACCGCGCCCTGCACGGCTACCAGCACGCGCTGTTCGCCGTCGGACGACGGGCCGAAGGGCTGGCGGTCTGCGAGGAGTTGGCGGAGGCCGGCCGGTACAGCCGTCTCGCGGTCGTCCTGGCCGAGGAGGGGCGGCACGGGGAGGCGGCCGAGCTGTACGGCCGGCACATCGTGCCCGGGGCGGGGGACGACGTGTCCGAGTGGACGCTGATCGAGTGGGCGGCCGAACTCGACGCGGCCGGACGGCACGAGGAGGCCCTGGAGGTGTTCGCACGCGTCGTGGACGACCACCGGCACAGGGCGGCGGAGGACCGCGGCCCACTGGCCTCCCTGGTGTGGAAGCTGGAGCAGTACGCCCGGATGCTCCGAGCCGCCGGGCGCCGGGCCGAGGAGGCCGCCGCGCGGCGCGAGGCGCTGGCCCTGCTCGCCCGTCTCGCAGAGGGCGGGGAGCCGGTGAGCTGGAGCAACATCCAGGCCTGGTGGGTCACCCTCCTCTCCCTCTCGGGCCGGTCGGCGGAACCGGCCGCGACTCCCGAGGCCCCGTTGCCGGCGTTCGGGGTCCACCTGGTCCACGGGTGGTCTCCCGACATACGGGAGGAGCACTTCGCCTCGATCCCCGCCCTCGAACGGCAGACCGACGCCCTGCGCGAGTCGGGCGATCTCCCCGGACTGATCGTCGCCCAGCGTCGTCTGACCGTCCGCCGGGCTCTCCTCTGGGAGGCGTCCGGCCGCCGGACCGAGGAGTCGCTCCGCCCGTCCTTCGACGAGGGCGTGGCCCTCGCCCGCCGCCTGACCACCGACCCGGCCGCCCTCGCCCGCGCCCTCACCGACCGGTCCATGTTCCTCCTCGCCGTCAAGCGGTACGAGGAGGCGCACGCGGACTTCGCGGAGGCCACCGCCCTCCAGGGCGACGCACCAATCGTTACCCGCACGTAACTTACCGACCAGTTACCATGGGTAAAGCACCCCGGTTACCGTCGGGTCACTTTCACTTCACTGCCCCCCAACAGTGCCCCCAGTGAGGAGTGCCCCGTGCGCACATCCCTGGCCCTCGCCGTCTCGGCCGCTCTCGTGGCCGGGACGGCCCTCGGGCTCGCGCCCACCGCCCAGGCCGCCGACACCTCCATCCGCTTCGTCGACATCGCCGGGGACGGCGGCACCGTCCTCAAGGCGAACGTCGTCACCCCCGCCGGAGGCGACTCCGCCGCCCGCTACCCCGTCATCGTGCTGCCCACCAGCTGGGCCGTGCCCCAGGTCGAGTACCTCGCCCAGGCCCAGAAGCTGGCCGACTCCGGTTACGTCGTGGTGAGTTACAACTCGCGCGGCTTCTGGCAGTCCGGCGGCGAGATCGAGACCGCGGGCCCGAAGGACATCGCCGACGCCTCCAAGGTGATCGACTGGGCCCTGGCCAACACCCCGTCCGACCCCGACCACGTGGGCATGGCGGGCGTCTCGTACGGCGCCGGGATCAGCCTGCTCGCCGCCGCGAACGACCCCCGGATCAAGGCCGTCGCGGCGCTCAGCGGCTGGGCCGACCTCATCGAGTCCATCTACAGCGGCCGCACCCAGCACCTCCAGGCCGCCGCCCTGCTCGGCGGCGCCGGCTACCTCACCGGCCGCCCGGGGCCCGAACTCAAGCAGATCCTGGGCGACTTCCTCTCCTCCAACCTGGCCAAGGAGGAGGACATGATCGCCTGGGGCCGCAAGCGCTCCGCCGTCGAGCAGCTCGACCGGATCAACGCCAACGGCGCCGCGATCATGCTCGGCAACGCCTGGGGCGACACCATCTTCCCGCCCAACCAGTACGCGAGCTTCTACGAGAAGCTCACCGGCCCCAAGCGCCTGGAGTTCCGTCCGGGCGACCACGCCACCGCCGAGGCCACCGGCCTCCTCGGTCTGCCCAACGACACCTGGACCAGCGCCCACCGCTGGTTCGACCACTACCTCAAGGGCGCCGACAACGGCATCGACCGCGAGCAGCCCGTCCGGCTCAAGCCGCGGTCCGACGCCGGCTACGAGGGCTACCCCGACTGGAAGTCCCTCGACGCGAACCGGCTGAAGTTCGACCTCGGCGGTACGCAGCGGATCTGGGCGAACGTCGACTCCGGCGCGAACGGCGGGGTCGTCATGCTCTCCAACCTCCTGGACCAGTTCTTCCAGGCCCCGCCCGTCGCCTCGATCCCCCTCCTCCCCCGCGCCTTCGCCGGCGTCTGGCAGTCGGAGCGGTACGACGCCCCGCAGCGGGTGCGCGGCACGGTGAAGGTGCACACCACGGTCAGCTCCACCGAGGAGAGCGGCACCCTCGTCGCGTACCTCTACGACGTGGGCCCGCTCGGTCTCGGGAAGCTCGTGAGCAACGCCCCGTACACCTTCCACGACCGGACTCCGGGACAGCCGTTCGGCGTCGATCTGGAGCTCTTCTCGACGGCGTACGACGTCCCGGCCGGGCACCGGCTCGCGCTGGTCGTCGACACCGTCGACCCGCTCTACATCGAGCACAACCCGACCGGCGCGCAGCTGACCTTCTCCTCCCCCACGGCCGACCCCTCGTACGTGTCGGTCCCGCTGCGGGCGGAGTGATCACCGGCTGCTGCCGGGCGGGTGTGGCCGGGGAGGCGTGACGCCTCCTACTGCTGTCCCGGCAGCAGCGTCTGCGGTTCGGCAGGGGCGACCTCCACGGCTTTCGTCTTCGGGCTGCGGCGCTCCTTGCGGGCCACCCAGGTGGCGAACCAGGAGAGCAGCATGCACATTCCGATGTAGACGGGTGAGATGACGAGTACGACGGGGATGAACGGCAGGTCGTAGTCGAGGTTGGACGCGATCAGCTTGCCGGCGTGCAGGAACTCCTCGTAGGTGATGAGGAAGCCGAGCGAGGTGTCCTTGAGGGCGACCACGAGCTGGCTGATGATGGCGGGCAGCATCGCGCGGACGGCCTGCGGCACCAGGACGTACGTCATCACCTGGGTCTTGCGCATGCCGAGCGCGTAGGCGGCCTCGCCCTGGCCGCGCGGGACGGTGTTGATGCCGGAGCGCAGTGCCTCGCAGATGAAGGCGGAGGTGTAGCAGCCGAGGGCGAGGGCCGAGGCGTAGACGGTGAGTTCGACGGTGCCGAGGAACCCCTCCCAGTAGAGGGAGAAGTTGTCTGTCAGTACGTCCATGTCAGCGGTGGGAGTCCTCAGTTGGCCGGGTGGAGGAGGGCCTTGGGGTCCATGGCGAGGGCGCGGGCGATGGCCACGCGCTGTTGCTGGCCGCCGGAGAGCTGGGCCGGGTACTTGTCGGCGTGTGCGGCGAGTCCGACCCGTTCGAGGAGTTCGCGCGAACGCCGGTCGGCCTCCTCCTTCTTGCGCTTGCGGACCTTGATCTGTGCGAGGGAGACGTTCGCGAGGACGGTCTTGTGCGCGAAGAGGTTGAAGGACTGGAAGACCATGCCGACGTCGGCGCGCAGCCGGGCGAGCGCCTTGCCCTCCTCGGGCAGGGGCCGGCCGTCGATGACGGTCTCGCCCGACTCGACGCCCTCCAGCCGGTTCATCGCGCGGCAGAGGGTGGACTTGCCGGACCCGGAGGGGCCGATGACCACGACCACCTCCCCGCGTCCGACGGTGAGGTCGATGGACTGGAGGACGTGCAGCGTGCCGTAGTGCTTGTTGACGCCACGCAGTTCGATCAGCGGATCGACGACGGCCATGCGCTGCCCTGCCCCATTTCTCAGCGGTGTCGCGGTCAGCGCAAACTATCCAGGAGAAAAAGGACTTCACGCCCGACACGCATGAAACGGGAATAAGCCGTATTTACTGCGAGAGGGTGGCGCGGGTGCGCTGTGGGGCGGGCGCGGTCTCAGTGCTCGGAGGCCTCCGCGTACACCTGGGAGAGCTGCGGCGCGCCCGTCATCGCCCAGTCGAGACCGGCCTCGACGACCTGGATCTCCCGGCCGGAGGCGAGCCGCACCACGGGTCCGCCGCCGGGCCACACCTGCCACCGGGCGCCCGGCACGTTCCGGACGATCACGGTGCCGAGGTAGAGCCCGGCGTCGTTGCCGAACCAGGGCAGCTCTTCCGGATCGTTTCGCCAGCGGGGCGACAGCTGGTCGAGCTCCTGGAGGGAGCGCGGGGTGTCGTCCAGGGCCACCCCGGCCTCCTCGACACGGGAACGCAGCAGCTCGCACTCGGAGAGGAGCTCGGCCACCCCCTCCGGGTCGCGGTCGAAGGCCGCGGCCAGGGGGGAGTCCGCGGGCTCGGACTCATGCCGCTTGCGCCAGCTGTCCAGAAAGGGAATGTTCATCCGAACAGCGTCGCACCGACACCTGGCGGTCGACCACCCGGCGCGCGGTGATCTTCGTGACCCGGCGTCAGAGGTCGAGGTCGACGACGACGGGCGCGTGGTCCGAGGCGCCCTTGCCCTTGCGCTCCTCGCGGTCCACATAGCTGTCGGAGACCGCCTCGGCGAAGGGCTTGTTGCCGTAGACGAGGTCGATGCGCATGCCCTTGTTCTTCGGGAAGCCGAGCGCGCGGTAGTCCCAGTACGTGAACGGGTGGTCGTACTTGAGGGGGCGCGGGACCACGTCCGCGAGGCCGGCCTCGCGGAGCCCGGCGAGCGCGGCCCGCTCCGGCTCCGTCACGTGCGTGGCGCCCTCGAACACGGCGATGTCCCAGACGTCCGCGTCGGTCGGGGCGATGTTGTAGTCGCCGAGGACCGCGAAGGGGCGCTCCCCCGCCGCGTCCTGGGCGACGGCCGCCTTGAGCGCCTCGAGCCAGCGCAGCTTGTACGCGTAGTGCTCGTGGGCCACCTCGCGGCCGTTCGGCACGTACACCGACCAGACGCGGACCGGGCCGCAGGTCGCGGAGACCGCCCGGGGCTCCTCCGCCCCGTCGTACTCCGGGCCGCCGGGCAGGCCGGTGACCACGTCGGCGAGGCCGACGCGGGAGATCAGCGCCACGCCGTTCCACCGCCCGGTGGCGTTGACCGCCGACTCGTAGCCCAGGGCGCGCAGCTCCTCGACGGGGAACTGCTCGGCGGCGCACTTGGTCTCCTGGATGCACAGCACGTCGGTGCCGCTGCTCTCCAGCCAGGCCAGGAGCCGGGGCAGCCGGGCGGTGATCGAATTGACGTTCCAGGTGGCGATGCGCATGTGCGCAAGCCTACTGGCGGGGTGTGACAGTCGGCGCGATCACACCTCGGCGGAGGTGCCGGAGGACAGCCGCCGGTGGTCGGTGCCGCCGAGCTCGCCGATCTGGCGGTCGTAGATGGGCCGGGCGAGGTCGGTGAGCAGGGCGTCGTGAATGTCGTACGCCCGGCGCGGCTTGATCTCGCGCACGTAGTCGATGACCTCGGAGATCTTGTTCCAGGGGGCCATGACGGGCAGCAGCAGCGTGTCGACGGGGTGGTCGGGCACGGTGAGCGCGTCGCCGGGGTGGAAGACGGCGCCGTCGACGAGGTAGCCCACGTTGGTGATGCGCGGGATGTCCGGGTGGATCACCGCGTGCAGCTCGCCGTGGACCTGGACGTCGAAGCCGGCCGCCGTGAAGGCGTCGCCGTGCCCGACGGTGTGCACCCGCCCCGGGAAGGCCGCCGAGAGCCGGTCGGCGACGCTGCGCAGCGTCCAGATCTCGGCGGCCGGGTTGGCGTCCAGGGCGGCCCGCAGCCTGGTCTCGTCGAAGTGGTCGGCGTGCTCGTGGGTGACGAGCAGCGCGTCGGCTCCGAGGACGGCGTCCTCCTCGGTGAACATGCCGGGGTCGAGGACGAGCGTGCGGCCGTCCTTCTCGAGCCGCACGCAGGCATGGGACTTCTTCGTCAGCTTCACGGGCCCAGGCTACGCCGGGGGCGTCGTCTCCTCCGTGACGACGCGGGTGATCACCCGCAGCGCCGTCTCGGCGGCCGGGAGGCCGCAGTACACGCCCGCGTGGAGGACGATCTCGCGGAGCTCCTCGGGCGACAGGCCGTTGCGGAGGGCGGCGCGGGTGTGGTCGGCGAGGGCCTCCCGGTGGCCGCCGGAGATGAGGGCGGTGAGGGTGACGACGCTGCGGGTGCGCCGGTCGAGGCCCTCGCGGCTCCAGACCTCGCCCCAGGCGTAGCGGGTGACGAGCTCCTGGAAGGCCCCGTCGGGGTCGTCGGCGAGGGCCTGGTCGACATGGGCGTCGCCGAGGACCTCGCGGCGCAGCCCGAGCCCCTTCTCGTACGGGTCGGGCCGGCCGGTCTCGGCGGGCTCGGCCTCCGGGGCGGCCGGGGCGGGCTCGGCGGCGGGAACGGGCGGCACGGGCGGCGGCGGCACGGCCAGGGTGCCGCTCGCCTCCGGGGCGATGCCGGAGAAGTGCTCGGTGAGCAGGTCGGTGACGGCGGCGGGCTGCTCGACGGGGGCGAGGTGCGAGGCGCCGGGGACGACGGCGAGCCGGGCGTCGGCGATGCCGGCGACCAGGGTGCGGGCCTCGGCGGGGCCGGTGACCCGGTCCTCGGAGCCGACGAGGACGAGGGCGGGGATGCCGATGCTGCCGAGGGCCTCGCGGACGTCGAAGACGGCGAGGGCCTCGCAGGCGGCGATGTAGCAGGCGGGGTCGGTCGTACGGACCATCTGGACGGCCCAGTCGACGATGGCGGGCTGCGCGCCGGCGAAGAGCGGCGTGAACCACTGCTCGGGGGCGGTGCGGGCCATCGGCTCCAGGCCGTTGGTGCGGACGATGACGCCCCGCTGGCGGAACTCGTCGGCGGTGCCGAACCGGGGCGAGGTGGCGACCAGGGCGAGGGAGGCGACCCGGTGCGGCGCGCGGAGGACGAGGTCGAGGCCGACGGCTCCGCCGAGGGAGCAGCCGGCGTAGCCGAAGCGCTGGACGCCGAGCGCGTCGAGCGTGGCGAGGAGCCGGTCGCCGAGCTCGGCCACGGAGCTGAAGGGCTCCGCGGGCGCGCCCCCGTGCCCCGGGAGGTCGAAGCGGACGACCCTCCGGTCACGGGTGAGCTCCGGTATCTGCCGGTCCCACATGTGGAAGGTCGTACCGAGGGACGGTCCCAGGACCAGGACCGGGGCGTCCTCGCGCCCGTCGACACGGTATTGCAGGGTGTTCGTCGGTGTCTCGCTCACCCGCAAGACCCTCTCATCTCCCGCCGTCCCGCACAGCGCCGGGTCGAGTCTGGAGGGTTCCGCCCCTCGTGGCGATCCGGAGGAACCGGCCCTAGGAGCGGTCGAGGGCGCGGGCGAGGAAGCGCCGGGTGGCCGCCTCCCGCGGGGCCGTCAGCACCTGCTCCGCGGTGCCCTGCTCCACGATCACGCCGTCCTCCAGGAAACAGACCCGGTCCGCGACATGCCGGGCGAAGTCCATCTCGTGTGTGGCCATCAGGATGGTCAGGCCGCGCTGCTTGAGGTCCGCGACGACGTCCAGGACCTCGCCGACCAGCTCGGGGTCGAGGGCCGAGGTGATCTCGTCGAAGAGCAGCAGCTCCGGTTCGGTGGCCAGGGCGCGGGCGATCGCGGCGCGCTGCTGCTGCCCGCCCGAGAGCCGGTCGGGGTGCTCGCGCGCCTTGTCGGCCAGGCCGAGCCGGTCCAGCAGCTCCAGGGCCCGTGCCTCGGCCTGCTTGCGGGGCACGCCGTGGACCTGGCGGGGCGCGAGCGTGATGTTGTCCAGCACGCTCAGGTGCGGGAACAGGTTGTAGGCCTGGAAGACGATGCCGATCCGCCTGCGGGCCACGTCGGGGTCCAGGCGGGGGTCGGTCAGTTCGCTGTCGCCCAGGTGCACGGTGCCGTCGTCGACGACCTCCAGCAGGTCCACGCACCGCAGCAGGGTGGACTTGCCCGAGCCGGAGCCGCCGATGAGGCAGACGACCTGGTGCTCGGCGACGTCCAGGTCGATCGAGCGCAGCACCGGGCGCGAGCCGTACTGCTTGCGGAGTCCGCGGATGCGCAGCAGCGGCCGGCTCATCGGACCGCCCCCGCCCAGGTGCGCTCCGCGGCCCGCCGCTGGAGCCGGTCGGCGAAGCGGGTCAGCGGAATGGTCACCGCGATGAACAAGAGAGCCGCTCCCAGGTAGGGGGTGTAGTTGAAGTCGTAGTCGGCCTTGATCTGCGCGGCGCGCAGCGCCTCCAGCGGGCCGAGGACGGCGACCAGCGCGGTGTCCTTCTGCAGCGCGATGAAGTCGTTGAGCAGGGGCGGGACGACGTTGCGCACCGCCTGCGGCAGCACCACGTGCCGCAGCGTCTGGCGCTGGTTGAGCCCGAGGGCCCGGGCGGCGTTGCGCTGCGCGGGGTGCACCGAGTTCAGTCCCGCCCGGAACACCTCGCCGACGTAGGCGGCGTAGGAGAGGACCAGGGCGATCACGCCGAGCACCCAGGGCTGGGAGGGGGTGCCCTGCAGCTGCAGGGCCGGCAGGCCGAAGCCGACGAGGAAGACGAGCAGCAGGGTCGGCACCCCGCGGAAGACGTCCACGTAGACGGTCGCGGCGAGCCGCAGCGGCTGCAGGCCCGGCGCGCGGGTCACCCGCACCAGGGCGATCAGCAGCCCCAGGACGAGGATCAGCACCTCGGCGACGAGGAACATCTGGATGTTGAGCCAGAAGCCCTTGAGGAGTTCGGGGAACGCGGCCCGCAGCTCGGCGCCGTCAAGGAACAGGCTGTGGACCCGCTCCCAGCCCGGCGAGGCGACCGCCCCCGCGCCCAGTGCCACCAGGGCCAGGACGGTGCACAGGGCGGAGATCCAGGTGTGGCGGCGCCGGCGGGAGCGGCGGAAGCGCCGCCGCTCCAGCTCGTGCTCGCTGGGCCGGTGGGTGTCGTCGTCCGGTGCCGGCGACACGGCGGTTTTCGTGAGTTCCACGGTCGGGCCCGTTACTGCTTCAGCTCGGGGACGTTCGCCGACGCGGACAGCCACTGCTTGGTCAGCCTGGCGATGGTTCCGTCGGCCTTGAGGGCGCTCAGGGCCTTGTCCACGCAGGAGGTGTAGCCGCTGTTCTTCGGCAGCAGCAGGCCGAACTCCTCGGGGGTGCCGCCCGCGTAGCCGAACTGGCCGACGATCTTGCCGTTGTCGAGCTCCGCGCCGGCCAGGTAGAACACGGTGGGCAGATCGGTGACGATCGCGTCGATCTGACCGTTCGTCAGCGCGGTGACCTCGTCCTTGGTGGTGTTGAAGACGCTCGGCTTCTGCGCGGGCTTGAGCTGGTCGAGCACGGCCTGGTAGCTGGTCGTGGCGACCTGCACGCCGATCTTGGCGCCCTTGAAGGCGCTCAGGGACGTGGCGTCGGCGAACTTCGAGTCCTTCAGCGTCAGGACGGCCTGGCTGGCCGTGTAGTAGCTGCCGGAGAAATCGACGGCCTTGGCGCGCTGCGGGGTGATGGAGATCTGGTTGATGTCGAAGTCGTAGGACTTCGCGCCGGGGGCGTAGGAGTGCGCGAAGGGCTCGACGACCCACTTCACCTGGTCCTTCGCGAAGCCCAGCTTGCCGGCCACCGCGTAGGCCACCGCGCTCTCGAAGCCCTTGCCGTTGGACGGGGTGTTGCTGTCGAACCACGGCTCGTAGGCGGGGGAATCCGTCGCGACGGTCAGCTGGCCGGGCTTGTGGAGGCTCGGGCTGCCGGTCGTGCAGTCGGCGGCCTTGGCGGAACCGGCCGCGCCGGGGGTGGTGCTCTGGGGCTGGGGCGCGCAGCCGGCCGCGGCCAGGACGACGGCGGTGGCGGCGGCGGAGGCCGCGACGGCTATCCGGGTACGGGACATCGGGGGGTCCTTCGGGAGAGGTCCGGGAAAGGGAGGTGGGATAGAGATATCAGCTGGTGAGATCGAACACCTGGTCGCCCTGGTGCAGACCGAACACGTCGGCCGCGGAACCGCCGCGGATCACCAGTTCGGCGAAGCCGACACCGGAGCTTCCGACGGTGATTCCGGGCTCGCCGTAAGGGACGTCGGGGAGCCGGTCGTAACATCGCACCTCGACGTCGCGGCCCTCGTGCCGGTTGTGCACGAGCAGCCCCTTCTCGCCGTCGTAGCCGGGCAGTTCGACGGCCGGCAGGTCCAGCTTGCAGTTGCCGAAGTTGTCCACGACCGCGACCCGCACCTCGCGTGCGACGGGCGGCTGGACCGCCTGCGGCCGCGCGGGCACCTCGTGGCCGTCCGCGAGCCAGCGGGCGAGCAGGGGCACGTACCACAGGCTGCGGAACTGGGTCCGCACCATCTCCTCGATCTCGGCCGGCGCCAGCTCGGCCCATCCGGCGGCAGCGGCCTCCAGCACCTCGCGGACGTCGGTGACGTGGACCTCGGTGACGCCCAGGTAGGCCGCCAGCGGGGCGAGGACCCGGTGGTTCAGCGTGCTGATGACCAGGTGCTCCCCGTGCCGGAACCAGCAGAACGGCACGCCGTTGGGCCAGTGCCCGTCCCTCGGGGCGATGTTGACCAGGACCACCACCGGCTGCGTCGGCCCGCCGATCAGGTCCGTGGAGCGCAGCAGGTCGAGCAGGGTGAGGGCGGCGGCGCCCTCCGGGTCCGGTCCCGTCAGCGGCAGAACGGTCGGCGTGGCGCCGAAGAGGGTGGCGATACGGGTGGACTGCCGGGCCAGTGCGTTGGCATCGGCGCAGTCGGTGAGGGAGACGACCGGTAGACGGGTCATGGCGGGTTCTTCGCCTTCTGTCGAGCTGGGGAAAAGAAGTCGGGGGAAACAAAAAACGGACCCTCCGTTTCCGGAGGGTCCGTCGCAATCCTGTGCGCGCACGGCTTCGCTAGCGAAGCGCCTCCGAAGTTCGGGGCATCATTCGCATCATGGCGAGGGTGGTGGTGCGCTGCATGGACGGGACCCTAGCACCAACCGGAAGCACCGCAACCACCTGTCCACGGAGTGAACACCCGGGTCGGCTCAGGGGCTGGTGGTGGAGACCGCGTACACGCGGGGAAAAGCGGGTTCGGTGAGGTCGACGGTGATGTCGGTGCGCGGGCGCGGGTCCTCGCGGGTGACGACGGTGCCCGCCCAGGTCGTGTCGGCGGCGAAGGTCCAGCCGGCGATGTCGGCGTCGCGCTCGCCGACGGTGATCCGGCCCGGGGTGAGCGCGGAGCGCGCGGTGCCGGACTCGGCGAGGAAGGCGTCGAGGCCGCCGGCGGTCGTCGTGAACTGGACGTACAGCCGGCTGGTCTTCCAGTTGCTGGTCTCGTAGTAGGCGACGCCCCAGGCCCCGGAGGGGATCGGGATCTCGAAGACGCTGCGCTTCATCAGCGAGGGCCAGTTGTCCTGGAGGCCGGCCGCCGAGGACTCGCGCTCCTTGTCGCGGCCGCTGTCCCGGCTCTGGCCCGCGGAGATGACGAGGTAGCCGGCGGGGATGCCGACGAGGAGCACGATGATGACGGCCGTCAGCCAGCGGCGGCGGATCATGTGCCGGTGGTCCTCGGGCAGCTTGTCCTGCGGTATGCGGGGCGGGGTGGACTGGTGGGGCAGGGTCATGAAGGGGGGTCCTCGGGGGTGCGTGCGGCCCGGCCCGAGGTCCCGTTGCGCAGGGCCTGGGCGTAGCGCTCGTACCGTTCGTACCGCTCGACGCGGCGCCGGTTGGCGCGGCGGAAGCGGCGGGCGACGAGCCGGGCGAGGTCGGCGGCGCCGACCATCCCGGCCTCGGGGCCGAGCTGGGCGCGGGTGATGCGGGCCTCGGGACGGTAGCCGCGGCCGGTGAGGTGGCGGCGGAAGGCGTCCCTGGCGGGGCCGATGAGCAGGTCGTCGGCGGCGGAGACGCCGCCGCCGATGACGAAGCAGGAGGGGTCGAGGGCGGCGGCGAGGTTGGCGATGCCGACGCCGAGCCACTGGCCGATGTCCTGGAACAGCTCGACGCACATGGCGTCGCCCTCGCGGGCGAGCTCGGTGATGAGGGGGCCGGTGATGTCGGAGACGTTCCCCTTGACCCGCTCGATGATCTCGTACGCGACCGGGGAGTCGGCGGCGGCCAGCTCGCGGGCCTCGCGGACCAGCGCGTTCCCCGAGCTGTACTGCTCCCAGCAGCCGCGGTTGCCGCAGGGGCAGCGGTGGCCGCCGGGGACGACCTGCATGTGGCCGAACTCTCCGGCGACCCCGAACTTGCCCCGCTTGACCTGGCCGTCCTCCAGGATGGCACCGCCGATGCCGGTGCCGAGGGTGATCATGACGAGGTGGTCCTCGCCGCGTCCGGCGCCGAAGCGCCACTCGGCCCAGGCGGCGGTGTTGGCGTCGTTGTCGACCATGACGGGGACGGCGAGGCGGCCCTGGAGGGCGTCGCGGAGGGGTTCGTTGCGCCAGGCGAGGTGCGGGGCGAAGAGGACCCGGGCCCGGTCGGCGTCGACCCAGCCGGCCGCGCCGATGCCGACGGCGTGCACGTCGTGCCGGTCGGAGAGGTCCAGGACGAGTTCGACGATGGTGTCCTCGACGACCTTGGGGCTCTTGGACTTGTCCGGGGTCTCCGTGCGGAGCTTCTCCAGGATGTTGCCGTCGGCGTCGACGACGCCGGCCATCACCTTCGTACCGCCGATGTCGATGCCGACGGTCGGCACCCGGGGCGCCGTCAGGTGGGAGCGCCGCTCCCGGGTCCCGACGGTGCGCAGCACGGTCCCGCGGGCGGATCCCCGGTGTGCGAGGTCACGGTAGGTACTCATCGGCTCCGATTCTGCCAGGTGGGGTGTCAAGGGGCCGTTACGTGCCGGTCGGCCGCTCCAGCTCGTGGCGCAGGTCCTCCAGCTCGCTGCCGCCCGCCATCTGCCGGGTCAACTCGTCGAGGGTGACGGATTCCTTGGTGTGGCTCGCCGCCATGACGCCCCGCTTGAGGAGGACGAACCGGTCGCCGACGAGGTAGGCGTGGTGCGGGTTGTGCGTGATGAGGACCACGCCGAGACCCTGGTCACGGGCGGCGGCGACGTACTTCAGGACGACGCCGGACTGCTTGACGCCGAGCGCGGCGGTCGGCTCGTCGAGGACGAGGACCTTGGCGCCGAAGTGGACGGCGCGGGCGATGGCCACGCACTGGCGCTCGCCGCCGGAGAGGGTGCCGATGGGCTGGTCGACGTCACGCAGGTCGATGCCCATGCGGAGCAGCGCCTCGCGGGTCGTCGTCCGCATCTGCTCGACGTCGAGGCGCTTGAAGGGGCCCTTGCCCTTCGTGGGCTCGGAGCCGAGGAAGAAGTTCCGCCAGACCGGCATGAGGGGGACGACGGCGAGGTCCTGGTAGACGGTGGCGATGCCCCGGTCGAGGGCGTCGCGCGGGTTGGCCAGGGCGACCTCCTCGCCCTCGATGCGGAAGGTTCCGGCGTCGTGCCGGTGGAGGCCGGCGACGATCTTGATGAGGGTGGACTTGCCGGCGCCGTTGTCGCCGAGGACGCAGGAGATCTCGCCCGCGCGGACCTCCAGGGAGACCCCTTCGAGGGCGCGGATGTTGCCGTAGTACTTGCTGACGTCGGCCAGCTCCACCAGCGGAGTGGTCATTTCGTGGCCTCCACGCGCTTGCGGATCCAGGCGTTCAGAAGGGTCGCGAGGAGCAGCATCGCGCCCAGGAAGAACTTGAACCAGTCCGGGTTCCACTCGGCGTACACGATGCCCTTGCTGGTCATGCCGAAGATGAGGGCGCCGACCGCCGAGCCGATGGCCGAGCCGTATCCGCCGGTGATCAGGCAGCCGCCGATGACGGCCGCGATGATGTAGATCAGCTCGTTGCCGACGCCTTCGCCCGACTGGACGACGTCGAAGGAGAAGAGCAGGTGCTGGCCGGAGATCCAGGCGCAGAAGGCCACGCCCATGTAGAGGCCGATCTTCGTGCGGTAGACGGGGACGCCGACCGCGCGGGCCGCGTCGGCGCCGCCGCCGACGGCGAAGATCCAGTTGCCGAAGCGGGTGCGGAGCAGGATCCAGGTGGCGAGCGCGACGAGGGCGAGCCACCACAGGATGGTGACCTTGAACTCGACGCCGCCGATCGTCCACTCCGAGGCGAAGAGCTTCTTGGCGGAGGGGAAGCCCTCCATGTCGGCGATGCTCTTGGTGGAGACGGTGCCGCTGATCAGCTTGGTGAGGCCCAGGTTCAGGCCGGTCAGCATGAGGAAGGTGCCGAGCGTGATGATGAAGCTGGGCAGCTTGGTGCGGGTCAGCATGAAGCCGTTGAAGGCGCCGATCGCGAGGGTGACGAGCAGCGAGACGCCGACGCCGACCCAGACGTTCGCCGTCATCTGGTAGCTGAACATCGAGGACACGAGCGCGGAGCTGGTGACCAGGACACCGGCGGAGAGGTCGAACTCGCCGCCGATCATCAGCAGGGCGACCGGGACGGCCATGATGCCGATGGTGGAGGCCGCGTAGAGGACGGTGCCGAGGCTGGAGGGCTTGAGGAAGCTGTCGGCGACCACCGCGAAGAAGGCGAAGACGGCGATCGCGCCGACGACCGAGCCGAGCTCGGGGCGGGCGAGCAGCTTCTTCAGCGGGGTGGTGCGGAGGAGCCGTTCGTCGACGTGGTCGACGCCGTCCGAGGGCGGGGCGGTGGAGCTCATCGGGTGCCCCGATCCGCGTACTGCTTCAGCGCGGCGGCCTGGTCCTTGGTGATGATCTGGGGGCCGGTCAGGACCGGCTTGCCGCCGCCGAGGACGTCGGCGTTGTAGCGGTAGAGCCAGAGCAGGTCGACGGCCTCGTAGCCCTGGAGGTAGGGCTGCTGGTCGACGGCGAAGCCGAGGGTGCCGGCCTCCAGGGCGCTCGCGACCTTGGCGTTGAGGTCGAAGGTGTCGACCTCGGCCTTGCTGCCGGCGCTCTTCGCGGCCTGGACGGCGGTGTCGGCGAAGGGGGCGCCGAGGGTGACGACGGCGTCGACCGCCTTGTCGGACTGGAGCTTGGCCTCGATGGAGGCCTTGACGTCGGGCATGTTGGTGCCGTCGACGTACAGGTTCACGAGCTCTCCGTCGAAGGTCTTCTTCACGCCGGCGCAGCGCTGCTCGTGGCCGACGTTGCCCTGCTCGTGCAGGACGCAGAGGGCCTTCTTCTTGCCGCGCTTGTCGAGCTCCTCGCCGACGGCCTCGCCGGCGACGGTCTCGTCCTGGCCGATGTGGGTGAGCGCCCCGTAGGCCTTGGACTGCTCGGCGCCCGAGTTCACGGTGATCACCGGGATGCCGGCCTTGACGGCCTTCTCGACGGCGGCCTTCATGGCGTCGGGCTTGGCGAGGGTGACGATCAGTCCGTCGACGCCCTTGGCGACGTACGAGTCGATCAGCTGCGCCTGCTGCTGGGCCTCGTCGTTGTGGGCGTACAGGAAGTTGATGTTGTCCTTCGCGGCGGCCTGCTTGGCGCCCTTCTGGACGATGTCCCAGAAGGTGTCGCCGTCGCCCGAGTGGGTCACCATGGCGAAGGTCCACCGGGGGGTGTCGACGGCCGCCCTGCCCTGGGCCTCGGCGGCCTTCCGGGCGTCCTCCGCCCGCTTGCCGCCGGTGCTGCTGCACCCGGCGAGCGCCGCGGTGAGTGCGAGGGCGAGGACGGCGCCGACTGCGGCGCGTACCCCTCCTGTCCGAAGCCTGGTCACGGGACCGTGCCCTCCTTTGTGTCCTTCTGCGTGCATTGCAGTATCGGTCATGCGGGTCTTGGCACTGGTCAGGGGCCCCCTCGAGTGGCTACGGACGGACCATCAGCTGGAACTCGAAGGAGTAGCGGGTCGCCCGGTAGAGGTGGGAGCCGTACTCGACGGCGCGTCCGGTGTCGTCGAAGGTGACGCGCTCCATGGTGAGCAGCGGCGCGCCCTCCGGTTCGTCGAGGAGCGCGGCCTCCTCGGCGGTCGCGGCGCGGGCGCCGACGGCCTGCCGGGCGCTGTGCAGGGTGAGCGCGGCGGAGCGGAGCATGCGGTAGAGGCCGGTGGTCTCCAGCTGTTCGGTGTCGGGCTCGACGATCCCGGCGGGGAGGTGGTTGCAGAGGTACGCCATGGGCTCGCCGTGCGCGGTACGGAGCCGTTCGAGGTAGCGGACCTCGGTGCCCTCCGGTACGCCGAGGGCGGCCGCGACCGGTCCCGCGGCGGATTCGAGACGGTTGACCAGGACCCGGGTGGCGGGGCGCTGCCCGGCGGCGGCGAGGTCGTCGTACAGGCTGCTGAGCTCCATCGGGCGGCGGACCCTGCTGTGCACGACCTGGGTGCCGACGCCCCGGCGGCGGACCAGGAGGCCCTTGTCGACGAGGGTCTGGATGGCCTGGCGGACGGTGGGCCGGGAGAGGCCCAGACGGGTGGCGAGGTCGATCTCGTTGCCGAGGAGCGTGCCCGGGGTCAGCGTCCCGTTCTCCACGGCGCTCTCCAGCTGCCGGGCGAGCTGGAAGTAGAGCGGAACCGGACTGGTGCGGTCCACGGAGAGCGGGGGCAGGGGGGATCCGGACTGCTTGGACACGGGGGGAGCGTAGCCCGGGGCGCTGAGGACAGGAAGCTGATGACGGGAAGTCGTGACGTCCGGTTGTCCTGACAAATCCTTGACACTCGGGGCACCGGACTCCACGGTGGGGCCATGCGCATCGGACTCATCGGTACGGGACGGATCGGGAGCTTCCACGCGGGGGTGCTGGCCCGGCACCCGGAGATCGAGTCGCTGGTGGTGGCGGACGTGGACGCCGTCCGGGCGGCCGGCGTGGCGGGGGCGCTCGGGGCGGAGGTGGCGCCGGACGTGGACGCGCTGCTCGGGCACGCCCTGGACGCCGTGGTGATCGCCTCGGCGACGGCCGCGCACGCGGAGCTGATCGCCCGCGCCGCCGGGGCGGGCCTGCCGGCCTTCTGCGAGAAGCCGATCGCCCTGGACGTGCCGGGGACCCTCGCCGCGCTCGACGCGGTGGCGGAGGCCGGCACGGTGCTCCAACTGGGGTTCATGCGCCGCTTCGACGCGGGGTACCTGGCCGCGCGGGAGGCCGTGCGGTCGGGGCGGCTCGGCCGGCTGCACACCGTACGGGCGGTCACCTCCGACCCGGAGCCGCCGCCCGCCACGTACCTGCCGCTCTCCGGCGGTCTCTTCCGCGACTGTCTCGTGCACGACTTCGACATCGTCCGCTGGGTGACCGGGCGGGAGGTCGTCGAGGTGTACGCGACGGGCTCCGACGCGGGCCCGGCCATGTTCCGGGAGGCGGGCGACGTGGACACGGCCGCGGCCGTGCTCACCCTGGACGACGGCACGCTGGTGACGGCGACCGCGACCCGGTGCAACGGCGCCGGGTACGACGTCCGCATGGAACTGGCGGGCGAGCGGGACCAGATCGTGGTGGGCCTGGACGACCGGTCCCCGCTCGCCTCGGTGGAACCGCAGGGCCCGCCCGCACCCGAGAAGCCCTGGCCCGGCTTCCTCGAGCGGTTCGCCCCCGCGTACGAGGCGGAGCTGGACGCCTTCGTGCGCCTGGTGCGCGGCGAGGCGCCCAACCCCTGTGACGGCCGGGAGGCCCTGGCGGCGCTCCGGATCGCCGAGGCGTGCGAGCGCTCGCGGCGGGAGCGGCGGCCGGTGGCCCTCTAGGGCCTGTCCGACCATTCGCGTCGGGTCCGGCCCGCCCGGCCTGATCCCACGGGAATGGTCGGACAGGCCCTAGACCCGGGTCACCACCGGACCGGGAGGCGTCGGACGCCTCGCATGAGGAGGCCCTGCAGCCACTCCCAGGGCTCGGCCTCGGGGTCGAGTTCGAGCCGGGGGAAGCGGTCCAGGAGCGTCCGGAGGGCGATCCTGCCCTCCAGGCGGGCGAGCGGGGCGCCCAGGCAGTAGTGGATGCCGTGGCCGAAGGCGAGGTGGCCCCTGGTGTCGCGGCGGATGTCGAAGCGGTCGGGCTCGGGGAAGCGGGCCGGGTCCCGGTCGAGCGCGCCGATCGCCACCAGGACGCTCTGCCCCGCCGGGATGACGGTGTCGCCGATGGTGACGGGCTCCGCGGTGAAGCGGAAGGTGCCGGTCTCCACCGGCCCGTCGTACCGCAGGGACTCCTCGATCGCCCCGTCGAGGAGGCTCGGGTCGGCGCGCAGGGCGGCGAGCTGCTCGGGGTGGGTGAGCAGGTTGCGCACGGTGTTGGAGATCAGGTTGACGGTGGTCTCGTGGCCCGCGATGAGCAGCAGGTAGGCCATGGCGCGGAGTTCGGGTCCGGAGAGCCGGTCGCCGTCCTCGGCGCGGGCGGCGATCAGGCCGGAGAGCAGGTCGTCGGCGGGTCCTGCGGCCCGCTTGTCCTCGATGAGCCCGTCGAGGTAGCCGCCGAAGCCCTCCAGGGCGTCGAGGATGCCGCGCTCGCCGGTCGGGGTGACGAGCTCGTTCGACCAGCCGCGGAAGGTCTCGCGGTCCTCGGCGGGGACGCCGAGCAGCTCGCAGATGACGGTGATCGGCAGCGGGAACGCGTAGGCGTCGACGAGGTCGGCACGGCCGGCCGGTTCCATGGCGTCGGCGAGTTCGTGGGTGAGCCGCTCGATGCGGGGGCGCAGGCTCTCGACCCGGCGGCCGGTGAACTCCGCCGTGACCAGGCGGCGCAGCCGGGTGTGGTCGGGGGCGTCCGCGGCGAGGAGGTGGACGCCGATGATGTCCTCCTCCGGCGGCCGGACGCCGATGACGGACGGGGACTTGGCGAGCCGGGGATCGGTGAGCGCCGCGCGCCCTTCCTCGTGACCGACGACCAGCCAGAACTGGTAGCCGTCGGGCATCCGTACCTCGTGGACGGGACCTGCTTCACGGAGCTTGGCGTAGTAGGGGTACGGGTTCGCGGTGAAGTCCGCGCCGTACTCCCCCAGTTCGATGACGGACATCGAAGAAGACTATCCGACTAGTCGCTTTCCTCCGTGTCGACGAGGCCCGCGTCATGGACGAGGAGTGCGATCTGGACACGGTTGTTGAGGCCGAGCTTGGCGAGGATCCGGGAGACGTGGGCCTTGACCGTGGGGACGCCCATGTACAGCTCGGCGGCGATCTCGGCGTTGGACCGGCCGTGCCCGACGGAGACGGCCACCTCCCGCTCGCGGTCGGCGAGTTCGGCGAGGCGGGCGGCGGCCGTGGCGCGCCGCGGCCGTTCCGGCTGCCGCTCCACGACGTGGGTCATGAGCTGGCGGGTGACGGCCGGGGAGAGGACGGGGTCGCCCGCGGCGACCCGGCGGACCGCGGCGACGATCTCGGCGGGCGGGGTGTCCTTCAGCACGAAGCCGGCGGCACCGGCCCGCAGGGCGCGCAGCACCTGCTCGTCGGCGTGGAAGGTGGTGAGGACGACGACCTCGGGGGCGCCGGGGAGGGCGCGGAGGCGTTCGGTGGCGGTGAGGCCGTCCACGTGGGGCATGCGGATGTCCATGAGGACGACGTCCGGGGCGTGCCGGGCGACGAGTTCGGGGACCTCGCGGCCGTCGGCGCCCTCGCCGACGATCTCGAGGTCGTCGGCGCCGCCGAGCATGAGGGTGAGGCCCGCGCGGACCAGGGGGTCGTCGTCGACGATCAGCAGCCGGATGGTCATGGGGGCCACGGTAGCCAGGCGTGCAGGGCGAATCCGCCGTCGGGAGCGGGGCCGTGCTCCATCCGGCCGCCGGCGAGGGCGGCGCGTTCGGTGAGGCCGATGAGGCCCTGGCCGGAGCCGGGGACGTGGGGCACGGGGCCCGCGGGGGCCGGGTTGTGGATGTCGACGGTGAGGCCTTCGCCGGGCTGGCCGCGGACGGTGACGGTGACCGTGGTGCCGGGGGCGTGCTTGCGGGCGTTGGTGAGGGCCTCCTGCGCGATGCGGTAGACGGTGCGGCCGGTGGCGGCGGGCACCGCGGCCGGGTCGTCGACGGTGGTGTCGAGGACGACGTCGGCACCGGCCTCGCGGGACTCGTCGACCAGCGCGTCGAGGGTGGCGAGGGTGGGCTGGGGCCGGTCGCCGTCGCCGTTCTCGCCGGGAGCGCGCAGGACGCCGATGATCTCGCGGAGGTCCTGGAGGGCTTCGTGGGCGCTGTCGCGGATGACTCCGGCGGCGCGGGCGATCTGCTCGGGCGGGGCGTCCGGCCGGAACTCCAGGGCTCCGGCGTGCACGCTGAGCAGCGTCAGCCGGTGGGCGAGGACGTCGTGCATCTCGCGGGCGATGGCCTCGCGGGCGAGCCGCTGGGCCTGGGCGGCGCGCAGCTCGGCCTCGGACTCGGCGCGGCGGGCCCGTTCCCTGAGGGCTTCGAAGAGCTGGCGGCGGGAGCGGACGAGCATGCCCCAGGCGGTGACGAGGAGGATGAAGACGAAGCCGATGGCGAGGGCGAGGCCGACGTTGATGGTGGGGTCGGGGCGGACGAAGACCTGGGTGACGGAGGCGGCGAGGGCGAGCGCCCCGATCCAGGCGACCTCGCGGAAGGGGCGGCGTACCGCGACGCTGAACAGGCTCGCGAGGACGGCGCCCGCGGCGACCGGGGCGACGGCGCTCACCAGGCAGAGGCCGACGGCGAGTCCCACGGGCCACCGTCGGCGCAGCCAGAGGGCGCAGCAGGCGGCGGCGCCGGCGAGCTGGTCGAGGAGGGTGACGGTCGCGCTGGTGTACTGCGCGCTCGCGTCGGCGGCGAGGAGGCCGACGAGCGCGGCGAGCAGGAAGAGCGTGGTGTCCACGACCCAGTCGCGGGCGGTACGGCGGGGCCGGGACGCTCCGCTCCCGCCCGGTTCGACCAGGTGGGAGGGGAGCAGCCGGTGCTGCCGGTCCGTACGAGTCATGTCCGTAAATGTACGCAGGTCAGGCGCGGTCCACCGGCCGTGCGGGCCGTCCTGCTACGGGAGTCGCGCAGGTCGATACTTTGGTATCGGCCGCCGTGGACGAACGGCGGACGCGGCCGGTCGGCCGTCCTCGCCATGATCGGCTCATGAAGAGGTTTCTTGAGGGTCTCGGTGGACTGCTGCTCGTGGCCGGGGTCGCCGGGGTGATCCGCGAGCTGACGGGCGGCTGGTTCCACTTCATGGGGCTGACCCGGTTCCTCACGGAGAACGTGGGGTTCCTGGAGGGCCGGGAGCTGTTCGCGAACATCGTCGTCGCGGTCCTCGGGCTCGTCCTCGCGATCGCGGGGGGCCGAATAGCGAAGGCGTGATGCGTGCTTCCCGGCGGTCAGGCGCTCGCCTCGTTGAGGCGGGTGACCTCGGCGAGGTGCTCGGCCATGCGGTGGGACACGGAGCCGCTGGTGTAGAGGACGGCGCCGATGACGGCCACGGGCACGGACGCGCCGAGGACGGCGAGGAGTTCGGGCCAGTCGCGCTCCTCGACGCAGCGGCTGTCGTTGTCGTGGAGGTACTCGCTGGTGAACCGGGAGGTGCACTCCCGGCCGTACTCGCCGCTCTGGTAGGGCGTGAAGAGGAGTGCCGCGAGCCAGATCCACAAGAGCACGGCCACGGCGAGGAGTCCGAGTCCCCATGCCCGGGTGCGGCGGGCCCGGGCGCGGAAGTCGATGTCGTACGGCAGTGAGCGCATGGCCGAAGAACCTACCCCGCGTCCTGACCGGCCGTGCGACGGCCCCAACTGGTGCCCGCGAGAACGAGGATCGCGCCCGCGAGGCCGAGGGCGCCGGGGCGGTCGCCGGCGAGGGCGATGCCCGCGGCGGCGGCCCAGAGCGGCTCCGTGCCGAGGAGGAGGCTGACCCGGGACGGGGAGGTGCGGCGGACGGCCCACATCTGGACGAAGAAGGCGAAGAGCGTGCAGAAGACGGAGAGGAAGAGGAGCCCGGCCCACTCGCGCGGGCCGAAGTCGAGGGCCACCGCCCAGGGCGAGGCGCCGGTGCCGGGGAGGGCGGCGATGACGGCGAACACGGCGACGGCGGAGCCGAGCTGGACGGTGGTGAGGGAGAGCGAGTCGGCCGACCGGACCGCCTTGATCCGGGACATGGCCAGGACGTGGACGGTACGGGCGAGGGCGGCGAGCAGCATGAGGAGATCGCCCAGGGAGGGGGTGGTGAAACCCCCTCCCTGGGTCAGCAGGACGACGCCGGCGACGGAGAGCGCGGCGGCGGCGAGGAAGGCGCGGGGCGGCGCGACTCGTGTGACGGCGGCCTCGGCGAGCGGGGTGAAGATCATGGTGAGGCTGATGATCAGGCCCGCGTTGGTGGCGGAGGTGTGGACGACGCCGTACGTCTCCAGGAGGAAGATCCCGCTGAGGATCAGACCGAGGGTGGCGGCGCCGCGCCACTGGGCCGCGCTCAGGGCCCGGAGCCTGTTCCACCCGGCGGCGGCGAGGACGGGCAGCACCACGGCGAACCGCAGCACGAGGACCGCGATGACGGTGTGGCCGGTGGTGATGCCCTTGGCCGCGAGGTAGCTGGCGCCCCAGACGACGGCGACGAGCAGGACGGGCAGGTCGGTGAGCCAGGCGCGGCGCGGGGCGCCGAGGGGTACGGGTGCGGCGATCGACGAAGCGGACATCGCGGGCCGGTTCTCCAACTCTTGAGGTGGGGTGGAGACTTCGACGGCTCGCACTCGGAGCGATCACCGTAACCGGGGCGGACCCGTGGTGGCTACACCATTCCTGCGGTACGGATCAGTAGCTGCCGTAGATGGGGCGACCGGCCAGCTCGTACGTGTGGAGGGCGACGCCCGCGGCGGTGGTGCGCGCGTCGGCGAGGCGGAAGGTGCTGGGGCGGACCCCGTCGGTGAAGAGGCGGCGGCCGGTGCCCAGCACCACGGGGAAGACGTGCAGGTGAAGGGTGTCGATCAGATCGTGGTCGAGGAGCGTGCGGGCGAGGCCGGCGCTGCCGTGCATCTGGATCTCGCCGTCGAGGCGGTCCTTGAGGGCGGCGACCTCCTTGACGACGTCGCCGCGGAGCAGGGTGGTGTTCTCCCAGTCGGCGGAGGTGAGGGTGGTCGTGGCGACGTACTTGGGGAGGTGGTTGAGCTTGGAGGCGACGGGGTCGGCGGGGTCGTCGTGCTTGGGCCAGTAGCCCGAGAAGATGTCGTAGGTGCGGCGGCCGAGGAGGAAGGCGGTCGGCCGGGCGAAGATCTCGGTGATGCGCTGCCCGAAGTCCTCGTCGCCGAACGGCACGGACCAGCCGCCGTGCTCGAAGCCGCCGCTGGGGTCCTCCTCGGGGCCTCCGGGGGCCTGGATGACGCCGTCGAGGGTGAGGAACTGGGTGAGGCTGAGGGTGGCCATGGCGGATGCCCTTTCTGTTCTCCGGACCATCGTGTCTCACCCCTTCCGACTCCACCGCCCCGCAGAAGTCATCGGTGATCGGGTCGGTGTCCGTTTCCCGCCAGCGTCGGGGCGCCCCGCCGACTTTCATTGAACCCGCAACCAATCGGTATCTCTCACGGAGGTTTCGGGATGTCCACGATGAACGGCACGGCGGTCCTGGTGACGGGTGGCAGCCGGGGGATCGGTGCGGCGACGGCGGTGCGGCTGGCCCAGGAGGGCGCCGACGTGGCCTTCACCTACGTCCAGGGCGAGGCGCGGGCCAAGGAGGTCGCCGCGCGGATCGAGGCGGCCGGCCGCAGGGCGCTGCCCCTGCGGGCCGACGCGGCCGACGCCGGGGACGCGGCGGGTGCGGTGGAGTGGGCGGCGGACGCCCTCGGCCGCCTCGACGTGCTGGTGAACAACGTCGGCGCGGGCGTCCTCGGGCCGCTGGAGTCGCTCTCCCTCGCGGACGTGGACCGGGTCCTCGCGGTGAACGTCCGGGCGGCCTTCCTCGCCTCGCAGGCGGCCGCCGCGCGCTTCTCCGAGGGCGGGCGGATCGTCACGATCGGCACCTGCATGACCCAGCGGGTGCCGGGCCCCGGCGGGAGCCTCTACACGATGAGCAAGGCCGCGCTGATCGGCCTGACGAAGGCGCTCGCGCGGGAGCTGGGCGGGCGCGGCATCACGGCGAACATCGTCCACCCCGGCCCCGTCGACACCGACATGAACCCGGCGGACGGGCCGTACGCGGAGGGGCAGGCGGCCATGACGGCGCTCGGCCGCTTCGGCACCCCGGACGAGGTGGCGGCGATGGTCGCCTTCCTGGCGGGGCCCGGCGGGCGGTACGTGACGGGCGCCGAGTTCTCGGTGGACGGCGGGCACGCCGCGTGACCCCGTAGAAACGTGCCCCGTAGAAAGAGGAGGCGCGAGGGCGCACCGGTGCTGTCGGGCCGGTGCGCCCTCGCGGGCCGGGCGGGGTGTCGTACCCGCCCAGTTCAGGGGGAGTCGGCTAGCCGCCGAGCTCCTGGTGGCGGGCGGTCAGCCGCGCCGTACCGGCCTCCGTGAGGGAGCCGAAGAGACGGAGGCGGGAGATGCCGCCGTCCGGGTAGATGTCGATCCGGACGCGGGAGCCGACCGCCGGGGTGTCGAGCACGAACCGGTGGTTGGTGTCGGGCTGGAGGCGGGTCCGGGGCAGGATCTCGGTCCACTCCTCCGAGCCCTCGGCGGCGACGGAGAGGGCGGCCCAGCCGGCGCTGTTGCCCTTGAGGTAGGCGGTGTCGATCTCGACGGCGCGGATCTCGGACTCGGCGACCAGGCCGTAGCGGATCCAGTCGTTGCCCTTGTCGCGGCGGCGGCGGGTCTCCCAGCCGTCGTCCATCTTGCGGGAGCGGCCCGGCTGGATGGTGTTGGTGGCCGGGGAGTAGAAGCGGTCCGAGGCGTCCTCGACCTGGCCGCCGTTCTCCAGGGCGGCGAGGTCGAAGGTGCCGAGGACGCCCAGCCACGCCGGGTCGGGGGCGACCTCGCCGTAGACGCGGAGGCGGGCGATGCCGCCGTCCGGGTGCTGGTTGACGCGCAGGTGCGTGAAGCGCTGCTCGACGTCGACGGCGAAGCCGTTGGCGGCGTGGCCGCCGACCGCGGTGCGCGGGACGAGCGTCGTCCACTTCACGTCGTCGGCGAGGAGCTCCTCGGGCGAGGGCGAGCCGGGCACGGAGGCGGCCTCGACGGAGACGGCCTGCGGGTAGTTGCCGCGGAAGTGGGCGGTGTCGACGACGATGCCGCGGACGACGCCGGGGGCGCCGAGGCGTACGAGGGCCCAGTCGTGGTCGTCCTCGGTGGGGTGCGGCTGCTGGGCGGAGACGCCACGGCGGCGGCGGGTCTCCCAGCCGTCCATGATCTTGCCCTTGTGGCCGAAGTGCTCGGGGTCGAACTCGGCGGCCTCGGGCTTCAGCAGGTTCTCGCGCTCGGCGAAGAACTCGTCGTTGGCCGCGATGACGCCCGCGCCCAGACGCCGGTCCGCGAGGTCCGCGTACTGGGTGAAGGGGAAGTCGGCCGTGCGGTAGTCGGCGTACGGGTCGCCGCCGCCGTAAGGGCTCGCGTCACCGGTGAAGCTCGGTATGGACACGTCAGTTGTTCCTTTCGAGGAGGCGGCCGGTGGGCTCGGTGAGGGTGCCGTGGTCGGCGATCTTCTCGCCGCGCAGCCAGGTGGAGGTGACGACGCCGTCGAGGGTCTTGCCCGCGTAGGCGGTGATCCGGTTGCGGTGCTGGAGGTCGGCCGGGTCGACGGTGAAGGTGGCGTCCGGGGCGAGGACGGCGAAGTCGGCGTCGCGGCCGGCCTCGATGGCGCCCTTGCGGGTCAGTCCGGCGAGCCGGGCCGGGCCCTCGGACATCCAGCGGACGACGTCCTCCAGGGAGTGGCCGCGGCGGCGGGCCTCGGTCCAGATGGCGGGCAGGCCCAGCTGGAGGGAGGAGATGCCGCCCCAGGCGGAGGCGAAGTCCGGGGTCTTCAGGTCGGCGGTGGACGGGGAGTGGTCGGAGACGATGCAGTCGATCGTGCCGTCCGCGAGCCCCTGCCACAGGGCGTCCTGGTTCGAGGCCTCGCGGATGGGCGGGCAGCACTTGAACTCGGTGGCCCCGTCCGGGATCTCCTCGGCGGTGAGCGTGAGGAAGTGCGGACAGGACTCCACGGTGACCTTCACGCCCTCGGCCTTGGCGGCGGCGATGGCCGGCAGCGCGTCGGAGGAGGACAGGTGCAGGACGTGGACGCGGGCGTTGAGCCGGCGGGCCTGGTTGATCAGGTTCTCGATGGCCGTGTTCTCGGCGTCCCGGGGGCGGGAGGCCAGGAAGTCGGCGTACGCGCCGCCGGAGCGCTGCGGGGCGGCCGCCAGGTGGTGGGGGTCCTCGGCGTGCACGATCATCAGGCCGTCGAAGCCGGCGATCTCCGCCAGCGAGGTGGCCAGCTGCTCCTGGTCGAGCTCGGGGAACTCCTCCACCCCGGAGGGGGACAGGAAGCACTTGAAGCCGAAGACGCCGGCGTCGTGGAGGGGGCGCAGGTCCTTGACGTTGTCGGGCAGGGCGCCGCCCCAGAAGCCGACGTCGATGTGGGCCTTGCTGCGGGCGACCTCCTGCTTGACGCGCAGGTGCTGCACGGTGGTGGTCGGGGGCAGCGAGTTGAGCGGCATGTCGAGCAGGGTGGTGATGCCGCCGGCCGCGGCGGCGCGGGTGGCGGTCCAGAAGCCCTCCCACTCGGTGCGACCGGGGTCGTTCACGTGCACGTGGGTGTCGACGAGTCCGGGCAGGACGACGTCGTCGCCGACGTCCTCGAGGCGGGCGCCGGCGGGCACCTCGGCGTCGTACGGCAGCACGGCCGCGATCGTCCCGCCGGAGACGGCGATCGACGCCGGTCGCGTCCCCTCGGGGGTGATGACGCGTGTCGAACGCAGGACCAGGTTGACGTCCACCCGTACCCCTTCTTCATGCACTTCAACGGGAATTTCAACGAACTGTTGAAAAGGAGTCTTCACTTCCGGGCGACGGGTCGTCAAGGGCACACTTCCAGCATCGGCCGTCGGCGAACCCGACTTGGATGTTTCCACAAAGTGGAATGGAAATTCCGTACAGTAGAACGTAGCTCCGCACATGCGGGCCAGACCCGGATCGCTCCGGGCCGTCATCGACACCGGACAAACACCCCCTGACCGGCGCTGACGCCGGTACCGGGACCGTGTGCCCCGGCCGGCGGCCCGGTAGGCTGCTGCCTTGCCCGCCTGCCCCGAAAGGACCGTTGACGTGCCGACGTCCAGCGCCAGCACCACCGACGCCGCCAAGCCCGCCGCGAGCGGGGGCGTCCAGTCCCTTGAGCGCGCCTTCGACCTCCTGGAGCGGATGGCCGACGCCGGGGGCGAGGTCGGGCTGAGCGAGCTCTCCGCCAGCAGCGGACTCCCGCTCCCCACCATCCACCGCCTGATGCGCACCCTCGTCGCCTGCGGCTACGTGCGCCAGCAGCCCAACCGCCGGTACGCGCTCGGCCCCCGGCTCATCCGGCTCGGCGAGTCCGCCTCCCGCCTCCTCGGCACCTGGGCCCGCCCCTACCTGGCGCGGCTCGTCGAGGAGACCGGCGAGACCGCGAACATGGCGCTGCTCGACGGCGACGAGATCGTGTACGTGGCGCAGGTGCCGTCCAAGCACTCGATGCGCATGTTCACCGAGGTCGGCCGCCGGGTCCTGCCGCACTCGACCGGCGTCGGCAAGGCGCTCCTCGCGTACACCCCGGCGGAGGAGGTGCGCGCGCTGCTCGCCCGCACCGGCATGCCGGCCGCGACCGAGAAGACCATCACCACCCCGGAAGGCTTCCTCGACGCGCTCGTCGCGGTCCGCGAGACGGGGTACGCGGTCGACGACAACGAGCAGGAGATAGGAGTCCGCTGCCTCGCGGTCTCCGTACCGGACTCCCCCACCGCGGCGGCCATCTCCATCTCGGGCCCGGCGGGCCGGGTCACCGAGGCGGCCACGGAGAAGATCGTCCCGATCCTCCAGGAAGTGGCCCGCGAGCTGTCGGCGGCCCTGGCGAACACCGCGGGCAACCACCAGGGCTGAGACCGACGCGGGGTCGGGCCTCGACCATGCGGTCGAGGCCCGACCCCGCGGACCCGCTCCCGGTGCGCCCGGTCCGTCGGACGGACCGGGCGCACCGGGCGGTTCAGGCGTCGACCGACTCCGCCAGCCGCCCGTCCTGCACCGTCACGGTGTGGTCGGTGCGGGCCAGGTGCGTGCGGTCGTGGGTGACGAGGACCGTCGCCGTCCCCCGCTCGGCCGTCAGCGTGGCCAGGAGGTCCATGACCGCCGCCCCCCGCTCGTGGTCCAGGGCGCTCGTCGGCTCGTCGACCAGGAGCACGGACGGCTCGTTCATCAGCGCCCGCGCGATGTTCACGCGCTGCCGCTGGCCGCCCGACAGCTGGTGCGGCCGCCGGTGCGCCTGGTCCGCGAGGCCCACCGCGTCGAGGAGGTCCCGCGCCCGGTCGCGTACGGACTTCGGCGGCCGCCCCGACAGATGGGCCATCACCTGGAGCTGCTCCACCGCGCTCAGCGAGGGCAGCAGGTTCGGCTGCTGGAAGACGATCCCGATGTGCTCGCGCCGCAGCTCCGCCTTGGCGGCGGCGGTGAGCTTCCCCGTCTCCGTACCGGCGACGACGACCCGCCCCGAGTCCGGGGTCACCAGGGTGGCGGCGACCGCGAGGAGGCTGGACTTGCCGGAGCCGGACGGGCCGACGACGGCCGTGAGCGTACCGGCGGGGACGGTGAGGGAGACGGCGTCGAGGGCGGTGAGCCGGCCGTCGCCGTCGGGGTAGGTGAGGGTGACGGCGTCGAGGACGAGGCTCATCGGGCGCTCCCGAGGGCGGTGAGGGGGTCGACGGCGGTGATCCGCCGGATGGACAGGGCGGCGCCGAGGACACCGAGGACGACGATCACGGCGGCCGGGCCGAGGACGGTGAGCGGTTCGAGGACGAAGGGCACGTTCCCGCCGCTGACGAGGGCGCCGATGCCGACCGCGAGGGCGGTGCCGAGCCCGGTGCCGGCGGTGAGCATGAGGACGGCCTGCCCGAGGGCGTCCTTGAGGAGGTACGGGGTGGAGGCGCCGAGCGCCTTGAGGACGGCGACGTCACCGCTGCGCTGGATGGTCCAGACGGTGAAGAAGGCTCCTATGACGAGCGCGGAGATGGCGAAGAGGAAGCCGCGCATCAGCTGCAGCGAGCCGTTCTCGGACTGGTAGGACCCTATGGCGGTGAGCGCCCCGTCGAGGGTGCGGGCCTCGGTGCCGGCGGCCTTGTCGCCGGCCGCCCAGTCGACGTCGTCGCCGCCGCTGAGCGCGATGACGGTGGCTTCCTCCCGCGAGGCGGGGCCGCTGTGGCCGAGCTTCTGCCAGTCGTCGAGGGAGGTCCACACCACGGGGGTGTGGCTGTACGAGGCGTCGCCGGAGACCGCGGCGACGGTAACCTCGAGCGGGCCGAGGCGGACGGTGTCGCCGGCCTTCACTGCCAGCTCCTCCGCCGCCGACTCGGACAGGACGGCCTTGCCCGCGCCGACGGTTGCGGGGGCGAGGCCCGCGTCCGGTTCCGTGCCGAAGGCGGAGACGGCGGCGGTGCGGTCCCCGGCGGCGGCGTTGAGGGTACGGATGCCGAGCGGGTCGGCCTCCGTCACGCCGGGCCGCTCCGCCCACCCGCGCCACTGCTCCTCCGTCACCGTCGAGTTGGTGAAGGAGGCCGACTGCCCGGACGGCGGCGCCGCGAAGGCCAGCCGGTCGGCGGGCAGGCCGGTGATCGCGGAGATGTTCTCTCGCGCGAGTCCGGCGGTCAGCCCGGACAGCAGTCCCACGAGCAGGGTGATCAGCACGATCACGGTGCCCATGAGGGTGAAACGCCCCTTGGCGAATCTCAGGTCTCTCCATGCCACGAACATGCTGACCAGAGTGGTCGGCGAGGGCCCCGCGGGCATCGCGCCACGGATGGCTCCGCAATCAAACTTTCGGTTGAGTCCGGATTGTCTCCCGCTGTCTACGCTGGAGGAATCATGGATCCCCGCTCCCTCACCCCCGTTCTCCGCGCCCTGCGCCTCTGCCTGCACCTCCTCATGGCGGGCCTGCTCGTCCTGGCGGCGGTACGGGCGGACTCGACCGCCGGGACGGTGATGGCGGTGGCCATGGGCGCGGTCTACGCGGCGGGCTCGTACCTGCCGTCCGTGCGGGGCTCGCAGCGGGCCGCCGCGGTGTGGCTGGCGGTCCTCGGAGCGTCCTGGCTCGTGCTGCTCTGGCTCACGCCGGAGGCGCTCTGGCTTGCCTTCCCGCTGTACTTCCTCCAGCTGCACCTGCTGCCGGTGCGCTGGTCGCTGCCGACCGTGGTGCTGACGGCGGGCGCGGCGATCCTCTCGTACGTGGGGCACGGCGCCCCGCTCAATCCGGGGGTCTTCATCGGGCCGCTGCTCGGTGCGGCGGTCGCGGTGGCGACGGTCCTCGGCTACGAGGCCCTGTACCGGGAGAGCGAGCGGCGGCGCCGGCTCATCGAGGAGCTGATCGAGACGCGGGCGGAGCTGGCGGCGGCGGAGCGGCACGCGGGGACGCTCGCCGAGCGGGAGCGGCTCGCGCGGGAGATCCACGACACGCTCGCGCAGGGCCTGTCGTCGATCCAGCTGCTGCTGCGGGCGGCCGAGCGGCAGCTTCCGCCGGACTCCCCCGCCGCGGGCCACATCGGCCGGGCGCGCGAGGCGGCGCAGGACAACCTGGCGGAGGCCCGGCGCTTCGTCCGGGCGCTCACGCCGCCGGACCTGGAGCACGGCTCCCTCGCGGGGGCCCTGGAGCGCCTGTGCGAGCCGGGCGGAGCGCCGGGGCCCCGGGTCCGCTTCTCGGTGAGCGGCACGCCGGTGGAGCTGCCGACCCCGTACGAGGTGGCGCTGCTGCGGATCGCGCAGTCGGCGCTCGCGAACACGGTGCGGCACGCGGCGGCCTCGCGGGCCGAGATCACCCTCTCCTTCATGGACGCGTCGGTGACCCTGGACGTGGTCGACGACGGCCTGGGCTTCGACCCCGCTTCCGTACGCCCCTCGTCCGACGGCGGTTTCGGGCTTCCGGCGATGCGCTCGCGGGCGGAGTCGCTGGGCGGCACGTTCACCGTCGAGGCGGCGCCCGGCCAGGGCACCGCCGTCGCCGTCTCCCTTCCCCTCCCCGCTGGAGCCTGAAGCATGACCATCCGACTCCTCCTCGCCGACGACCACCCGGTGGTACGGGCGGGCCTGCGCGCGGTCCTCGACACCGAGCCGGACTTCGCGGTGGTCGCGGAGGCGGCCACGGCCGAGCGCGCGGTGGAGCTGGCCGCCGCCGGCGATGTGGACGTGGTCCTGATGGACCTGCAGTTCGGTGCCGGGATGCACGGCTCGGAGGCGACGGCGGCGATCACGGCGGTCCCGGGCGGGCCGAAGGTGCTGGTCCTGACGACGTACGACACGGACGCGGACATCCTGGCGGCGGTGGAGGCGGGCGCCTCCGGCTACCTCCTGAAGGACGCGCCGCCGGAGGAGCTGGCGGCGGCGGTCCGGACGGCGGCGGCCGGGCAGTCGGCCCTCGCACCGGCGGTGGCGCACCGGCTGATGGACCGGATGCGGACCCCGGCGGAGGCCCTGACCAAGCGGGAGCTGGAGGTCCTCCAGCTGGTGGGCGAGGGCCTGTCGAACCAGCAGATCAGCAAGGCCCTTTTCCTGAGCCAGGCGACCGTGAAGTCCCACCTGGTGCACATCTTCGCGAAGCTGGGCGTGGACTCGCGCACGGCGGCGGTGGCGGCGGCGACGGCGCGCCGGCTGATCAGACGGTGAGGCCGTCGGGCCGGCCCCCGGCCGACGAGTCGGCCCGCGCGGCCATCAGCTCCTGGAAGGACCGCATGCACGACAGACAGTGCCGGTCCGTCCGCATCCCGTCCGCGCCACGGTCGACGGCCTGACCGCAGAGGCTGTTGTCCGCCTGTTTGGCGATCACGTGCCAGACCAGGAGTCCGCTGGAGTCGTCGGGCGCGATGTGCATCTCGTACATGGCGGTCACCCTTCTCGGGGGTCGGGGTTCCCACCCAACTCGTGCCCGGCCGCACCGGCACGGCAGCCAGGTCAAGCGGGTGAAACGAGAACCCCGACCCCGAGCGGGGACCGGCTCACGCGGCCTTCGCGGCGGTGCGCCTGGACTTGGCCGGTGACGTGGCCTTCCGTCTCCGGGCGGCGGGTGCGGGCGACGCGCTCCCGGCCTCGGCCTTCTTCCCCGCCTCGGTCTTCTTCGCCTCGGCCCTCTTCGTCCCGGGCCTGGTCTTCGGCTCGGGTCTGATCTTCTGCTCGGGCTCCGGTTCGGGCGCCTCCGCCTCGTCGGCCTTCCCCTCGGGGGCGGCCGTGTCGCGCGAGCCGGAGCCCGTCCGCCACTTCAGCTCGATCTCCAGCTCGATCTCGCCGTCGTCGACCTCGAACTCCACCTCGCTGCGGAGTTCTTCCGGGACCCGCAGGCTCAGTACGCCGGTGCCCAGCGGAACCTCGGCCTCCTCACCCGCCCTGAGCGCGTCGGCGAGCGCCTCCAGCTGGTCGGCGGCCTCGGTACGGGTCAGGGAGCTCTTCTGCTCGAACTTGAGGTCCTTCACGGCAGCCTCCCGTCGGTGGGACGACCGACGACGTCCTCGCCCCGGTCGACGCACAGGGCCCAGATGATGAACCCGGACATCACGATCACGATGACGGACCACCACGGGTAGTACGGCAGCGACAGGAAGTTGGCGATGATCACGAGCGCGGCGATGCCGATGCCGGTGTACCGCGCCCAGGCTGCCGCCGCGAAGAGTCCGAAGCTGACCAGCACGGCGACGATGCCCAGGCCCAGATGGACCCAGCCCCAACCGGTGAGGTCGAACTGGAAGACGTAGTTGCGCGTGGTGACGAAGACCTCGTCCTCGGCGATGGCCATGATCCCGCGGAAGATGCCGAGCAGTCCCGCGAGGAAGAGCATGACGGCGGCGAACATCCGCAGGCCTCCGGCCCAGGCGTACTTCGCCGATGACGCGGGAGCGGTGTGCGTGGCGTTCATCTCGGTCTCTCCTTCTCCCCGGCCCGTCTCACTGAGGGGCCGTGGTGGTGCCGGCGGGGGTGGACGGACGGTCGTCGTTCAGGACGAGGGCCTTGGCCCGCTGGAACTCCTCCTCGCTGATGTCGCCCCGGGTGCGGAGGTCGGCGAGCCGGTGGAGTTCCTCGGCCCGGCTGGGCCTGCTGCCGCCGCCGGCGGTCTCGCGGACGTAGGCGTCGAAGGCCTGCTGCTTCTCGCGGGCGTGGTCGATCTCGCGGCGGCCCATGCTCTTGCCGCGGGCGATCACGTAGACGAGCACGCCGAGGAACGGCAGCAGGATGACGAACGCCATCCAGCCGGCCTTGCCCCAGCCGCCCAGGGCGTCGTCGCGGAAGATGTCACCGATGATCCGGAAGAGCAGGATGAACCACAGGATCCACAGGAAGAACCACAGCATGGTCCAGAACATGCTCAGCAGCGGATAGTCGTAGGCGAGGTACATCTGTGCGTCCATGTCTCGGCTCCGTTTCCGGTTCCTTCTCCCGCCGGGCTTCCGCCGGGGTCCGTCTCGGTCATTCCGGCAGCCGCCGCAGTTCCACCACGTGCAGTCCGAGGGACTGGAAGCGGGCCAGCAGGCCGTAGAGGTGGGCCTCGTCCACGAGAGGGCCGTACAGCACCGTCTGGCCGGAGATCATCACGTGCTCCAGCTCGGGGAAGGATCCGATCAGCGTCTCCGACATGAGCCCGTCGATCCGGATCTCGTACTGCATGATCTGCCCTTCCCGTGGTGGGGGTGGCTGTCACAGGGCCGGTCGGGCCCTGATGCGATGGTCCGTCTGCGCGTCTCCGGCTGCCTCACCCTGCGCGGGTGACTCAGGGGCCCTCGGAACCGGGCTCCGACGGCGCGGGACCTTCGGTGTCGCGGCGGCGGCCCGCACCCGCGGGGCCGTCCGCCGCGGCCCCGCCCGTACCGGTGTCCCCACCCGTACCAGCGACCCCATTTGCGCCCGTGGCCCCTTCCGCACCGGTGGCCCCGCCCGCACCGGGGAGGCCGCGCGTCACCAGGAAGCTCGCCAGGGTGATGCCCCCGGTCGCGAGGATGGCCGCCTTGAGGCCGGCCAGCTGGGCCGAGGCGTACGAGTCGGTGACGGCGTCCACCTCCTGGGGCGGAAGTCCCGCGTCCTCCGCCGCCGCACGGACCTGGTCGGTGGGGACGAAGCTGATCCCGGCCTCCAGTGCGACGCTCGTCTGCAGGCGCGCCTCGTCCGAAAGCCTCGGGTCGTCCTCCACCCGGGTGGTGAAGGCCTGGGCCAGGGCCCCGATCAGCAGGGACCCGATGAGGGCCGTGCCCAGCGCGGACCCCAGGTTCTGGGCGGTGAACTGCAGACCGCCGACCTCGCTGCGCTCCCGCTCCCCGACGCTGGACTGGACGACGTTGCCGAGCTGCGAGGCGAGCAGCCCCATGCCCAGGCCGAGGAGCGCCATGGCCGCGAAGAACTGGCTGTCGTCGATGACCGGGTCGATGGTGCCGAGGAGCCAGGCGATGGCGGCGAGGAGCAGCACCAGGGCCATCCGTACGATCCGCTTCGGTCCCAGCCTGCGTCCGAGCTTCGCCGCGCCAAGGGAGGCCGCGAGCATGGTGACGGAGACCGGCAGCAGCCGCAGTCCCGTCTCGAAGGCGTCGAGCCCCTGCACCACCTGCAGATAGAGCGGGATGGTGAAGAACAGCCCCAGCAGGATGAGGTTCTGGCTCAGCAGGGTCATCAGCCCCGAGCGCAGCGGGGGCTTGTGGAACAGGGCCAGATGGACCAGGGGGTCGGCGCCGGCGGCCTCCCGCCGCTCCTCCCAGACCCGGAAGAGGAAGAGGACCACCACACCGGCCCCGACCACGAACAGCGTGGGGGCGAAGCCGAAGACGGTGAAGGGCGGGTTGCGCGGCTCCACCCATCCCCAGCTGCTGCTCTGCAGCACGCCGAGCACGCCGAGGCCCAGACCGGCCGCCGACAGCACGGCACCGACGACGTCCAGACCGGGGCGCCGGCTCGGCCGGGGCGTCTCCGGGACCGCCCGCCGCAGGAGCAGCACGGCCAGCACCACCACGACCTCGCCCGCGAAGACCAGGCGCCAGGTGAGGTACGTCGTCACCCAGCCGCCGAGCAGCGGGCCGACCGCGATGCCGGCACCGGCCAGGCCCCCGACGACGCCGTACGCGACAGAGCGGTCGCGGCCCCGGTAGGACTCGGCGACGAGGGCCGCCATGGACGGCAGCACCAGGGCGGCGCCGAGCCCCTCGATGACCGACCATCCCAGGGCCAGGACCCACAGACGGGGCGCCACGGCGGTCAGGGCCGATCCGACGCCGTAGACGGTCATGCCGATCAGGAAGACGCGGCGACGGCCCAGGATGTCCCCGATCCTGCCTCCGATGATCATGAAGGCGGCCATGACCAGGGCGTACAGGGTGATGACGGCCTGGATGGCGGTCACCTCGGTGTCGAAGTCCTCGACCAGCTGGCTGATGGAGACGTTCATGACGGCGGTGTCGAGCACCATCAGGAACTGGGCCGTCCCCAGCACGATCAGAGCGCGCCACTTCTTCACGGTCGCCACCTCGCCGGGCTCGGCCGCCGGTGTCGGCGGCAGCGGAAGGTCGAGTCCACCCTCGCCGCCATCACATCCGAAACGGTCACCGTCCGCCTCACCCGGCGCGGGTGAGGGAGGGCCGCGGGACGGGTGCGCCCCGCGGTGCCCGGCGTCCGGTCACAGCAGCCGCAGCTCGCGGGCACGGCGGACGGCGTCGTTGCGCCGGTGCACCGACAGCTTCCGGTAGGCGCTCTTGAGGTGGGTCTTCACCGTGTTCACGGACACGAACAGGTCGGCGGCGATGTCCTCGGTCGACATCGCCCGGGCGAGCCGCTCCAGGACCTCCCGCTCCCGTCCGCTGAGCTGCTCCACCGGCGCGCCCGGCCCGGTTCCGCGTCCGTCCCGCTCCGTCCCGCCGTACGACTCGGATTCGGGTACGAGCCATCCGGCGGCCGACGCCCGCAGCGGGGGCTCGGCCAGGAAGGGAGCGATCCAGGGTCCGGCGGCCCGGAAGGCGCGCCTGAGCTCCTCGCGGCGCCCCTCGGCGAGGGCCTGGGCGACCATCCTGCGGGCGGTGGCGGTGTCCCCCTCCAGCGCCGCCGCCTGTGCCCGTACCAACGCGGCCGGTACGAGCACCCCCGGGCCGGCGCTCCCGTGGGCCGCGAGGCCGTCGAGCAGGCGGAGGGCCGTGCCGGGGTCGCCGGCGGCGAGGTGGGCCCGCGCCGCGCCGACGGTGCACTCCGGCAGCTCGCCGACGACCTGGCGGAGGACTTCGACGGCCGCGTCCGGGCGGCCCTCGGCCAGATGGGCTTCCGAAGCGGCCAGGGCGGCACGGCCCTGCGCCCAGGGCGATGCCTCGGCGGCGGGGACGGGCCGGGCCGCGACGGCCAGCGCCTCCCGCGTACGGCCCCGGGCCAGGAGCACGCCGGCCGTCACGGCCCGCCTGACGGCGGCCGTCACCGGGTCCGGCGGCGGCTGGTCGGACGTCCGGGCGAGGAGGGCCTCGGCACGGTCCGCCTCGTCCCGGTCGAGGGCGACCGCGGCGAGCACCAGCTGTCCGAGCCCGGAACCCGACGGCTGGGCGAGGCCGTACCGCTCGGCCTCGGCCGTCATCGCGAAGACCTTGCGTTCCGCCGCGCTCGGCCGGCCGTCGAGGTGCTCGACGAGCGCCAGGTGTTCCAGCGCCTCCATCCGCGGGAGGACCGTGGACGCCGTACGGGGACCGCGGGTCACCGCGGTGAGGGCGGCCCGGGCCTCGTCGCGGTGTCCGGCCCACAGCCGCGCGGAGCCCACGTGGGTCAGCAGGAGGGCGGTGAGTTCCGGGTGCCCGTCCAGCAGCCGGGAGGGCAGCTGCGGCATCAGCCGTCGGGCCGCCCGGGTGGCGCGCTCGGCCTGGTGCGCCGAGCCGGCCAGCCGTCCGGCGAGCGCCTCGAGCAGGGCGCAGCTCAGCAGGGCCGCCGGGGAGCCGCGGTCGTCGGCCGCCAGTTGTTCCGCCGCGCGGCGCAGGTGCGCCAGGCCGCCGTCGAGAGCCGGGCGGGACAGCTCGCACGCGGCGCGGACGAGGTTCAGGGACGGGTCGGGCGCCTCTCCCTCCATCCCGGCGAACCAGTCCGCCGGCTCCACGGAGCCGAGGCCGGTGAAGAGCTGTCCGATCGCCAGGTCCTCGACCAGGGCCCGGGCCATGTACGTCCAGTCCTGGGCGGCGGCGCCGTGCGCCAGCATCTCGGGGAGCGTGCCGAAGCGCCGCAGCCAGTGCGCGGCGCGCCGGTGCAGCTCCTGCTCGAGGCCGGGGGCGCGTTGGCGCAGATGGGCCCGGAGGATCTCCCGGAACAACGGGTGGAGCCGGTACCAGCCCTGCCCGAAGTCCTCGACGAAGGCGTTGGCGCGGTGCAGCGCGGCCAGGATCGTCGCGGCGTCGCGCCGCCGGGTCAGCTCGTCCGCCAGCTCGGGGCAGAAGCGGTCCAGCACGCTGATCCGCAGCAGCAGGTCCTGCGTCTCCGGTGTCTGCCGTTCCAGCACCTCGGCCAGCAGGAAGTCGGCGATCGTGCTGCGCCCCGCCTCGAACTCCTTCAGATAGCGCTCGGGATCCGGGGTCGACCGCGCGGCCAGGGCGCTCAGCCGGAGGCCGGCCGCCCATCCCCGGGTGCGCTCCACCAGCGCCCGTGCCACCGGGACGGACAGTGACAGCCCGTGCAGTTCGAGGAGGTCGACCGCCTCCTCGGTGGTGAAGGCCAGCTCGGCGTCCCGGATCTCGGTCATCTCACCGGCGAGGCGGTAGCGGTGGAGCGGGAGGAGGGGTTCGGTACGGCTGACGAGGACGAGGCGCAGTCCCGGCCTCGCGTGCCGCAGGACGAACTCCAGCTGCCGCCCGACCTCGGGGTCGGTCATCCGCTCGAACTCGTCGATGACCACGGTGACGGGCCGGTCGCGCCCGGCGAGTGCCCAGGCGAGTCGGCTCAGGAGCGTGTGGGGGACCCGCGTCGCGTCGGCGGGGAAGCCGACGGCGGTGGGCGCCGGTACACCGGCGGCGTTCAGGGACTGGAGCAGATGGGCCCAGAACATCCCCGGACCCTCGACCGCCGCATCGAGGGCGAGCCAGGCGACCGGCCGCCCCAGGTTCGCGGCCCAGTCGGCGACCAGGAGGGTCTTGCCGGCCCCCGCACTGCCGTTGACCACGGTCAGCGGGGTCAGCAGGGCCTGTTCGAGGTGCTCGACCAGCCGGTCACGGCGCAGGAACGTGCCGGGGCGGCTCGGCAGGGCGAATCGTGTCCGCAGATACGGGTCTCCCAGCGGGTCGGGACCGCCGGGAACCGGGGCGCCCCGCGGCAACTCGTCACCCGTGGCCTCCACGTCCACCACCACCTTCCGGTCGGGCCCGCCGGAACGGGCCTGCCTTCAGGATGGAAGCTTTCTCTCCGGTTCGGCCATCGCACAGGGCCCTGCAAACCCCTCCCGGGTACCCGAAGGTCCCGCTCCGGAGGGGCCTCCGGGGGCCGGTCAGAGGCCGGCCGCCGGTCTACTGCCCGGGCTGCGGGGGACCGAAGAGCTCGACCGCGCGCCGGACCCCGGCGAGCGCCTCGGCGAGGGCGCTGACGGAGCCGACGCAGCCCGCGACGAGCAGCAGCGAGCGGCGCAGCCGCCGCACCTCGGGGTCGCCGCTGAGCGCCATGGCGTCGAGGGCGGCGAGCTCGTCCTCGGCGATGCCGCGGTCGGCGAAATCGACCCGGAGCGCGGCCAGTTCGCGCCGGAGCCGGGAGACGGCGGACCGCAGTTCGGCCACCCTGGGGTCCATGCCCTCGCCGGTCACTCGCCTCTGCCCCACGCTTCGCAACATGGTTCTCCCCCCGCACAACACTGTGCGCAGAACTCCGTACGACGAACACTCCGGACACTCCGAACACTCCGAGCCGACCCCCCCCGGTCGGCGGTCGGGCGCCGTGAGTGGGGGTCAGTTAACTCCTTCGCCACCCCCCGCGCCACCCTTGGTGGGCGGAATTCAGGCGACCGTGTGATTCCGTCTCATGAGGTATGCAGTCCCCATGACAACGACACGTGATCGAACCCCCGTCGTCGCCGGACTGCTGCTCGCCGCCGGGGGTGGGAGGCGGCTCGGGGGGCGGCCCAAGGCCTTGCTCCCGCATCGGGGGCGGCCGCTGGTCGAGCATGCCGTGGGGGTGTTGCGCGCGGCCGGGTGCGAGGTGGTGCACGTGGTGCTCGGGGCGTCGGCCGAGGTCGTACGGGAGCGGGCGGAGCTGCCCGGGTGCGTACTCGTGGACAACCCGGAGTGGGCGGAGGGAATGGGGGCCTCGCTGCGGGTCGGGCTCGGTTCGCTGGCCGCCGATCCGCGGGGCGTGGACGCGGCGCTCGTGTTCCTGGTCGATCAGCCGGGGATCGGGGCGGAGGCCGTGGCCCGGGTCCGGGCGGCGTACGGCTCACGGGATTCGCTGGTGGCGGCCTCGTACGAGGGGAAGCGGGGCCATCCGGTGCTGTTCGGCGCGGACCGCTGGGCGGGGATCGCCGAGGGGGCGGTGGGTGACCGGGGCGCGCGGGACTATCTGGCGGCGCACCGGGATGCGATCACGCTGGTGGACTGTTCGGATGTGGCCGAGCCCTACGACATCGACACGGAGGCGGATCTGTCGCACCTGGAGTGAACGGGATGGCACTGAGCGCCATGTTCTGTCGATCCAGAGAATCTCGACATCAACAAACCATTGAACTTCCACCATGAGGAAACTAGTATCCACTCTTCAGAAGCCCTTGTTCGTGCAGAGGGCTCTCGCGGCCGTATCTCGGCGCCTGCGGCACTCAGTGCCGTCCCGTGACGCCCGGCGGCCGCCTGGCACCGCCCGTGAAGTCCGCTGAAGGAAGTGACAGTTCATGTCCGCACCAGCGCCGTCCCCCCTGGCCGTCGTCGATGCCGAGCCCCTCCCGCGTCAGGAGGAGGTGCTCACCGAGGCCGCCCTGGCCTTCGTCGCCGAACTGCACCGGCGGTTCACCCCGCGCCGGGACGAGCTCCTCGCCCGCCGAGCGGAGCGTCGCGCCGAGATCGCCCGTACGTCCACCCTGGACTTCCTTCCGGAGACCGCCGCGATCCGCGCCGACGACTCCTGGAAGGTCGCGCCGGCCCCGGCGGCCCTGAACGACCGCCGCGTCGAGATCACCGGCCCGACCGACCGCAAGATGACGATCAACGCGCTCAACTCCGGCGCGAAGGTCTGGCTCGCCGACTTCGAGGACGCCTCCGCGCCCACCTGGGAGAACGTGGTCCTGGGTCAGGTCAACCTGATCGACGCGTACACCCGGAAGATCGACTTCACGGACCCGAAGTCGGGCAAGTCGTATGCCCTGAAGCCGGCCGACCAGCTCGCCACGGTCGTCATGCGGCCGCGCGGCTGGCACCTGGAGGAGCGTCACCTCACCTTCGACGGACGCCCGGTGCCCGGCGCGCTCGTCGACTTCGGCCTCTACTTCTTCCACAACGCCCAGCGTCTGATCGACCTCGGCAAGGGCCCGTACTTCTACCTCCCGAAGACGGAGTCGCACCTGGAGGCCCGCCTCTGGAACGACATCTTCGTCTTCGCCCAGGACTACGTCGGCATCCCGCAGGGCACCGTCCGCGCCACGGTCCTCATCGAGACCATCACGGCCGCGTACGAGATGGAGGAGATCCTCTACGAGCTCCGCGACCACGCCGCGGGACTGAACGCGGGCCGCTGGGACTACCTCTTCTCCATCGTCAAGAACTTCCGTGACGGCGGAGCCAAGTTCGTCCTTCCGGACCGCAACGCGGTCACGATGACGGCCCCGTTCATGCGCGCGTACACCGAACTCCTCGTCCGCACCTGCCACAAGCGCGGCGCGCACGCGATCGGCGGCATGGCGGCCTTCATCCCGTCCCGCAAGGACGCCGAGGTCAACAAGGTCGCGTTCGAGAAGGTCAAGGCCGACAAGGACCGCGAGGCCGGCGACGGCTTCGACGGCTCCTGGGTCGCCCACCCCGACCTGGTCCCGATCGCGATGGCCTCCTTCGACGCCGTCCTCGGCGAGAAGCCGAACCAGAAGGACCGCCTCCGCGAGGACGTCTCCGTCGCGCCCGGCGACCTCATCGCCATCGACTCGCTCGACGCGAAGCCGACGTACGACGGCCTGCGCAACGCCGTCCAGGTCGGCATCCGCTACATCGAGGCGTGGCTGCGCGGCCTCGGCGCCGTCGCCATCTTCAACCTGATGGAGGACGCGGCCACGGCCGAGATCTCCCGCTCCCAGATCTGGCAGTGGATCAACGCGGGCGTCGTGTTCGAGAACGGCGAGACCGCCACCCCGGAGCTGGCCCGCAAGGTCGCCGCCGAGGAGCTGGCCGCGATCCGCGCCGAGATCGGCGACGAGGCCTTCGCGGCCGGCAAGTGGCAGCAGGCCCACGACCTGCTCCTGCACGTCTCCCTCGACGCGGACTACGCGGACTTCCTGACGCTTCCCGCGTACGAGCAGCTGGTCGGCTGACCCCACCCGTACGGCTGATTCGGCTGCCCGCACAGCCGCCGACAGCAACCTGAGCAGGGCCTCTTCCCGGTGTCGCACAGCACCGGGAAGAGGCCCTGTCTCCGTTCCTGTGACCGCACAGACGACGTGACGCAACCGAGATATGCAGCTACCTAGCGGTAACAAGCCACGCCGTGCGAGATTCCGCCATGCCACCGGCCGGCGGCTGTCCCCTCGTCACTGCGTACCACATACCGCAGGAGCACAGCCATGCCTTCGACCCCCCACCGTGCGCTGCGCGCACTCCTGGCACTGTGTACCGCCGCCGGGCTCGCCTCCCTCACCGCCCCCGTCGCCCACGCCTCCCCCGGCTCCGGCCCCACCGCCGTCGTCGCCATGGGCGACAGCTACATCTCCGGCGAGGCCGGCCGCTGGCTCGGCAACAGCCTCACCAACTCCGGCAGCCGCAACGGCACCGACCGCGCCTGGACCGGCAGCACGTACGACCCGTCCCGGGTGTACGGCAGCACCGCCGGCGGCTGCCACCGCTCGGACACCGCCGAGGTGAAGAGCGCGGGCGCGATCGCGAGCTCGCTCATCAACCTCGCCTGCTCCGGGGCGACCACGGAGAACGTCTTCCGCGCCTCCCAGGGCGGCCAGGCCTTCAAGGGCGAGGCGCCCCAGGCCGACCAGCTGGCGGCCGTCGCCGCCGCGAACGACGTCAAGCTGATCGCGCTGTCCATCGGCGGCAACGACCTCGGCTTCGCCGACATCATCTCCACCTGCGCGACCGACTACATCGTCTGGTACTCGTACTGCCACGACGACCAGCAGGCCGAGGTCGACGCGAAGATCGACGGCGTGATGGCCGCCGTCGGCCGGTCCGTCGACGAGATCCGGGCGGTCATGACCACCGCCGGATACGCCGCCTCCGACTACCGGATCGTCCTCCAGTCGTACCCCTCCCCCATCCCGCGCGCCGCCGAGAACCGGTACGCGGAGAGCGGCTGGGCCCGTACGAACACCGGTGGCTGCCCCTTCTGGAACCTCGACTCCGACTGGGCCCGCGACTCCCTGGTCCCCCAGATCGCCGACCGCCTCAAGGGCGTCGCCACGGCGAAGGGCGTGCAGTTCCTGGACCTGCGGGACGCGCTCCAGGGCCGCGAGGTCTGCGCCAAGGCCAGCAAGCAGGTGACGGCGACCGTGCCCCCGTCGGCGGCTTCGAGCGAGTGGGCGCGCTGGATCGACAGCCAGAGCACGCAGGGCCTCGTCCAGGAGTCGATGCACCCCAACGCCTACGGCCAGCAGGGCCTGGGCCGCTGCCTGGCGCTGGTCTACGCCTCCCCGACCGGGAACAAGAGCTGCAAGAACACGGCCGGGTCGGGTGCGTCGGGGATGTACCTCACGACGGGGTGACGCCCGCCGGTCTCACGGGAGCGCGATGCCGAGCGGGGCGGTGACCGTCACGGAAGAGCGATGCCGAGCGGGGCGGTGACCGTCACGGGAGAGCGATGCCGAGCGGGCGCAGGACCCGCTCGGTCTCGTGCCGGTCCGCCGCCGCCATCGCGCGGACCAGGGCGGCGGAACCGCCCGGCCAGGCGGCCGCCGCCGTGTCGAAGGCGGCGCGGCGGGACTCCAGGGGCCCCTTCTTGGCGGGCAGCGCGTCGAGGACGTGCAGCGCCCGGGCCGAGGTCCGCACCTGGATCGGGTCCGCCGGCTCGCCCCTCTTCCGCAGGGCCTCCAGGGCGTACGCGCCGATGACCGGGTCGCGGAGGGCGCCGCGCAGGGCCTCGGGCGGTGCGCCGGCCGTGTCCAGGACGGCGAAGAGACCGCGGGTGGCTGCCGCCTCGGCGGTGCCGGCGTGGACGGTGCCGAGGGCGGCGAGCAGCTGGGACCAGGCGTCGGCGGTGTCCGCGCGCGCGTGGAGCCAGTCGGCGAGTACGCGCGCGGCGACGGACGTCGACCAGCCCCCGGCGGCGGCGATCACGTCCGGCGCGGTCCAGGCGACGGCCTCGGCGGCGTCGGGCGCGGCGACCCCGCGCACCCCCAGCAGGTAGCGCACGACGCCCGCACCGCGCGGGGTGAGCCCGAAGGCGTCGCCGGCGCGGAAGACCAGGCCGGTGGCGGCGAGGCGGTCGAGGACCACGGCGAGGTCGCGGGCCGGTCCTTCGAGCCGGGCCCGGTCGGCCTCGTTCAGCTCCGCCGTGCCGAGGAGGCGTACGAGCTCCGGTACGGGCGGAGTGGTGTACGTGTCGGGTGCCGCGTCCGGCACCGGTACGGGCAGGTCCTCCAGGGCCGGGTCGACGGACCAGTCCTCGTACTCGGCGGCCTTGCGGGCGACGGAATCGGCGGAGCAGCCGCGCTGGTAGACCGCGTACAGCAGGTGCGGGGCCTCGCCCCCGTAGGGCTCGAACTCCTCCTCCGCGAGCTCCTCGACGGCCGCGATGAGGGCGTCGGCGTCCTCCTCGACGGGCCCGGCCTCGATCGCGGGCGGCGGGGGCACGGGGGCGGCGGGGTCCCCGTAGTAGTCGAGGTGCTCGTCGAGGAGGGCGTCGGCGAGGACGAGGTGCGGGAAGGCCTCGGGTCCCGGCGCGAACCGCGCGTACGGGCCGGCGAGCTGTTCGGCGAGCCCGGCGGCGGTCCACCGGTCCAGGAGCGCGCCGGCGAGCCGCCCGATGCCGGTCGCGACGGCGTGGTCGGTGAGCAGCGGCCCGGCGGGCGGGGGCGTCTCGGCGTCCCGTACGTACGCGCGCGTGAGCGCCTCGGCGAGCAGGACGTCGGCGAGGGCGGTCCGCCCCATGAGGTGGGCGCGGCGCACGCCGTCGGGGAGCGGCGCTCCGTCGAGGGCGGCGAGGCGGCGCCTTACGTCCTCGGGGTCGGCGAGGTCGGCGCCGACGGTCCGCAGGAGCGAGGCGTACCAGCGGTGCCAGGTGAGGTTGCCGGGGTCGTTCATGGCGCGTTCGAAGTCGGGCGCGGACTCGGCGACGACCACGGCGATCCGCTCGCGCCGCCCTCCGTCGAACCGTGCCGCGAGCGCCCCGAGGACGGCCGGGTAGGCGGCGAGCTCGTCGGGCGGCGCGTAGACGAAGGTCGGCAGGTCCTCGACCAGGAGCTGCCGCACGAGCCCCGGGGTCGGTTCGGGCACCCCTGTCGCCCGGTCGGCGCCGCGCAGGGCCAGCAGCCCCAGGACCGCTTCGGCGGCCCGCGCGAACGCGGGGTCACGATGCTCGGGCGCTCCGTCGAGGAAGCTGTCGAGCCCGGTGTTGGTGAGAACGGTCCCGGCCACGCTTCCCAGGGTAATTCCGGGGAGCCGGTTCCGGCGGGCAAGGACGGTGGGGCAGGAGTGTCGTCGTAGGCCGCGGACGACCTGGGCCATGTGCTGGACGTGGCCGGCCCGCAGCCAGACGGCGGGGGTGCCCGCTCCGGCGGATCCCGATCCGCCCGCGCATGAGGAGAGCCACCGCTCCCCCTCGCTGAACTCCGCTCCCCGGAAGTCCTCCGCTTCGACGATCTCCCGGACGAGCGCGCGGATCGCGTCCGCGTGGTCGGGCCCCTGGGTGGGCACCCGGCCCAGGAGGAAGGTGCGGTCGGTGGTGTAGCGCACGACGCCCCAGGGGGAGCCGCCACCCGCGGTGCCGGGCCGGTCGGCACCTCCGGTGTGGTCGGCTCCGTAGTCGCCGTAGGTGACGCGGGCGCGCGGCCGTTCGGGTCCGTCGACGAGCATGTGCCAGAGGTCCCAGTCGAATCGCTGGGCCTCCGCGAGCGGGGCCCCGTAGCCCTCGGGGAACGTACGGGGGAAGGAACCGGCGAGCACGGCGATCGTCCGCCAGTGGTGGAGGGGGCCGAGCAGCCCGAGGGCGCGCAGCGCCCACTTCTCTGCCGGCCGGTGCTCGTTGTCGACCCCTCCCAGGTCGAGCAGGAGGTCCACCGGGCAGTGTGCGAACCCGATCCGTTCGAGGAGTCCACCGACCTCGTCCCTCATCCGCTCGTCGGGGAGCGCGTGCAGCAACACCCGGACGCCCAGACCGTTTCCGCTCGCGCGAGCGGCCTCGGCGGACGCCGTCTGCTGCCGGACGTCCCGCTCGACGCCGGTGACCGGTCGGAGCGGGGTCCCCGCCAGGCCGTGCCGGAACTCCGTGACGAGGTGCCACGGCTCGTCCTCCGCGTGGAAGGTGTCCACCCAGGCGGGGAGACCGCTCTGCACGGCCACCAGTCGGCGCAGCGCGGTCCGCAGGTGGCAGGCGAGTGCGGACGGGTCCGGATCGAGCGGGTGGAACGGGCGCGTGCCCAGGGTGCGGGAGCCGCCGACGCGGGGCGGGACCGTCCAGAGAGGCGCCACGCGCGTGCGTACGTCCGGTGTCAGCAGCTCGTACGCGGTGAGCGCACTCCACCGGGCGGGCAGCGCGGGTACGTAGATCGGCTCGGACATCGGCGCCCCCCAAGCGGCCTGTCGCATCCCCTGATCGCAGGGTGAGGGGCCATCAGGTCCGGCGAAAGGGTGCGATTCCGGCCAGGTGCCGCGGAGTTCAGCGCACCACCACCGTCCGCGGGGCCGAGAAGTCGCCCCAGGTGCCGTCCGGGAGCCGGGCGCGGAGGGTGACGGTGTAGCGGGTGCCTGGGGGGTCTTGGACCGGGAAGGTGTAGGTGGCGCGGCCGGGGGGTGGGGCGGTGCCCCAGACGATGGTGGTGGCGAAGCGGCCGTTGAGGTGGAGTTCGTGCTGGGTGACGGGGGCGCCCGTCCTCGGCGGGGTCCAGGTGAGGGTGATCTCGCCCTTGGTGGCCGTGGCGGTGAGATCTTGGGGGGCGGTGTTCGGCGGGGCTCCCGGGGACGGGGCGGTGGTGAGGTCGGCCGGGGTGCTGTCCGGGGAGGAGTTCTCGGCGGCGTCGCGGGCGCGGACGGTGAAGGCGTAGGCGGTGCCGGGGCGCAGGCCGGTGAGGTGGGCGGTGGTGGCGGTGCCGGGGACGGTGTGGATGCGGGTGTCGGCCTGGTAGACGTCGTACGCGGTGACGCGGGTGTCGTCGCGGGCCGGGGACCAGCGGAGGGTGGCGGCGCGGCTGCCGTCGGCGGTGACGCGGAGGGCGGTCGGGGTGGTGGGGGGCGTGTGGTCCTCGGCGGTGGCGGGGAGGGTGGTCGCGGTGACGGTGGCGCTGGGGGGTGAGACGTTGCCGGCGGCGTCGCGGGCGCGGACGGTGAAGCGGTGGCGGGTCTCGGGGGTGAGGCCGACGACGTCGGTCATCAGGGTGGTGGCGGGGAGGTCCTTGACCTTGCGGCCCTCTCGGTAGACGGCGTATCCGGTGACGGCGCGGTCGTCGGTGGCCGCGCTCCACATGACGTGGACGGTGCCGGCGCTGCCGGCGGTGGCGGTGACCCCGGTGGGGGCGGTGGGTGCCCGGGTGTCCTTCGGCGCGGGTGCGGCGGCGCCGGAGCAGGCGGCGAGGGCGAGCGTGAGCGCGGTCAACAGGCTTGCGGCGAGGGGGCGTTGCACGGGCCGGCCTCCGTCCGTCGAAAAGGTCCAGACCTATATCGCACAGTCGGCGGCGACCCGACAAGGGGGTCGCTGTCAGTGGGGTGCGCTTCACTGGGATCGTCACGCTCCGTAGTCGAATCAGGGGGGATCATGACGGACCGTACGACCTATGTGACGCTCGCCGGGGTGCGCCGGCGCGGCTGGACCGACGCGATGGTGCGGGACCTGCTCGGCACGCCCGACGTGCAGGGGCGCGATCCGCGCCGCTGGTCCCTCGCGCCCGTGCGGCTCTACCTCCTGGCCCGGGTGGAGGCGGTGGAGCGGACGCCCGGGTTCACCGAGACGGCCGCGCTCTGCCGGGCCTCGGCCTCCGGGATCCACGCCGAGCGGCGGCGGGCCGCCGTCCTGACGGCGATCCGCGCGGAGCCCATCGAGGTGCCTCTGCTGCCCCGACCCGAACTGGAGCGGCGGGCGGTGCGGCACCGGCACCTGCTGGGGGCCCGGAGCCCCGGGCCGGACCCTGCCGGGGCGTTGGTGCGGTGGCAGGTGAGCTATCTGCGGCACGCCCTGTCGCGGTACGAGGCGCTGCTCGACGGGCTGTACGGGGAGACCGGCCGGGGCGAGGCCGAACGGCTGCTGCGGCGGCGGTTGTACGAGGCGATCGCCGCCGCCTACCCCTCGCTGGCCCGGGAGTGCCGCCGCCGGATCGCGGTGGAGCAGTGAGCGCCGCCGACGGCCGTCAGGCCGTCAGCAGGCGGGCGATCGCGCGGCAGGCCGCCGGGATCGGGGCGACGACCCGGACCGCGCAGCGGGCCTGGAGTTCCTCGGCCGCCTCGCCGAGCGGGCCGCCGCCGATGACGACGGCGCGGGCCCCGTCCCGTTCGGCACTGGCGCGGACGGCACGCTCAAGCCGGTCGAGGAGGAGCACCGGGTCGGCGGAGAGCCGTTCGGGGGTGCCGGCGGTGAGGCGGATCCCGGTGTACAGGTCGGCGAGTCCGAGGGCGGTCACGCGCGCGTGGATGGCATCGGCGAGGAGCGGGGTGGTGGTGGCGACGCCGAAGGGGGTCCCGGCGGCGGCCGCTTCCAGCAGCGCCGCCTCACCGATGCCGACCACGGGGATCCCGGCGACCGGGGCTCCGGCAGCCGGAACTCCGGTCGCTCCGACCACCGGGAATCCGGCAGCCCGGACTCCGGCTGCCCCGGCCGTGCTCGTCGCCCTGGTCGTGCTCGTCGTGCTGGTCGTGCTGGTCGCCGCGCGCAGCTCGGCCAGGCCCGGGTCGCCGAAGGCGGCGACGAGGAGGGCGGCGCAGTCGCCCCCGGTCGTGGCGCGGAGGCCGGCGGCGAGGACCTCGGGGGCGGCGGCACGCAGGGCGTCCGGGTCGGTGAGCATGCGCGGGCCCCGGGCGACGGTCACGCCCCGGACGGGGAGGGCGGGCCCCAGGGTGCGGCGGGCGATGGCGGTCATCATCGCGGTCGTGGCGGTGGAGGTGTTGGGGTTGACCAGCACCACGGCCCCGGGCCTCGCGGCGTGCGCGGGGACCGGGGCGGGCGGTGGGACGATGAGCGGGTTCAGTGGGCGTGCGCCGCCTTCGCGCCGGCGGTGCCGGAGATCTCCTCGCCGGGCTCCATGGGCGCGGTGACCTCGTCGGCGTCGCGGCCCCGGCCCAGGTGGTTGAAGACGAAGTTGAGCAGGACGGCGGCCACGCAGCCGGTGGAGATGCCGGAGTCCAGGATGATCTTCGCGGTCTCCGGGAAGGCGTGGTAGAACTCCGGCTTGGTGATCGGGATGATGCCGACGGCCAGCGAGACGGCCACGATCAGCACGTTGTTGTCCTTCTCCAGGCCGGCCTTGACCAGGGTCTGGATGCCGCTGGCGGCGACCGAGCCGAAGAGGACGACGCCCGCGCCGCCGAGGACCGGCCGGGGCACGACCGAGATGAGCGAGGCGGCGACCGGCGAGAGGCCGAAGAGGACCAGGAAGCCGCCGCCGCAGGCGACGACGAAGCGGCTGCGGATCCTGGTCATGGCGACCAGGCCGATGTTCTGCGCGAAGGCGCTGCACATGAAGCCGTTGAAGAGCGGGCTGAGCGCGGAGCCGAGGGTGTCGGCGCGCAGTCCGGCCGCGATGGTCTTCGCGTCGGCGGGCCGCTCGACGATCTCGCCGAGCGCCAGCATGTCGGCGGTCGACTCGGTCATGGAGACCAGCATGACCACGCACATGGAGACGATCGCGGCGAGGGCGAACTGCGGGGCGCCGAAGTGGAAGGGGGTCGGGAAGCCGACGAGGTCGGCCTCCTTCACCGGGGAGAAGTCGGTGACCCCGAACGGTATGGCGATGATCGTGCCGAGGACGAGACCGACCAGGACCGCGACCTGCTTGAGGAAGCCGCGGGTGAAGCGGCGGAGCAGCAGGACCACGACGAGCGTGATGCCGGCGAGCGAGAGGTACGTGGTCGAACCGTAGTCCTCGGCCTTGGGATTGGGCCCCTGGGCCCAGCCGAACGCGACCGGGAGGAGGGAGACGCCGATGAGGGTGATCACGGAGCCGGTGACGACCGGCGGGAAGAACCGCACGAGCCGGGAGAAGAAGGGGGCGGCGGCGAAGCCGAGGAGTCCGGCGACGATGATCGCGCCGAAGATCACGGGCAGCGCGTCCGCCTTGTTCTCGGTGGTGTTGACGATCGCCAGCATCGGCGCGACACCGGCGAAGGTGACGCCGTTGACGAACGGCAGCTTGGCGCCGATCTTCCAGACCCCGAGCGTCTGCAGGAAGGTGGCGAGTCCGGCGGTGAAGAGGCTCGCGCCGGTGAGGAAGGTGAGCTCGGTGCCGGAGAGGCCTATGGCCGCTCCGACGATCAGGGGCGGGGCGACGACGCCCGCGTACATGGCGGCGACGTGCTGAAGGCCGCTGGTGAGCATCTTGAGAGGGGGCAGCGTCTCGTCGACCGGGTGCTTCTCAAGGTCTTCGGGAGCGGAGCCTGCGTCGGTTGCATTGCGAACCTGGGGCTGGGCGGCCACGGCGGTTCCTCCGGTCGGTTACACGTCGGCGGCGACGAGGGGTTCAGGGAGGTGGTGCGATGCGGTGCGAAGTGCAGGAGGTGCGGCTCGGTGCAGGGTGAAGAGAGTGGAGCGGGTGCGCGCGGAGGGGATGCGGCGCGGGGACGGGTGCCCGTGTGGGGGTGCGGGCTTCACCGTCCCGGGTGGTGCCGTACGTCTTCTGCGTACGGCACCACCCGGTCGGGCTGCCGCGGACCCCGCTCGGGTCCGCGGCGACCGACCGAGGGCCGTCCCCCTCGGTCGGACTCCATGGGGAGGTTCAGCTCTGGGCCGTGATGCGGGCCAGGCGCTGCGCCTCCGCGCGCGCGTCGCGCGCGATCTGCTCCTCGTCGGCGAACAGCAGTCGGTTGTTCTCGACGATCTGCTTGCCGTTGACGAAGGAGGCGGTGACCGGGGCCGCCGCGCCGAAGACGATGGCGGTGACCGGGTCGGCGATCGAGGAGTGGCCGAGGCCGTCGATCTTCCAGAGGACGAAGTCGGCGAGCTTGCCGGCCTCGAGGGAACCGATGTTGTCGGCGCGGCCGAGGACCTGGGCGCCGCCGTAGGTGCCGAGGCGCAGGGCCTGGCGGGCGTTGAGCGCGGCCTCGCGGTGGGCGCCGAGTCGGTTGATGAGGAGCGCGTTGCGCAGCTCGGTGTGGAGCTCGCCGGACTCGTTGGAGGCGGTGCCGTCGACGCCGAGGCCGACGGGGACGCCCGCCTTGAGCATGTCCGGTACGCGGGCGATGCCGGCGGCGAGGCGCGCGTTGGAGGACGGGCAGTGCGCGACACCGGTCTTGGTGCGGGCGAAGGCCTCGATGTCGGAGTCGTTCATGTGGACGCAGTGCGCCATCCACACGTCCTCGCCGAGGAAGCCGGTGGACTCGAAGTAGTCCGTCGGGCCCATGCCGAAGAGCTCGTGGCAGAACTTCTCCTCCTCCACGGTCTC